>CANQWU010000001.1 GCA_947627605.1 uncultured Clostridia bacterium
TTATTTGGAAAATTAACAGAAGAAAGTTATTCTTGGTCAATAGGAAATATTACAAATGAAGATATTATGATAAAAGACACAACTAAACGCAATGATCCCGTGTATAATGAAATATTAGAAAAGCTTTTAGATGAAAATTAAAGCGACAACTTACATATAAAAGGCAGGAGAAACTGCCTTTTTAATAACTTTCTACATATAATGCTTGTATGTAAGAAAACTTGAAAAAAATGACAAAATATGCTATAATAAAGTTAGATGTAAATAGCAAAATAAACGAAAGTTTATGACGCAAAGCCATAGGTCTAAAAGTTTGAAAAAACTCATGATTGCTAGGTTGCCTTCCATGTTAAATAAGGGAGGTTTTTTTATATGAAAAAGAAGATTTTAAAAATTATAGGAGTAATATTATTAATAGTTATTGCAATATTTTTAATTCATACTATTAGAAATTATGTTATCATCTCTGATTTGCAAAATAAAATTTCAAAATATGCAAATAGCACTAATTATCGTACAAAGTCTGTAACAACAGAAAATGATGACTCAGTTGTTACGATGGAATATTACAAGAAAGATAATAAAGAAGTAGTATTTTTGGAAAGAATGGCAAATAATGAAGTGACAAAAATATCTATGTATAGTAACGGAGAAAGAACAGACGTTTTTACAGAAACAAAAGATTCAAAAGTTGCACAGCTAAATAGTGGAACAATAATGTCTCTTGGTATTTATAATCATTTAGAAAATGATAGTAAGTGGCAAACAATTCTAGGATGCATAAGTGCAAAAATAAAATCAGTTGATTATAAGGGAAAAGAATGCTATATTGTAAAAGAATTTATGTCATCAAACTCTTTAATTTCTGAAGGTGTAGAAACATATATTGATAAAGAAACAGGACTATTTGTAAAATCAATAGATGCAGGTATAGTTAATGAAAGAGAATATGAATTTAATACAGTAGATGATTCTATTTTTACAGAGCCAGATATTAGTCAATATACACTAAAAGAAAAAGCATAGAAAATTATTAAGGAACAGGTATTTATATCTGTTCCTTATCTAACACACAAATTACAATAAGTAGGGCAGATATTTGTTTGCAATTATCTGTCTTTTATTGTATAATTGTAACAATAATTAGTAAATTACCTAGCAGATTTAAAGTGTAAAAATCTGCTTTTTTAGGTAAATTTCTAAAAAATTAAATTTTTTGTAAAATCTTGTAACGAATTTTAATTTTAATCGTTATATTAGCAAAGGAGGATAAAAGTTATGCAGGATATGGAACAAATATATGAACAATATTTTGAAACAGTAAACAAATACTTATTCTGTCTAACTCGAAATAATGATATTTCTGAAGAACTAACACAGGAAACTTTTTATAAAGCTGTTAAGAAAATTAATACATATAATGATGAATGTAAAATATCAGTATGGCTATGTCAAATTGCTAAACATTTATGGTATGACTATTGCAAAAAAAATAAAAAAGTTATAAATCTTGATGAAAAATTTTTAGAAATCCGGATCAGATAATAATATCGAAGAACAGATTATTTCTAATGACGAAAAAGTATCTTTATATACAAAAATGCAAAAACTAGATGAAAAGACAAGGGAAGTAATTTATTTAAGAATAACCGGTGAACTGAGTTTTAAAGAAATAGGAATTATTTTGAATCAAACAGAAAACTGGGCTAGAGTAACATTTTATCGAGGTAAAAATCAATTAAAGGAGGTTGATTAATATGAAAGAGAAAAGAGATTGTAAAATTATTCAAGATTTATTACCAAATTATATTGAAAAACTAACAAATGAAGAAACAAATAACTTTATCGAAGAACATTTAAAAGAGTGTAATGAGTGTCAAAAAATGTTAGAAAATATGCTAAAAAACTTGAATATTGATAATTTAAAAAGGGATAAACGAGAAGTTAAATATATAAAAAAATATAGTGAAAAATTAAAAATTTTAAAATTGATAATAATTATCATATTAGTAATTGCTTTAGGAGTAATGACTTATTATTATTTCAGTTTTAAAAATGCATATCTAAACTCTGCAAATCAGATGGTCAAAATGGTATCAGAAGAAATGTATCCTGACACATTTTATGCAACCATAGAAAAAATATCTGATTCAGAAGTTTATGGTATAAAAGAAATAACAGTAAAAGGTTTAAATATAAACGATATCAATCATAGGGGAGAATATTATTTTAGTGTACCTCTAGATCATATAGGAGATAATTTCAAAATAAAATGGAACAAAACTAATATTAATTTTGAGCAATTAAAAGTTGGGCAAACTGTAGCAATATATAATTATGGCGATATTTTAGAATCTGAACCTAGTAATTTAAGCGAAGTAAGGATGATTGTGGTATTAGATGAGATAGATTAATATATAAAGATGAATTTTTATGAATATGTATGTGATAAAAAATGTTGAAAGGAAAGAAGATATGCTAAAGCAAAAAACAAATAAGCAATTTATGATTTTATCTGTGATAGCCATTATTGCAGTAGTTAGTTGCCATATTGCAGGAGAATTCTATAAATTTTTTAGTATATTTCCATTTATAAGTATTTTTATTTTTATATCGGGCTATTTCTATAAAAAACAAAATGAAGAAAACATAGGTAAATATATATTTTATAAATTTAAAAAAATAATAGTCCCATTTTTAATAATTAATTTTATGTATGGAATAATTGTAAATATTTTTAAATATAAAGGAATAGTATATTTTGGAGAAAATATAACATTATACACATCATTAATACAGCCATTGATAAATAATAATCAATATGTGTTAAATTTTCCTATGTATTTTGTTCCAACATTATTTATAACAATTTGCTTTTATACTATTATTCATAAAATGAGTAAAAAATTAAATGATGTAACATTATTATTAAATTTCATTATCTTTCAAATATTATTTGTATATTTGAAAGATATAGTGAATGAAAATGATATCCTATTAATAGTTGCAAGAGCAGTATTCTTTTTACCATTTTTTCAATTTGGATATTTATATAAACAAAAATGGCAATACTATGAAGAGAAAATTCCAACTCTACCATATATATTTATTCTTTTTAGTATAAATTTTATACTATATAAAATTTTTGGAAAAATTGATTATGATATGCACGAATTTTCTGGTTTCAATTCTATTGGTATTATATCAATATTAGCATCTTTTATTAGTATTTTATTTTACACACGTATTTCAAAAATACTTAGTAAATATTTAGGAGAAAATAAGATTATAAACGAAATAGGAAATAATACATTTTCTATTATGTCTCATCATTTATTAATTGTATTTTTATTGAATTTTGTTTTGTATGAAATAAATATAAATATTAAACAAATACCATATTTTGACGTTTCTCATTTTAAATTGGGATGGATATATATTTATGAAATACCAAAATACAATATACTATTACAACTAGGATATTTAATATTAGGAATATTTGGTCCACTATTTTTACATAGGATATATATAAAATTAAGGAATGAAATTTGAACGAGTTTCATTCCTTTAGAATTACTTAATCTATATACTTTTCTATATTTATGTCATTAATATCAATATAAAAGGAACAAAAAAGGATAAGAAAATTAAAAAAATTTTAAAGAGTATAATAAATAACAGGAACATTATTGTCCTGTTATCTTTATAAACTAAATTTTCAAAAGATTCCAAATTTCATTAGTTTTTTTATAATCTGTATAATGATTAACTACATTTTCATCATATTTTTCCAGCTCTACCATTAGTGAAAAAAAACAATTATCTTGAAAAATATTATTTAGTTTAGGAATTATTAAATTTAATTTAGATTTAATATTTGCTATTTCTTTTTTATAACTTTTTTTATCTTTTACGTATAATAATAAAGGTTTATATTTTATCCAACCAAGAGATGCCTTAAAAAATCTATCCTTTATAGATGTTTCTTTTACATTAATTTGTCTTAAACTTTTGGGATAATTTCCTTCCATAATACAAGTATATTTTAAAAATCCATCATGAAAATGATATACAGGTATTTTAAAAACACTAGAATTATTTAATGCAGTTGAGAAAAAAGTATCTTCACCTCTAGCATTAGGAGGATTATAAAATGCAGGAATTTTATTTACATTATTAAGATTTAAACATAAAGTAGAGCCTGCAATCCACTTACCAATTCCATCTGATTCTATTTCAGTCGCACCTATTCCTTTAGCTTGACGCATATATGCATATGTAACACCATTCGTATTTCGCATTTTCTCCTTAATTGATTCCCAAGATATAATATCATTACTAATTACTTCTATAAATTGTTTTAAGTCGTTTTCGGTAAAATCATTATTAAAGTCTATGTATGGTATTGGAGAAATGTATCCGCAATGATATCCTACTGTGATATCTGCATTATTTTGTTCCATAAATTTTATATGTTCTAATAGATTATTTTGTTTAATCCATGTATTTTTTCCATGATCTTTGAGAACTGCTACTGGATATTCATCATCATCCCAGAACAAAAGATAATCCATCTTGTACTTTAACGCATAATACATGATAGTGTTTCTTCCTTTTGCATGTCCATGACCAAAAAATAGTTCTAGTTCTTCAGAAGTCATATTATTTTTTTCTTTTAAAGTTTTTATTTGTCTGTTTATACATTCAGGAGTAATATATTTTACTGTAATATTTTTCAATACTTCTGGTTCAAGTTGATAAAATTCTTCTTTTGCAGTATTTTGATAACTTGTATCAAATAATATGAAAATAGTTAATTTTATCTGTTTATCATAATTGTCAATTTGAGATAGCATATCTTTATAATAGCTATTTATAATTTTACATACATTAGATCTGCCTGTTACAAAGCCCAAGCCAAAATTTATTTGTTTCTTCATATACTATACCTTCTTCTACCTAAATGTTAGTGTTTTAAATCATATCATAATTTATGGAAACCGTAAATGATTTTAAGAAAAATTTAATAATTCTTTTAGTTACTAGTTTCATTTCTATTATCTACATATATATGACAACTAAAAATGAATTTTGTTACAAGGTAAATATAAGATAATATTTTTTTATTTCTTTATTATTTATAAATAATATGATATAAAAATATTGCAGAACATTATTTGTCGCAAAAGTGTAACGAAATTCATTTTCAATTGTTATATAAGTAGAAAGGGAATAAAATGGAGAATGTAGATATAGAAAAAATATATAATGAAAACTTCATACTTGTATATAAATTCCTGATTTGCCTAACGCATAACAAAGAAATTTCAGAAGACTTGACACAAGAAACTTTTTACAGGGCTATAATGAATATTGACAAATTTAATGGAAATTGCAAAATGTCAGTATGGTTATGCGAAATTGCTAAAAATTTATGGCTTAACGAATTGAAAAGGCGAAAAAAAATAGTATTTACAGATTTAGATACTATTGAAATATATAATCAATACAGTATAGATGAAGAAGTTGAAAATAAAAAACAAATAGAAGAATTAAATAAAAAAATATCAATACTAGATAAAGAAGTTCAAAAAGTAGTATATTTGAAAATATATGGTGGTATGACATTTAAAGAGATAGGCTGTATACTAGGAAAAAGCGAAGTATGGGCAAGGGTTAATTTTTATCGAGCCAAGCAAAAAATAAAGGAGGTGGGAAATGATGTATAATTTTTGCAAAATAGTTCAAGACTTATTACCAAACTATATGGAAAAAACAACATTTGATGAGACTAATCAATTTATAGAAGAACACTTAGAACAATGCGAAGAATGCACTAGAGTATATAACAACATGAAATCAAACTTAGAAGTTCCCACAGAAAATATTGATAAGGGGGTAGATTATATGAAAAAGGTTAATAAAGAAGTAAAACACTTAAAATTTTGGAAAAAAGTATTAATCGTAATAGCTTCAATAATAGGGATACTAGCAGGAATTGTATTATATAGGTATTCTGTTTTAACAAATTTGTATAATTTAGAGGTAAAAAACAGCAAATTCGACAATTTCTATTATGAGCAAAAAAGTGGAAATGTGGTAATAAAACAATACCAAAAGAATAATGTTATGAAAATGATCAAAGAAGGAACTTTAGATGCAGACGGAAATATTAAGACATGGAAAAATTTGAATACTGGAGAGGCTTATATGATTATAGAAAATTCAAAGCAATATTTAGAAGTACCAGCAGGCTTTCCTATGCCATTAGCAGTTTCTTTTGTAGACGATAGACTTGATACCATTATAAAAAGAATAAAATTAGCTTTAGATATTAATTTTTCAATTAAGACTGTAAAATACAACAACAAAGATTGTTATAAAATAATAGAAACAAAAGGAGATTCTAACCACAATCTAGAAAAAATTTATGAAAAATCAACAGGTCTAACCCTTTTTGTTAGCGATACTTTATATCAAAGCATAGGAAAAAATGAGGAATATAATAAAACCTATATTACATGGGACATAGGCAATGTAACTGATGAACAGATTTCAAAAACAGATTTAAGCCAATATGAATATACTAAAAATACACGTATCGATGGCATTACTGGAGAAGTTATAGAATATTAAAAAACATTAATTTTATCTAAAAAAGCAAGTATTTACTTGCTTTTTTAGTAGACAAAAAAGTTTTAACTTTTGTTTTTTTATCACTTTAAAATTTATATAGCCATATTTTTTGTTATTTTTCTTCATTCATCGCAGATTGCAAATATTTCTGTATTTCCTTAATAGAATTTTTATGGGTTATCTTTATTTCTTTTACATTAACATTTTGCTTTGACATAGTATCTTCTATAAGTTTTTTTATAGAGTTATCATCAAGTCCGAAAAAACTTAAAAAAGCAACTTTAAAGACAATCTCCACATACTCTGCATCATCTTTTTTAGATATTTCTTGCAAAATTCTATTAGAAATAGCATTAAAAATTTGGTCTCCGTGCTTATTAGAAAAAAGATTACTAAAACTCATATCAAAAAAATCCATCATTCCCACTCCCTATATTTAAATATACTATACCACAAAAAATCATATCCATTACAATTTATTTGCTAAATAAATTAAATCTTCTTGCTCAGTAACAAGATATCCTTTTGTTGTATTAAGGCTGCTATGTTCGCTCTTGATTCGAAACTTAATCTATATTATCATTTGAACAATTAGATAATTTTAAGCCATATAAATTTATATAAAAATCACAAGAATGGAAAATAACAAACAAATTATTCATAGAAATAAAAAGATGGTACCTTATAATAACAAAATTAAAAACGAATGCCCATACTAAAGAAAAAATAGAGAACATTTTGCCTTATTAGTGGTTCAATATTCTCTATTAATATGATTTTTAACTAAAAAGTGGTTTTAAATTTTCTTATAGTTTTATTTTAGGAGACCTTCTTTTAAATAATTTTTATTTTTGTTTATATTCTTCTAATTGTTCTTCTAAAAAGGTTGATAATTTTTTTTCTGACTCGTACATAGAATAATTATCATAGGCTAACTTTTTCATATTGAAAAATAGAATAATCATAGTTATCAATGCAATTATAAATATAATATTAAAAGTTAATAATATTTTACTTAATTTATTCATACTTATATTCCCCCTTTTTTCATGGTTTTGCCAAAAATTAACAATTAACATTTTCTCAAAAAACCTTTTTCATTATAATTATATATCAAAAAAGGAAAAAGTCAATATTAGTTTTTATTTTGGGAGGAATTTCGGATTTTTTTTACAAACTTAAATATATATTAAATATTCTAATTATTATTTGAATTAGAATTGTAATTAAAAAATTGAATATTTTATATTAAAATTTTGCCAAAGTATCAAATATTAACTAAAATTAGGATTTTTTCTTTATCTTTATTAGATTAATAAACTTTACTCCACTTTTTTTACTAAAGTCAAAACCTAGACCTTATGCATAATCACACTGTACATATCTAGCCACTATTTTATTACAATTTATTTGCTAAAGAAATTAAATCTTCTTGCTCAGTAACAAGATACCCTTTTGTTGTATTAAGGCTACTATGTCCGTGCTTGATTTGCAACTTGGTCTATACTATATCCTGCATTGTGTAAAGCATTTGAACAAAAAAATGACCTTAACATATGTGGATGCAATTTTTCTATTTTGCATAAATCTTTATATTTATTTAATAATCTATTACAAAAATTCCTATTAAGTGGCTCTTTATTGCTTCTATTTTTCTGTCCCACAAATAAGTAAGGATTAACAGTATCTATTGACTTTCTTTCTTCCATATATTCGGATAAAGCATCATACATTGAATTGTTTATTACTATCTGTCTAAATTTATTCCCTTTTCCTATAATATTTATAAACTTTTCTTCTAGTTTTATATCTATTAACCTAATTGTAACTATCTCACTTTCTCTAAGTCCACCATATATAAGTATTGATAAAAAACAAAAATCTCTTTTGGCATTCTTTTCATCTCTACAAGCAAAGTGTTTTAATTTGTTTATTTCTTGCACTGACGGAATTGTCTTACTTATCATTGATTTTTGTACTTTTATATAGTCTTTATCTAATATAACAACATCATTTTGTACTCCCTCATCAATTAAAAATAAATTATACTGTTTTAATGCTGCAATTTTTCTATTTATACTTAAACTTGAAATATTACTTTTTAGCAAGAAACTGCAATACATTTTTACATCTGCATGAACAAGAGTATTTAATTCTTCACCATAAGAGTCTTCATAATACTGTTTAAATATTTTGACATCAGTTGCGTAACTATTATATGTGTTTTCTGATAGTCCTTGTTTTTTCATGTAATTTATAAATTGTTCTAGCATCTCTCTTCCCCCCTTTCATTTATGTTACATTTTTTCAATACCATTTTACTCATTTATGTTACATTTTTATAATGAATTTTATCAAAAACAATTTGTAAATGTATCATAAGTGTAATTATGTTACATTTTTTTGTTTTTATAAAATTACTCCATATATCACATATAGAGTAACTTATATGTAAGTTAATAACATTTGAAATCATTTTCAACATATTTCTCTATTTCTGGAATAACATCTGCTTGTACTCTTAATATATTTCCTGGTGGAAATAATTTTGATGTTCCTGGTACAAATGCAATATCTATCATCATAGCAATTTGTTTTACATCCAACCCAAAGTAATGCAATGCAATAGAGTAATATGTTACGAAAAAATAATGAAATAAGTATTCATCTGTATCTGATTCTTTTTTTATTTTTAATGGAACTGTTATTTTTCTACATATCTTTTTTGTCAAGCGTTCAAATTCTTCTCTGCCATACTTTGCTATCCAATAAGTAAAATAATATTTATACATTATTCTCTCCCCTTTCCGTTTGTATTGTATAAAATTTAAAGATAAATAGGAACGATGAAGAAAAATTTTTTTAATTTGCTAGATATATTCTTGCAGTAAGCATATAGAGATTTTCAGAAAAATAAATTTTTATTCCCTATAAAAATCTTTGAAAAAGTCCTAAAAATCAAGCAAAAAAATTTTTTTCACGCGTTTATTGAATTTTCAAATAAAACTCTATAAAATATAATTGTGTATAAAGATTATGTTATAGATTTTTCTATAACTACCCACAAATATTTGTGGCATAGCTATTAAAATTTAGTTAATAGCAGTACATCTACATTATATATGTAGCATAAAATTGGGATTTAGGCAGATATAAATATATAGATTATTTGTTATGCCTTAAATAAAAAGAAAGTAAGAATTTGAAGTGATATTCCCCCTATCACTAAAAATATACTTGCTTTCTCTTTTTTTACCCAAAATTAAAGGAAAGGAGGATTATTAAAAAAATCTTTTACACAAAAATTATGGAAGGAGATTTTAAATTATGGGAAGTGGTTTCAACTTTGAACTATACGAAATGGTATTTGAAAAATGCTTTATTCATAGTTCAAGATACAAGAACGGAAATTTACAACTTAGTTTATTTGGAATTGATCCAGAAACAAATGAAACAGCACATTTTGCAGATATAACACTAGACCAAAATCGTAGGTTATTAAAAGAAAATGAAATTGTTGTAGACTGTCTATACAAACCTACTCTAATTCCTCAATTAAAAGAATTAGGTATTTTAAAAGAACAAATTGGTATTTGTGTTATAAACAATGTAATTTACCCTATTTATACGGTAAATTTGACAAATATTTGTAAAAAACAATACTGTATGCAAGAATTAATTGCTGCATAAGAAGAAAGGAAGGTTTAAAAAATGGAACAAACAAAATTAGTAAATTTACCTCTTATTGGTAATGTGCAACATGGAGAGAAAATCGACAACAAAGTAAAAGAGTATGGCTACTTTATAGCAAAAACAAAAAATACTCATATGCAATCATACATAGAAAAATTCGATAAACTTTTTAAAGGAAAACAGAGCATTGAAATTGAATTCTTTTGTGAAGAGCCATTGACTAAAAAATATGTAAGATATAATCAAAGTGGCGAAGTATGTCGCTGTCCTGAAAATTCAAATCAAGCAACACAAAAAGTTAAAAATGGATGGCAACAAATTGAATGTAAAGGTTCTGAATGTCAATACAGGCAAAAAAATGAAGCTGGAAAATGTGCGTGCAATCGCATAGGATGGCTAAAATTTTTAATACCTAGCATCAGTACAGACCGTATTTTTTTAATGAAAATTACAGGTCAAACCTCTATAAATCAATTAGACAATTATATTAAACTACAAAAAATTCAAGGAAAATCTATTAAAGGTCTTTACACTTTATTCTTATATCAAAAAGAACAGACAAATAGTTTATGCGAAACTCACAAAAATTATCTTGTTGATATCGTAAAAAAAGATGAATTTGATTCAAACAAACCAATTCCACAAAATACTCAAAATGAAAAAGAACTATCCACAATTAACACTCAAAATGTGAATAACAAAGCCGAAAAACAAAAAATAACTCAAATTGCTGCAAATAAGTCTACTACTTCTACAATTCAAAAACAAACGCAAAATGTAGAGACTGAAAAAACAGCAGATACTAAAACTACTACAAAAAGTGAGACGAAAACATCAGCTAAAAAAGAAATAAAAAGCAAATCTAAAAAGGATAATGCAAAATCACAAGACAAAGTAACTGAAACATCTGAAAAAACTGAAAAAGTAGATTTAGATAATTGCTACGCATTATTAAGAACTTTCACAAAAAAAATCGTATATAACGGACAACCAAAAGAATATACAATGGGAGAATTTGCTGATATGAATGACAAAATTTCTGAAATCGCTGTTAAACCTGAGGATGCTAAAGAATTATTAGAATGCGATTTAGGAACATTTGTAAGACTAGAAATTAAGGATGTTGGAAATATAAAATTTGCAGTAAATTTAGAATTTATTGAAAAAGCTACTAAAAAAATAGCAGCATAAGCAGGAGCTCTTATACTACTATTCATAAAAGTTGCAAATCTTAACTTTACTTTATTATACATAAATAAAAATCAAAAGTAAATATTCAAGTAAAAAAAGGAGAATTTTGCCATGTTTAATGAATTTAAGAACGGCAGTAAGGTTATTGTAAATGGAACAGGGCAAAATAATGGAAAAGTCTATAAAAATGTACCTGCAAAAATAATTGAGCGAGATCCTTATTATTTGGACTATCATGTTCAATTCAAAGATGGCACAGAAGATTGGATTTTACCAAAAGATTTACGAAAACCTTACTCTAGGAAAGGAAAAAGGAGATAAAATTATGAAAGTTAATTATGTGAAAACTATTGGGTTTAGAAAATTCCAAAAATTATTTGAAACAGAACTTTATGATGTTACAAACATAAGTGGAAAGAATCGTTCTGGAAAAAGCAATGTCTTATTTGCAATTATCAATATTGTTTTAGGTACTAATTTATCTGGAGACGAAAAAGCTTGTCTTATAAATAAAAAATGTGATGCTTCTTATGGAGAATTACATTTTACAGATAATGCAGGAACAGAACATGTTTTAATTCGTGGAAGACATAGATACGATAATAGTCAAAACTTTATTACTTTAGATGGAAAAGCTATTACTCAAAGAGATTTAATAAGTGTTTATAAGGACAAAAAATTATTTTTATCAATATTAAATCCACTATACTTTTTATCTAAGAAACCAGCAGAACAAAAAGAATTTGTTGACAAATATTTATCAGATATATGTCCTAAAAACTTAATGGATTTAGTTTATAACAAATTAAGTGTGGAAGAACAAAAGCTTTTAGAAGAAATACCTGAAGATATACCAAAATATATCACAGACTTAAATGCTGATATAAAAAAATTTGGTAATACTATTACTGCTTTAAATGGAAAAATCGAGTATGCTCAAAACATTGCAGATGAAAAATTAGAAAAAGTTAAATCATTTGAAAAAGACGAAGAATTATCACTCGCCAGACAAGAACTTGCTTACCTAAATACTAACCAAACTATTATTGATAAAGAAAAGCAAAAACAAGTAATAGAAAGCTTGGAAAAGGATATTTTATCTAAAGAAACCGAATTCAATGAACTTGAAACATCTATGAAAGTTGGTAAGAAAAAATATCTTGAAATTAAAACTGGTGCATCTTCTATATGTCCTACTTGTTATCAGCATATACAAGATGAAAGCAAGAAAAAAACTATTGCAAATATGTATAATGATTTAATTTCTAAATATGATAAAAAAAATCTACTAGAAGCACAAATAAAAGATTTAAAATTAAAACTAGCTACTGAAAAATGTAAATATCACGCATTAGACGGAAATCCTACTATTGAAAAAAGCAAAAGAATTGCTATTATAGAGCAAAATATTAAGCAATTAGAAAACGAAAAACTAGAAATTGAAAAATTTAATAATCAAATTGCTCTAAAAGGAAATTCTATAAAAAATGCTAAAGCAGATATTTCAAATTTTAATGCTCAAAAGCAGATGTATTCAAAAAGTATTGATAATCTGAATAAAGCCAAAAAGGTTGCTCAAAAACTATATATTTCTTACATTGAAGAAAAATTAAAACTAGCAAGACAATATTTAAAGGATGTAGATATAAAATTTTATTCTGTTCTAAAAACTACTGGCGAAATAAAAGAAGATTTTATAATTACATATAAAGGCAATCCTCTATCAGATTTATCAAGGTCAGAAACCATTGCTACAGCTTTAGAATTTGCTAATATGTTTAATCAAATAAGTAGAGTAAATTTCCCTATTTTTATTGACGATTATGAATGTTGTGCAGATTATGACTTCATAAAATATTATGCTCCAAATACACAACTTATCATATCAAAAGTAGAAAAAGGAAATTCACTTAAAATTGCAGATTATAATAATATCAATAATTACAAAATTATTAAACCTATTATAAAAGGATGCAAAACAATATCTATAAACAAAAATAATGTAGCAGAAAAAAAGGCTGCATAACAAGAAAAGACAGAGAAATCTGTCTTTTTCTTGTAGATAAGATTGGAGGGAAATATGTATGAAGAACGATTAAAAGTCTTTACTGAATTATATGGCAAGTTATCGGCTATGTATGGAAATGTGTTTATGGATTTTGTAAAAATGTGTGCAATTTCAATATATAATTCATTTACTAAAAATCCGGAAATGGAACAAGAATATCTAAAAACTATTAATAGTTATAAAAAGGAGCATCAAAAAATCTTCCCTAAAATGTTTGGAGAACTAATTATGATGTTTGAAGAATCTGAAGAAATAAAAGATATTTTAGGTCCATTTTATGAAAGTCAACATTTAGGCAACAGCCATCTAGGTCAATTTTTTACCCCTAGTCATATATCAGATTTGATGGCAAAAATAACAATTGGAGATGAAAACACATTAAAAAAGAAAATTGAAGAAAGAGGTTTTATAGGACTAAATGAGCCTACTTGTCGGTGCAGGTGGAATGATACTTTCATTTGCAAAAGCATTAAAAAGTATAAATATCAATTATCAAAAAGATTTATTAGTAGAAGCAACTGATATTTCTGATACATGTGCTTATATGGCCTATATTCAATTATCTTTATATGGAATACCTGCAATTGTGTATTGTGGTAATACATTAACACGAGAAGTACGATTTAAAATGGAAACCCCACTATATTACTTGCAATATTGGAAATTCCAAAAATTCTATGAGCAAAAAAATCAGGACAAAGAAAATAAAAGCAAAATTATTATTCAAAAACCAATAGAAAAAGAAAATTTATTAAAGGAAGTTACTATCAAAGGGAACAGTCAGCTCTCTTTGTGGTAAACGAAAGGAAGGAAAATACATATGAAAATTAAAGTTTTATTAGTTATGCCTGGAAGAGAGGCACAAGTTGTAAAAATACCAGCAAGTATAAAATACATCAAAGCATTTATTGGAGAAAATCTATTTAGGATTAAACTAAGTGCCAACACGGTACTTATTGCAAACAAGGATGCAGCTCATGACGAATTTAATAGAATTGTTGGCTCAAATATTATACTAGGAACATTTTTTGTTGTATCTATAAAAAACATGCACAGAGTTTCTATGAAAAAGAAAGACATCAGAAAATATACTAATATGTT
This sequence comes from uncultured Clostridia bacterium, assembly GCA_947627605.1. GTDB lineage: Bacteria > Bacillota > Clostridia > TANB77 > CAG-508 > CAG-269. The sequence continues at coordinate 14,690 of CANQWU010000001.1, forward strand.
TAAACTTAGAAAACACCAAAGGAAAATAGATATTTACAAAGAGGAATATCTTGAAGAATATTATTCAAATCAAAGAAAAATGAAACAAAAAAATGCAAAGCGTAATAAACAAGAATTGTTTAAAATCGCTGCATAAAAAGAAAGGAATGATTTAATTATGAACAAATATGAAACAGTAATGATTTTAGATTGTAATATTTCTGAAGAAGACAGAAAAAATGCAATAGAAAAGATAAAAAACTATATCGAAAAAAATGGAGAAATTAGAAAAACTGAAGATATAGGCAAAAGAAAATTAGCTTATGAAGTTAAGAAAAATAAAGAAGGCTACTACTATATTATAGAATTTACAACAAATCCTGAAAATATCGCAGAATTGGAGAGGATTTATAGGATTACAGATGAGATTTTAAAATTTATAGTAGTTAGACAAGATGATTAAGGAAAGGAAGGTATTACAATGAATAAAACAATTTTATTAGGAAGATTAACTAAAAAACCTGAAATAAGGTATTCACAAGCAAATAATATAAAGGTTGCAAATTTTACACTAGCTGTAAATAGGCAATATGTAAAACCGGGTGAAGAAAGGCAAACTGATTTTATAAATATCGTTGCGTACTCTAAACTTGCTGATTTTACAGAAAAATACTTAGATAAAGGACTACAAATATGTGTATGTGGTAGAATTCAAACTCGTGTATGGACTGACGATAGTAACACAAAACATTATATAACTGAAATTATTGCTGAAGAAATTAATTTTGCTGACAGTCCTAAAAAAGCCGATGAAAATATCTTAAACAGTTCTACTCCAGTTAATTCACAAACACCAGAAATCACTGATGGCGATATTATATCCGGTGATGACGATTTACCATTTTAAATCTTGATATTTTTTGAAATTTATAATATAATAGTTTTGAAAGGAGCAAATTGTATGAATAATTTACCTATAAATATTCAACAGTCTATAAATAAATTTGTTACAGAATGTAACAGAATTTTAGGAAATAGATTAAAGAAAATTATTCTATATGGTTCTTATGCAAGGCGGAGATTATAATAATTCATCAGACATAGATATATTAGTATTAACTGATTATAAACCATCTCAATTCTATTCTGTATTAAAGAAACTATCTAATATGACTTATGATATAGAATTAGATTATAATGTAATCTTAATACCTCTAATTAATAATATAAAAAGTTATAATGATGAAGCAGATACAATTCCTTTTTATGCGAATATCCAGAAGGAAGGAGTTGTTTTAAGTGAGTAAAAAAATATCAACAGGCTTATGTATAAATAGATTAAACGCTGGAAAAGAAAAATTGGCTGTTTGCAAATTACTATGTGAAGCTGGATATTATAAAGATGCAAATAATAGGGCTTATTATTCAATATTTAATTCTATTAGAGCAATACTATCTACTGTTCCAATAGATTTTAAAAGACATAAAGATGTAATTGCATATTTTAATCAAAATTTTGTAAAAACAGAAATTTTTCCAAAAGAATTAGGACACAGAATTTCATTAGCAAATGCAGTTAGAGAAGATAGCGATTATTTAGATTCATATATGATAAATAAAAAGGAAACTGAAGAACAAATAGAAACAGCAAAAGATGTTTCAAAATATGCAGAAGAATATATCAGAAAATGGTTAAAAGAACATACAGATTTATCTGATAATGAGATAGATAAACAAATTATAAAATAAAATTTAATAAAGAATAAATTAAGAAAGATATTAAACTTATCTTTCTTTTTTTGTTCCTAGAATGGAGGAAATTAAAAATGAAATTACATATAAGAAGTTTCGATGATTATGGTGATTTACCACAAAATTATTTAGAAGTTATAAAAAAATATGCTAAAAATGGTAATGTAGAATTAATCACAGATGACGAAAACAAAATAGCAATAATAGAAGTTGATTCTTTAGACATATTACCAAAATTTGAAAATGATATAAGAGAAGCTAGAGGTGTTGCTAAAAGTTTTGATTTTGCTGATATTCATGGACTTATCTTTAATACTCTTGATGAAAAAGAAAAAGTATATCAAGTTGATATTTATGATAGTTATATAGAATAAAGAAAGGAGTAAAAAACTATGGAAACAAATATTATAAGTGTAAAATATGAGGACAATTATGAGCCTAAAACATTTGGAGGAAAAGCATACAGTTATTATACTGCAAGAAATGTAGAAGTAGGAGATTTAGTAATTGCACCAACTGCAAATGGCGATAAAATTGCAAGAGTGTCAGAAATCAATATTCCAGAATATAAAGTAGAAATGATTAAACCATATTTAAAATTGATTACAGATAAAATTGACAAGCAGAAATACTTAGAAAATAGTCAAATTATGAAAGAGGCTGCATAGGTTATGACTGGAACGGATGTAGCAAGTATTTTAATTGATAAATTACTAGAAATAGGATTTATTGTGCATCGCTATAATTCACACTCTACAAGTTCAATATACTTAAAACTAGACTATGGTCTTTCTTGTGGAATTAGAATTGCAGATCATCCTGGAAAGAAAAAATACAGTTATAGATTTAATGTGATAAAAGATTATAAAAGTGATAAGGTCATCGTAAAAGATGGCCTTATTTGTTATTTTTATGATTTTAATGAATTAGATAGAGTGGTAGAAGCAGTACAAAATGAAAAGCAACAAAAAATCGATAAATATGGTATCAAAAACTACAATTCATATATGGAAAGAGAAAAGCAAGAAAATGAATTATTTAAAAGATTCAAAAAAATGAAAGGAGAATGTTAATTATGAATCAAATCTTAGAAAAAATATCAAAAACTTTAAAACTTGGTAAGCATAATAGCAATGAAAATGAGGCTCAGGCAGCAATATTAGCTGCTCAAAGATTAATGGCTAAATACAAAATAACTGAAGAAGATATAAACGGTTTTCTAAATGAAAATGAAAAACAAGATGACGAAGTTATCACAGAAAATGCAGAAAATGAGACTAATAATGATAAATGGAAAAGAAGCTTAATGATAACAATAGCAAAAAATTTTAGATGTGATGTCTATTATCATAATGGAAAGCTTGTTATTGTTGGAGCAAAAGAAGATATTTTAATTTCTAAAAGAGTTTATATATATGCAAAACAAGCAATCTTAAATAGTTTTAAAAAATTCTTTAAGGAAAACTATGAACTTTATGATGTAAATGCTTCTATGCGAAATAAATATAAACGAGAATACGCTTTAGGATTTATAAAAGGATTATCAGAAAAATTTGAAGAACAAAAAGCCAATTCCGAATTAGCTTTAGTTGTTGTTAATCCAAATGTAAAGGAATATCTAAATGGTATTAACTTTAGTGGTGTTCATCGCAGTAGAACATCATATATAACAAATACTTATTGTTATGAAAAAGGAAAATACAACGGAAAAAATTTAGCTGATATTGATACTGCAATAAATAATGTTGCGTAAAAAAATTAAATAATGGGAGGAAATTATGGAAGGATTAGAAAAATTAGAAAAAGAAGTATTAGAACTAAATAATTCTAATGTTACAGCAGTTTTTGAATATTTAAGAACTAGAACAGATTTATATGATAAATTTGAAAATGAAGAAAAATCTGCAGAACAAATGTGGAAATTCATATGCGATAAAGCTAGAAAACAAGCTGTACACAATGTTGCAATGATAGCAGATAATCTTGTTTATATGTGGGCTGTAACATATTTTATAAAAAGTAATGATGAGCTTGGATTAAATGAAAATAAGGATAAGCTCCCTACCCCTATTGATGTAACAAAGAAAAAAGAGACAAAAAAGCCAGAAGATAATCAAATTACACTATTTGGGGAGGTAAAAAAATAATGGGATATGTAAAAGTTGCATATAAAAATATTTTTAGGATATTAGATTGTTCTTCAGAGTTTCCACATGGATGGAATGAATTTGTTGATAAAATAGCAAAATATCATAACTTAATTATAAAATCAAGTAAAAATAAATGCCATTGTACTAATTGTAATCATGATTTTATTAGTACAAAGAAAATAAATGAAGAAGTTAAGTGTCCTAATTGTAAAAACAAATATTTAATAAAAAGAAGTAATTTACGTTACTATGATTTCAAGGATTACTTGTCAATCTTAGATAGAATCAATAATACATTTGTTATTAGGTATTTCGAATTAAAAACTGTTATAGATGCAAAACATGAGCATCATTCTTCAGTTGTAGAATTTGCTAGAGAAATAGTTACTAATAGTTGGTATCAACATATGTATGTAAATGAAAGAGTTTCAAAGTGTCAATGTAATATTGCTATATACCATTGTACTGGACCATATATTGATGAAAAGAAATGGAGACAATATACAAGGAGTTATTCTCTAATTGATTATTCAATAGTATTTCCAAATAATTTAAGGAAATTGCTAAAAAATACAGAATACAAATACTCTTGTATCTGGGATATAGCTAAACATTCTACATATATAGATTTAAAAAAATTATTAGAAGATAATAATGATTACGCTATAAATAGAATTGAGCGTTTAGCAAAAATGAAACTATATAATTTAGCATTAGAGGCAAGTCAATTTAGTTATAGTGGTACTTTTCAAGAAATTTTTGGAGTTTCAAAAGATTATTATCCATTTATGAAAAGAAATAATATTACATATACACAATTAAAAATATTGCAATTGTTAAAAGAAAAAAATATTAAAAAAATCAGATATTTAGAAAATTTCGTAAAATATGGTGGTAGTACAGACGATTTAGAAGAAATCGCAGAATATATTAGTTTAAATCGTTTTATACGATATTCTAAAATGCACCACAGAAATGTTAAAACATATTTATATAAAGATTATTTACGATTTGCTAAATTATTAGGATTTGACCTAAAAAACAATAGATATGCTTTTCCTAAAAATTTAATAGAAGAACATGATAAACTAGAGAAGCAATTTAGGATTAACGGCACATCAATTATTAAAAAAGCAATTATTAGGCGTAGCAAAGAATTATCTATTAATAAATTTCACGATAACAAATTTATTATATTGCCTGCACCTACTTTAAAATCATTACAAGATGAAAGTAAACAACAAAGTAATTGTGTTAGGACTTACGCAGAAAAATATGCAGACGGAAAATGCGACATCTATTTTATGCGAGATATTAAAAAGCCAAAAAATTCACTTGTTACAGTTGAAGTAAAAAACAATAAAATTGTTCAAAGTAGAATAAAATATAATTATGATCCAAATGAGAAACAATTAAAATTTTTAGATAAATGGGAAAATACTGTATTAAATAAAGTAGCATAGGAGGGATAAAATAATGAAAAGAAAATCAAATAAAGGAAATAAGACCAAAGAAATTTTTGACAGAGTTGTTGAAAAATTGCAGACTATAATAGACAATGGAGATTACGAGAAATTTTTAAAATTTCAAAAAAATTTTAGGGGTTATAGTTTTAATAACCTTATTTTAATTTATAGTCAGTTTCCAGATGCTACAAAAGTTGCTGGAAAGGCTAAATGGCAGAAACTAAAAAGGGAACTTACAGAAGATGCAAAAAAAATATGGATTGTTGCACCTATACCTAGACACTATCAAAAAAAGGTTAAGGCTATTGAAGATGATGAAGAAGTAGAAAAAATTGAAACAATTGAATATAACGCTTATAGATATGTATATGTTTATGATATATCTCAAACTACTGGAGAAGATATACCTTTGCAATGCCAAGAAATTAATTGCGATGATATGTCTTATTTTTATGAAAAATTAAAAGCCTTTAGCAATGTACCTGTTTTTGAGGAAGACTTGTCTGGAAGTTTAAAGGGGTACTTTAGTCCAAACGATAGTAAAATTGTAATTAAAAAGGATTTATCACAAAATGATAAGGCAGCAGTTTTATTACATGAAATTGCACATAGTCTATATGATGACTTTGATTACTCTAAGGATAGAGATTTATCAGAGGTATTCGTTGAATCAGTTGCCTATATTGTAGCAGACCATTTTGGACTTGATACTTCTACTTGTAGTTTTAACTATATTATTAAATGGGCCAATGGTGAACCTAAAACTGTTATTGATTTAGGTAGTAAAATCCAAAAATGTGCAAATCAGTATATAGAAAAACTTGAAAAATTTGAAATGCAAGAGCAAGAATTAGAACTTGCTGCATAGAAAGGATGGAAAAAAATATGTTAATTTTTGATACAACTAAATTTATAGAGTTAATAATATTTGTAACCTTAATATTAATTATTTATATCATTTCTATTATTAAAAGTCTATTAAGAGATAGAAAATTAAAAAATAAAATGAGTAAAAACAAAGAAATCACGGATGAAATAATAGATGAGTTTGAAGAGTTATTAATAGAAAACAATATAAAAATACCTAATAAAGACCGCAAAGGAACTGAAGATGAAGCATGTATTTATGGTATGCAATATTATGAATTAGAAGATTCGATACTTAATATATTAAACAATAATTATTAATAGAGAGGAGTAAATAACATGATAATACGATATACAGTTTATGATAATGATTTAATAAATGATATTAAAGATTTTTATAAACATATTAAATATGATAATGATTTATGGATAAAAAATAAAGATATAAACTACGATGATTATACAGATTTAAAGAAAGCTATATCAAACCTACAAGATTTTAATAAATTATTTAAAAAATATTTATATGAAAAAGAAAATATGACAAAAGATGAAATTTATGCTTTGAATTTCTTGTTAAAATGTAAGTTTAATTTTTACTTACATCAAATAGGAAAAAAATCTTTAATAAATAAAGGAAATGTCGAAATAATAAATATAATTTATGATAAGAATTATAATGGAGAATATGTTTATTATTTTGTTGAAACAGATCAAATAGTAATTTTATAAAATTTTAAAATAACAAAAAAAGATTAAATGTAATTGAATTCTAATTTTATGTAAGGAAGTATCTATTTACTTCCTTTTTATTAAATAAAGAAAGAAAGGAAGAAAAATATGTGTAATATAAGTAACTATGAATTTTATAAATCCCATCACATTTGCGTGAGATGTGGACAAGAAAAAGCAGAAAGGAATAATACCCTATGTTTTAGATGTAGGATAAAAAGTAGGGAATCAGCATTAAAGTATTATAATCAACATAAGGAAGAAATGAAAGAAACGAGTCGTATCAAACATAAATTAAGATATAATAAATTAAAAGATTTAGGTTTATGTACTTCTTGTGGAAAGCGTAAAACAACTAACAATAGAGTTATTTGCGACCATTGCAGGTTAAGAAAAAATGCTCGTAATAGAAAAAAATACTTATTAATGGTGTATGCTAAAAGAAATTTATGTGATATTCGAATATAAAATCGAAAGGAGTTAATATTATTATGGTTATTGAATACGAAATAAACAAATTTGTTACAGAAAAATGCAAAATTGAAATAGAAGATTCTAAAAATATATTTTTAAAGGGTCAAAATCGATATGATGGATTAAGTACCTATTTTGGTATATGGACCACTGAAAAATATATTGTCATTGCAACTATAATTAGTAATAAAAATATCAGTTATGAGTATTCTCTGGATAAAAATATATATACAACTATTGATATAAAAAAATATTTAGAATTTAATAGAAATGTGCAAGTTATAACTAAAAATGAGTTTAAGGAACAATTAAAAAGTTTTCTATCAGTAGTCAAAATGTAATAAGGAAGTAGTTTTTCTACTTTCTTATTTTTGTTAAAAGAAAGGGTGATTTCAAATGAATAATGTCAAAGAAATACAAATTGATTTTGTAATTATACCACATGAAAAGCAAATATATATTTCTGAAGAAAATACATCTGGTTGTAAATATCAATATAAAAGTAAGCATGATATATCAAAAGTACTAGAAAAATACTTGTCTTTATATCACAATGAAATATAAAATTTGAAAGGATGATTTTATGGATAAGTTAGATTATCAAGAAATAATAAAGCATATAAATATATTAAATGTTGCTTATCATCTATGCTTAGAAATTGTAGAAGAAAGAGGATATGAAACTAAAGTAATTTGCCCATTTTGTCGGATATAATAAAAATAGCAAAATACCAACAATGAGCTTAAATTGTCAAACAAATAAATATTGTTGCTCAAGATGTGGTGCAGGTGGTTATTCAATTGGATTATATGCTAAAGTAAAATGTATTGACACTAAAAAATCCTATAAAGAATTACTAGAAAGAGAATGTTTTTCTCCGAATAAATCTCCAATAGAAATTAGTCCTATTAACTTATTAGCAGATATTAAATTAAGGGATGCAATATATAGAGAATTTTTAGGAATGTTAAAACTAGAAAGCAATCATAAAAAATACTTAAAAAATATGGGTTTTTTGGAAAGTTCTATTGAAACTGATTTATATAGAAGTGTTCCAAAAAATTATATAAAAAGAAGATTGGTAAGTTATAGCTTGTCAAGAAAATTCAATTTAGCACGGAATACCTGGTTTTTTTCAAGAGGAAGATTTTAAGTGGTGTTTCAATAGAATTGATGGATTTTTTGTCCCTGTATATGACCAAAATGGATTAATACAAGGACTTTCTATACATCTAGACAGGCCATTTAATAATACTTCTGACATATGGTTTTCTAGCAATAATAAAATTAATGGCACAACTGCAAGAAATTGGCTTATGGAAAATAATATAAGTGAAAATACTTCAACTCTATATTTAGCAGACAGTTTCTTACTAGGAAACTTAATTAAAGAAACCGTAAATTTACCAACAATAGCATTTCAAAATATTACTAATTCATACAGTATCCTAAAAGAAATAGAGAAAACAAACATTACAAATATTACTTTTGTGTTAAGAATACCACAATGTAATCAGAATTTAGATTATATTATAAGGCGTGTGTTTAGAGATTTACTACCACTCGGTTATAATTTAGATACAAAAATAATTAGAAGTTATAGAGATTTTTTTGATGAAGATTTTAATGTAGATTATACATTAAATAAAGCTGCCTAATTTATAGAGGGTTCCTATTTTAGGACACCCTCTTTTTTCTTTGTGTATGTCCAGTATTGGTAACGACTTGTGGTAAAAATTCTATACGATTCCTAATAGTGGCGAATTGTTAGAGAATGATAAGGGTATCTGTGGCGGGGTGGAATCTAAAGAAGTTAATAGCAAAATTTGGGTTTGTTTAGAATAAAATGTAACAAATAAAATTTTTTAATAAATTAGTAGATTCTGTTTAAAAAAAGTTTATAAATAATGGACAAATGTAAAATTATTTGATAGAATAAAAGCAAGGAAGGAATGATATTAAATATGGAAATATTAAAAGTAGAAAAATTAAGTAAATATTACGGCGAAAATGAAACAAAAATAAAAGCCATTGATGATATATCATTTTCAGTAGAGCAAGGAGAATTTATATCTATTATAGGAGCAAGTGGTTCAGGGAAATCTACACTATTACATATTTTAGGAGGAATTGATAAAGCAAGTGCTGGAAGGGTTATAGTAGATAATCAAGATATTAGTAGCTTATCAGAGGAAGATTTGGCAAGATATAGAAGGAGAAAGGTAAGTTTGATATTTCAATTTTATAATCTAATACCAATTTTGAATGTTAGAGAAAATATATTATTGCCAAGCCTTTTAGATAATAGAAAAATAGACAATAATAGAGTTGAAGAATTGATAAATATTTTAGGATTAACAGAAAAAAAGGACAAACTTCCTAATCAATTATCTGGAGGAGAGCAACAAAGAGTATCAATTGCAAGAGCTTTAATGAATGATGCAAAAATTCTACTTGCTGATGAACCAACTCGGAAACTTAGATAGTAAAAATTCAATGGAAATCATAAAATTATTAAAAGAATATAATAAAAAATACAAACAAACAATAATACTTGTAACACATAATATGGAAATTGCAAATCAAACTGGAAGAATCATATCTATCAAAGATGGAATAATTATAAAAGATGAGGTAATAATATGAATAATATATATTCTATTGCAATAAAAGAACTAAAAAGCAATAAAAAAATGACACTAATTATGATAACAGGGATAATTGTTGTTACTATATTAATAAACTCTATTGCAACATTAGCATTAAGCTATCAAAATTATATAGTTAATTTATCAAGAAATAAGGAAAATTGGGAAATATTTTTTGATAATATAGAATATGACAATCTCGAATATATAGAAAATGATAAAAATGTAAAACAGGTATCAGTTATACAAGATATAGGTATATCAAACAATAGTTATAGTAAAGGATTTACAGAACTGATACATATTAAAGCCTATGATAATAATGCCTTAGAAAATTTGAACATAGCATTGAAAAAAGGGAGATTACCACAATCTTCAAATGAAATTATTATAAATGAAGATATGAGATTTGAAATTGGAGACAGTATAACAGCAACAATTGGAGACAGTGAGCTTACATATACAATAGTAGGGCAACTAGAAAATACAAATTTTGATCAATTTAATTATGCAGGACAAATAGCAATAAATGGAGCAATAACCCTATGCAATAAAGAAGATATTAATAATTCAACTATTGTAAGTGCTTCAATAATAAGCAATGACATTTCAGATGTATATAATACAGCTGAAAGGATAGAAAACGAGATAAAATCAAACAACCTGAATGCAAGTATTAGTATAAAATATAACGAAGAATTACTTTCTTATGCTTGTGCAGCAAAAGAAGGGTCAGAATTTCAAACAAGCATTATAATAGTTGTTCGGTTTATTGATAGGAATTATAGCTATATCATCGATAGCATTAATATATACGATTTTTAATATATCTATGGACGAAAAGAAAAAATATATTGCATCTCTTTCTTCAGTTGGTGCAACTAGGAAACAAATATTTAAAATTTACTTAATCGAGGGACTATTAATTACTTGTATTGCTATTCCTTTAGGATTACTAATAAGTTTTGGAATAGATAAGTTACTAATAAATATTTTTGACAATTTGTTTAAATCAATACAAGGAAATATTTTAAATACAACATTAGAGCCAACAAAAGGGATTGATTTGCAGCTAGCTTATTCAGGCTTTACGATATGTGCTTCTATTGTGTTAGTAGTAGTCATTGTATTTTTATCAATACTTGCACCTATTATAAATGCAAGTAAAACTACTATAATCGATATGATGAGAAAGACAAAATTTAATAAAATTAGCAAATCATCAAACAAAACGCCAAAATTTATAACTAAATTGTTCAAGATACAAGGAGAATTAGCATATAAAAATGTAAAAAGAAGTCGTTATAAATTTTTTACAATGATAATCTCACTTACAACAAGTATAGTGCTATTTATAAGTATAACTGGATATATAGAAAATTTAGGTATTTATAATCAATATGAAAATTTAGACTACAATTATACATTATTCTTTTATAGAGAAAATAATCAAGATTATTCCAAAGAAATATTAGAAACTTTAAATCAATTTGATTTAATTGATTCTATATATGGAATGATGACCTTAAATCCATTATATTTATATCCTGATGAAAGTGAAGTGAATGATTCATTCAGGTCTGCTTCACAAAAACTGCAATATGATAAGAAATATTTTCTATGTCATGTACTTACTTTTGATGAGCCATATTATTCGGAATATTTAAAACAAACTGGAATTAATACATCGTTAAATGATAACGAATGTATCCTAGTTAATTATTCTAATAAAAAAACAAAATATTATGATGGATTATATTTGACTAACTATTCCGTAGGTGATACTCTGACATTAAGTATTAACAGTAAGGAACCAGAAGATATTGAGATGTTGAACCGATGGAGCGCTGCAATGGGCGTGTCTGCTGCTGAAAATAAGGAATTAAATTTAAAGATACAATATGTTACAAATGAGATTCCAAATGGGGCAATTCAAGGTCTTTTTGGAGAAGAATTAAATTTAGTTGTAAATCCAGAAACTTTTAGAAAGTTATTTTTTAAAACATTAAATGTGGATGTAGATGTTAACTATAACTATTATCTGTATACTTCAAATCCAGAAGGTTTAGACCAAATGATATCTTCCTTGCATTCAAAATATGAAGGATTAACAAGAATACAGAGCATGAATTATTCTATAGAACAAGAGTCAAATGCTAATGAAGTACTTATAAAAGAAATATTGCTATATAGTTTCCTTTTCTTGATTTGTATATTAAGTATCATAAATGTATTTAATATAGTGGTGTCTAATATAACATCAAGAAAAATTGAATTAGCTGAACTAAAAGCAATAGGAATGTCAAAAAAACAGATTAATAAAATGCTAAGGAGTGAAGGCTTATTTTATGGAGCAGTCTCGTTGATTATAGGTTTTGGTATCGGTATAGCAATTTTATATGTTTTATACACAAGAATGGTCGACACCGTGTTGTACTCGTTTACTATCCCGTGGTCGGAGTTGATGCTAGTAATTACAGCAGTGTTTGGTGTTATATTTATTAGTATAGGGTATGCTAAGAAACAAATAAATAAAGAAAATATATCATACATTATAAAAGAAAGAATATAGAAAAAAATAATTAGAAGTAAAAAAAAATATAGAAAAACGATATATAATAAATTGGTGCAATATTAAAATACAAAAGAAGTCGATTGACTTCTTTTATTTTATCAAGAAAATGTTTTATTGAAATTATAAAAATTTTCAATATGTCTTATTTCAATTGATATTTTTCTTGTAAATGTATAAAAAATATATGGAAATAAGGGATAAACTTCATCCAATAGCAATATCTGAATATATTTCTCCAGATGGAAAAAAAGTACTTGGATCATATATAGAAAACAGTAATGGACAAAAATTTGTATCTACACTTAGTCCAAGTAGAAGACAAAATCATAACTTTATTGATGATAATAAATTCGATTTTTATGAAACATTTAGCATGACAAAATATGATGCCACAGGTAAAATAAAAGCAGTATTGTATTATTATGGCGAACCAGTAACTATAGAACTTGAAAAAGTAAAATAATCTATAATTAAATATAACTGAAGTTACGAATAAAGCAAGCTACTGCTTTTACTATTCTATTAAATTTTTAAGGTCATTATAATTTATATCTAAAACTTTACATAGCCCAATTAGTTCAAAGTCTTTAACAATCATTTTCCCTGTCTCGATTCTCTTTATTTCTGTGCTGTCTAAGTAAACAGCATGTAATTGCAGTTGCCTACTTAATTCTACTTTTGAAAGATCTTTATTTTTTCTGCATTTATATATTAAATCACCAATAACATTACTTTGATTATTATATTTTTTCAACTTTAATCCCTCACATTTTTTCTCTATTCTTGATTTTATTACAAATATTGGATATAATATCGAGAGAGCCTCGATATTATATATATTAGATTATGTTTTTTTTTTAATTTGATGCATGAAAGGAGAAAAAGATGTCAGCAAAAACATATAGTATTGTTTCTATGTTCAATAAGGAAATTTCAAAATTTGAATGTTCTCAGCATTCTTTGCCAAAACTTATTGATGATTTTATAGAAAAAGATGGAGAAATCCTATGTATTTCAATAATGTATGAGTATAAAAAAAGAGAAATACAGAAATATTATAATTCAAAGTATTCCAGTTTTTTAAGGAAATATAAAAATGGAAAACTAAGTAAAGAAGAATACTTAAATATAAAACAAGAATTAAAAGATTTGAAAAATAATTGTGATTCAAAAGAAGAATTTGAAGTAGAATTTCAAAAATACCTAGATAAAAAAAGCACTAACAATATATCCCCATATAATGTTAGCGACAAATAAAATTATTTTGTATTTAATAAATATGTTATCATTTGATTAATTACGGACTTATCTCTATTACTTAAAAGTTCGTATTTATCAATTATATTAGGTGAATTAACAAGACCTTTAAATAGATTTACAGATGAACAATTTGCTGTATTACATATATTAATTGCATTATCTATGCTAATACCTATTTTTCCAGTTTCAATTTGCGATATGAAATTGGAATTAAGGTTTAACTTTTCTGCAAATTCTTCTTGTGTGAGATTAAGACTTTTTCTTATATCTTTTACATTTTGACCTAGCACTTTGTTACCTGTGCTATTTGTTGAGCTTTTCATTATTTCACCCCGATAATAGTATAATAGAGATTTATAAAAAAATGAATTGATTTAAAACGATATTTTTAAAATATAATTGTAGTTAATAACTACAATTTATGATATAATTTATATAATAATTCGAGGTATCAACTATGAAAGGAGGGGAAAATATGAGTTCAAAACTAGAAATACTAAAAAATGAATTGGATGAAGCAGTAAAAAATTCGAAGTCCATTGAAGAATTACAATCTATATCTTGTAAAATAGATGAAGAAATTGAGACAAATTATTTACAACTATCAAATATTAATGTGTACAAGAAATATCTTGATAGGAAAGACCGACTAGAAGTTATCTCTCAAATACAAAAAAACTTGTTAGACATCTACTATAATATTTCTCAATTAGAATTAAACATTCTATCAGAAAACATCTATGATTATTGTTGTTTAATGGTACATCACATACCAAAACAAAAAATTACCAGGTACATTTTAGATAAAAACTCGAGACTTTATGATTCATTAAGTGAAGAACAAATAAAAAAGATGAAAATAGAAGCAAATATCAAAGTTTTTAAATTTCTAATTGTAAAATTTACTAAAGTTTTAAGAGAAAACAATAAATTGGCTATAATATAAATTGAAGCTGCCATCATTGTATAGTATTATTAAAATGTGATAAGATATGTACTTTATATGAACTAATAAATATATAAGAAAATGAAATAAATGTGATGTGCATTCAAATAGACTATTTGCTTATAAATTATAGCTTTATAATTGAATTTGAATAAGAAATTAGATAATAAAAGTCATAGATTTTCTATAAAGGAAATTTATGATTTTTTTATTTATCCAAAAAGCCTGTTTCAAGTTGATTATTTATCTTTTCATAAAATTATGATATAAATAAAAAAAATTGCAACTAAATTGATATCAATTTATATCTTATATGTAGAAATCAAATGAAAGGAGGAATTACATTTGGATGAACAGCTGGTTTTTAGGGCAAAATCTGGAGAAACTAAAGCTTTTACAGAATTGATACATAACATAGAAAATGATTTATATAGAATAGCAAAGACAAGATTAAACAACGATGATGATATTAGTGATGCAATTCAGGAAACTATGATTAAAGCTTTTCAAAAATTAAAAACTTTAAAAGATAATTCTAAATTTAAAAGTTGGATTATAAAAATTTGCATAAATGAATGTAACACAGTATATAAAAAAAGTAATAAGCAAAACATTCTTTATAAAAAAATAGAAAATAGTACTTTTTCACAGCCTGAATATACTTCTACTCAAAGTATTGATTCTACTTTTGATTTTGAATTATTAATTAGTACTCTGAAATATAAAGAAAAACTTATTATCACTTTATTTTATAATAGTCAATATTCTTGTAAAGAAATATCACAAATACTTAATATAAATACCAATACTGTAAAAAGTATTTTAAAAAGGGCTAAAGAAAAAATTAAAAAAAATTATAATTTTAAAGGAGGACTTACTATATGATCAATAATTATGATGAAATAGACAATATTTTATTTGACTATTTTAAGGAACATCAAAATGTTCCACAAACTATTCAGCAAACTATCGATAATACACTACTCGTGAAAAATAAGAATTCTAATTTAGTAATAAATATAAAAAAATTTATTATTTCTATTATAGGGTTACTTACTCTTACTGGTGGAGTTGTATTTGCTAAAGATATTTCAAATTTTATTCAATACTTTTTTGGGCATAATAAAGGAATGGACACTGCTATTCAAAACGGATATATTGATACTCCTTCTAGTGATTATGTTGAATCCAATGGTACAAAAGTTAAAATAAATAGGTTTTTGATGGATGATTATAACTTAAATTTAGATTTCTCGATTAAATTGGGTAATACTGTAAATCAAAACAATATACTTAGTATGAATTTTCCAGATATGATTATAACTGATGAAAATAATAATATCTTATTCTGCCAAGATAGAAATGTATTTAACAATTACTGTAATCAATATAATTTAAACCTTGCATGGGGAAATACAAATAATTCATATATAAATTCTGGCTCTAACTATTATATTAAATCAAATGAAAAAAATGAAATTAATTTTATATACAATATTTATGCGGAAAATTTTCCAAAAAGCAGGAAAATACATATAAAATTTAATGAAATTATAATATCAGAAAATGAAACACTTGAGCAAAATAACATTACACTTCGAGGAGATTGGAATTTGGAAATAGATGTTCCAAATACCTTTAACAAAAGTGAAGAGATAAATTACAAAGTAAAAAATTGTAGTAATAAAAAAATAAATATAACAAACGCTTGTGTCTCTGCAACTGCTACAAAGATAAAATTGCAAATAGAAGAAACTCCTGACTTACCTTATGATTTATCTGATGATGAAGAAACAAAATCTAAAAAAATTGATGAATTTATTGAAAAACAAAATAGCCAAACCTATCAAGAATATATGGAGCAAAGAAAATTCAAAAATGAATATATAGAAAATGAAGACGGTAAAAAATTTTATCCAACAAAAAGTACAAATCAAGATGGTGGATATTCCAATATTGATATGAAATATTTAGTACATTGGCAAACCTTTGACTTAACAAAATATGATGCTACAAATACTTTAAAAATATACTTTAATTATAAAGGTGAAAATGTAACCGTTGAATTAGAAAAAAATTAAAATAGGACAAAAAAGATAAGAAATATTTGTCTTTTTTGTCTTTTTAAAAAAATTTGTCTAAAAGTAGTATAATATACAAGACTTCTATATGAAGTTACTATTTTATAAGGGATACGCTAAATGCTCATGTAAGGAGGACTACTATGCAGAAATTTATGAAAAAAGGTAAAATTCGGAGACTTTTAAGTCTGACTTTGGCAATGTGTATGCTCTGTTGTACATTCATCTGCAAACACAGAGTTTGAAAGTGACAAGCAAAGCGTCAGTGCTAATGCAATCGATAAGAACCGTTTTACTTTTTTACTCATAGTGATACCTCCTTCAGATGAAGAAATAACCTAATCCTGTATTTTAGCAGAAAGTAAACTTTCCACCGAAAAGCAATAGTTATAAACTATTAATATAAATAATACACTCTTTACATGAAGAATTCCGAAAATATAACAAAAAATACCAAAATATACTAAAAAATACTCAATATAAAAAATTTTTCATTTGTTGTAACGAATTATATTTTTATAAAGACTTAAATAATAGAGGAGGTAAAAATGGAAGAAATATATAAAAAGTATTCTAGACTAGTATATCACTATTTATATAAACTATCTAATGATGTTGAAATTTCTGAAGAATTAACACAAGACACTTTTTATGATGCTATAAAAGGAATAAATAACTTTAGGTCGGAATGTTCAATTAATGTATGGCTTTGCCAAATAGCAAAAAATAAGTGGAAAGATTATATTCTAAAAAATAAAAAATATAAATCCATATCTTTTGATGATAATCTTGATTATCTGATATTCAATGAAGATTTTGAAGAGAAAATATTATCCAGAGAAGATTTAATAGATTTTTATACCAAAATACATAATTTAGATGTTAATACACGAGAAGTTATATATTTAAAAGTTAAAGGAGATTTTACTTTTAAAGAAATAGGAAAAATACTAGGAAAAAACGAACAATGGGCTAGAACTACTTTTTACAGGGGGAAATTAAAATTAAAGGAGGATTTTAATAATGAAAAATGAATGTATAGTTATTAAGGATTTATTGCCAAGTTATATTGCTGGAATTTTAAGTAGCGAAACAGAAAAATCAATCAATGAGCATATTGAGCATTGTGAAAAATGCAAAAAAATGTTGGAAGAAATGGAAGTTAGTAAACAAAATACTGCAAATAATGCAGAAGAAAAAATTGAATTAGATTATTTAAAAAAATATAATAAAAAAATGAAAATTTTAAAAGCTTTTATATTGTCTATTGTATTATTGGTAATACTTTTTTCTTCTGGATTTATTGTTAAATATAATTATATTGCAAACATTATGGAAAAAGTAAGTAATAATATTCAAGAAATAGAAAAACAAAATAACTATATGGTTACTGTTACTGAACATAGAATTGATTATGAACGTAAAAACAACTTTTCATATATAACAAAACATTATTATAAGGATAATAAATATAAAACAGAAAATCATTCATTAGCTAATGTCGACTTAGAAAATAATGATACATACGATTATGGAGAAATTGATTCTAATAATAGAATCTCGATTATAGAGGATACAAAGACAGCATATAAAGAGAGTAGAAACTATGCTTATATGAAAAAAGAATATTTACTTAGAGATATAAAAAATGTAATTACTATATTTGATACTGACTTTGGAATTTTTCAAAATTTATATATGACATTTGGATATCAAATTAGAACTGATAGATACAATGGGAAAGAATGTTTCGTTTTGAAAGCAACTGATAATCAATATTATGTGGAATATTGGATTGAAAAAGATTCGTTGATGCTTGTTAGAACAATACAAGATATTTATAATAGAATTTATACAGAAAATACTTATGAAGTAACGAAAGATACTGTTAAAGATGAAGATTTAGTTATTCCAAATTTAGATGGATATAAAGTTGAAGAAACTAATGCAAACGTTAATGACGAATTGTTGAAAATATATAATAATGTTTTCTAGATTTATTAGAATTACAAAGTAAGGAGGTTATGGCAAAATTATATATGCCTCAATAGTTTAAAATGATTAAAGCATTAATAGTAGAAGATAACTTAGTATTTGTAAAAAGTATATTAAATACCACAATAAATAGAATTAACAATATTCATATTACACATATTGCAACAAATGTTAAAGAAGCATTAAAAATTCTTAATGACAATTGTTTTGATTTGATATTTCTAGATCTAAAACTACCTGATGGTAATGGGTTAGATATTATAAGAAAAATTAAATACTCAAGTAATATAAAACAACCAGATGTTATAGTCTTATCTGCATATAAGGATTTAATACCATACAATTTTGAAGATTACCATATAATTAGTATTATAGGAAAACTCGAAAAAGATGAAATAATATATGAAAAACTCTTGCAGTCCGTTAACCAAATTGACTTTTCAAATTTAGAGAATAATATAAAAGAGTTAGTAGTTTCTAGATTAACCAAAATAGGTTATAATTGGAAATATCAAGGTACACTTTATATTTTAGAATCAATTATGTATATATATCAACACAATAATATAGATTTGTTAGACAATATAGAACAAAATGTATATAAACCAATATCATGCATACATAAGAAAAGTCTAAATAATATAAAAACAAGTATAATAAAATCAACTAATGCAATAAAAAATAATGACATTAACCTAATAGATATTACACCTAAATGTCTTCAATAATTATATAAATTAGAATTGGAGACATTTTTTTATTATAAGATTGTTATAAATTTGTTTATAATTTAAGCATTTAACCATAAAAAAGCAGACACATTGCTGCATCTGCTAAGATTTAGTAACCATATAAATATATGAATTTATTTATATTTAATACCATATATACCACTAATTATTTATAAAATCAAGTAGTTTGGCTATTTTCTTCATCTTCATAATCATTTAAAACTTCCAATCCAGGATATGATGTATATAGAAATGGAATATCACAGTCGATATTCTTTAATTCTCCTGCATCTGGAAATGCTAAGATTAATCTGTCAGCCTTAGGTAGTGATAAGGGATAAGAATTAACTAGTTTTACAATTCCCTTTTCGTTTTCCTTATCTGCTACAATTATGTGATATAGCAAGTTTTCATTTGTTAAAAAAGTAATAAATATTGGCTCATATCCTTGATAGAAGTTAATAAATCTCCCTTTATATTTACACAAAATATCTAATGCTATTAGCATTTTTTCATTGATTCTTTTAGTATTATGAACTAAAATATCTCCCTTTTTACTTATCATATTGCTATTTAAAATATTTCTAAAATTATTGTTTTTTTCATCATATAGTATTTGTAATTGTTCTATTTTTGCACATCCAAAATCTTGTAAAAAATTTATTATTTTTAAATTATTTGCCATAGGAATCCTCCTCTGATATTATTCTCATTAAATAACCATATAACATTTTCTTTTCTTGCTTAATTTCTGTTATTTTTATCAACACATTATCTAGAAAATGTGGATAATTATTAAATCTTGCTGGAACTCTCACTAAGCAAGTTATGTTTGTTATATCTAGTTGCACTATAACTCCACTATTCCCTTTTGGAAAAGCTATAACTTTTCCTGTATATTCTCCAGCTTCAGTTATATATTTCCTTATATTTTTATATGGGTTTGAAATAAGGTCTTTTGCACTTAATACAAATACATTATTTTGAATATCTATTTCTTTTATCCTTACTTTTAGATATTCTCCTGGAAAATAAAAGTCTTTGCAATTTAGAATGTAAGTATGCTGCAAGTTATCAGCCTTAATTATAACCTCTTTCCCATATAATTCTACTAAAATATGCTTTATTCCAACAGCTAAAATCCTAACTCTAACAGTATCATTTATTTTTAGTTTAGGTAATTCTAATTCTGCTCGTAATTCCATAGCATCTTTTCTACTAGCAATGGCTATATTAGATATTGTATCTATTTCCATTACAATAAAGTCGATTTCTGCTCCTAGCATCCCTCTAATCATAGATTTATTGATTTTATCTATTCCTAAATGAGTACTAGGAATTAGTATTTTTATATCTTCATACCATACAATAGCACATGATATTTTTTCACCTTTTAATTTGTAGTATTCATCCTCTATGCCTGATATTCTTCCTGTTAGTATTCTTTTTTCCTCTTTGCTTCGTATAAGTTCCTTTAATGCTAATTCTTTCAATTTCTCACCCCCAAATGAAAAAGCACCTACCTATTGGTAGATACTTAAAAATTTAATTATACTAATCTATATATTTTCAACTTGCTTTAATTTATTCTTTTCATTTATATTATAATTTAGAATATGTAAGCCAACCGTTACTATTAATTCTATTACAATAAATGCTATTAATAAATTTGTATTTATATTATCTATCCATCCTCCAAAAAAATCTTGTTCAATAAAAGCAGAAAGTACTTTTATTAATATAAATGCAATAATCGAAATAATGGTTGTAATCATTGTTCCTATTTCAAATCCTTTAATTGATTTTTCTTTTTCTAGTATTATTAAAGTAAAAGTGTTAATTATCAATAAAACAATTATTATAACTCGAAAAATCTGATTTATTGCTATTCCATATATTTTTACAAATAGTAAAAAGTCTATAGTGTCCATCATTGCTGGAAGGTTCTCAAACTTTTCCTCTAATGTTGAACTTTGTTCTTGTATGTTTTCACATATTTCTCTTTTCTTTTCCTCTGGAATCCAGTCATTAAGTTCTGTTTCTACTATTTGTCTTACCTCGTTTGTTATATCTAATTTTTGATTTTCTTTGTTTATTAAATTTTCTATAAGTATGTCTATATATTTTGAGGTTATTTTTTCAATGTATTTGCTTGTTTTTATTTTGTTTGCCATTTCAACTAATTGGTCACTGTCAAAATCATATATAATATTATCTAAAAAATAACTAGAAACTTTTTTTGAAATTATATCTTTTGAAATGCTTTTTACTGCCATATTTTCTAGTGAAAAACTCATTATTATAATGATTAATAATATTGGAAATGTTATTTTGAAAAATAAATTTAAAATCTTCATCTTCTATCACCATTGATAATTATATCATACCATTAAAAATTGTTCCACCCCATTTTTTCTTTCTTTTTAGGTGGTTTTTCTTTATCTTTTTTCTTTATTGGTACTTTTTCAGTAGCATTTTTAGTCCAGTTTGGATTATATTCTGATATTGGACTATCTTTTAACTCTTTTGAAAGTGGATGATCTGTATAAATAATTTTATCTAATAGCAATGGCTTATTACCTCTTAAGTTTACAAGTAATTTTGTTGATGGTATTCTTAATATTTCATCTACATTCAATAAATTTCTTTCTAAAGTTGATATATTTTTTTGTCCGTATTCTTCGATATCTCCTTCTAGGGAATTTGACTTTCTTATAGAAGTAGTCTCTACCGTTGATACACCTATCAAATCACAAAAATATTGTGCTGTTAAAACATCGGTCATTCCCATACCAATTCTTGTGTCGCAATTCCCTATAATTTCTTCCCATAAATCATTTGGATATCGATTTTTAAATTGCCCTACATTCTGCAAGATTGGAATTAAGGCTATCCCTCTACTTCTGACTGTTGATATTTTTTTATTGAAGTCTGGAATTTGTCCGTATATTTGCAAATTCATCTAAAAAGCAAAATACTTCGTTTTCACATTTTCCATCTTCTCGTGAATCTGCATATCGTACAAGTTTTATAAACAAAAAAGTATAAAATAAGGATGCAATAAAATCAAAAGACGAGTTCATATCACTTGTTATAACATAATAAATACATGGCTTTTTACCAGGCATTGTCAAATCTATATCTGATTCAGATGTAAGTTTTTGCAAATCCTCATTTTGAAACATTTGTAATCTTGTTCCTAATCCAGTTATTACACTTGCTTTTATTGTATCAGAGCCACTTGCAAAAATATTATAAGACATACGAGCAGGACTTTGTACTGGTAATTTTTTAAACATAGCATCAATCTCTCCAATATCTCCATTTGCAATATGTTTATACACATTTGTTAGATTATTTTTATCTGATATAGTTTCTAAAAAATAAAATTCAAATGCTTTCAAAAGATTTTCTTCAGCTCTTGGCCAAAATTCGTCTCCACCGTTTATCATGTCTTTGTGTATTTGAAATGATAACATCAGAGCTTGTTTGAACATCAGTTATATTCTCATTTTCACTTAATGGATTCCACCTATCAGAATGTCTCATATCTTTTAGATTTAGCACTTTAACAGTATAATCAATGTTCTTAAAATAACTTGATGTAATCCTATATATTTCACCTTTGGGATCTGTTACAATAATTGACTTTTTATATTTTGATAACTCCAGTAAATTAGTAAGCAAGAAACCGTATTGTTTTCATACTGCCGGCTACTACCAAAAACACAAATATTTTTATTGAAATAACTCTTAAATGGCAGTTTTATCAGATTATTATTGTATTTTCCTAAAATGATACCTGGTGTTTCATTTATTCCTAAGATATTTGGAATTTCACTTTCTGGCATCCAGTTTGCTGTTCCATATGTTCCATCATCTGTTTTAAAATTTATGCCTTTATTTTCGTTTTTTCTCTTGAATAGCACAAGTAATATGTCTAATATAATAAAAATTGAAATAAAGGCAATTATGACGCAAATAAGAGCATATAAATTATTACTTAGGATAATATTTTTTCCAAAACATTGACTTAAGATTTTAAAATAGTTTTTTATATTAAAATCTATTATTATATTTAAGATTAAACAAAAAAATAAAAATATGGCAAAGCATACTTTTTTAATCATATATATTTCTCTCTTTGTCAATATATTCTTCTAAATTTACAACCCAAAAGTTACAATTTGGAAGTTCTTTTTTTATTTGCTCTTCTAATTCGTTACTACAAATAATATCAACATTTTTACTCTTGTTTTCTCTTAAAAAATACTTAATTCTTGTTACTTTCTCTGTATCAAAAAAATAAAAATTATTTATATATTTATTTTTATTGTCTGTGTAATCACAAAAGTTATATTCACTTAAAAACACTTTATTTTTATACATTTTTTGTATTAATTCAGGCCAATTTATACTATGTAGATATTTTAACTTTTCTCTATTAGTATTTGTATCTTCTATTATCAGCACTTTATTCATTCCAAAAGAAAAATCATTAATATTTATCCTGCCTATATCATTAACCAGTACAATGATATTTCTATACTTTTTTTCTTTCTGTATATCGTATATTACAGAAGTTATATATCTATTATCATGCTCTTTGCATATATGGTAAGTTAAATAATCAATTCCATTTATCTCTAGTACTCCTATAAATCTTCTCGCTTTTATCGTAAACATTTCTTTATCTTTCAAACAAAAAGAAGGAGTAAATTTTATTGTATTTGCTTTATTAAAAAAAGCACCCAATCCACTGATATATAACAATCTTGAATAGTATTTTTGATTTCTATTCAGTATATTGTATTCAAAATTAAATAGCTTAGCATACTCAATTCCTAACTCATCTAACACAAGTGTCTGTTTAGTTCTTCTTAAATATTTCTTTTTCACTAAGCTTGTAATTCTCTTTTTATAATATTTTTCTGTGCTAAAGAAATACTTTGCATCATTTACATTCAAATATTGATACTTTGCTATAAATTTTATTAAAGATATTTCTTCATCACCATTTGGAAAATAATTCAAAAAAAATCACCTCCACATCAATTTTAAAATTAAACTTAAGCAGAACTTTCGTAGGATATTCGACAGCTTTCGCAGTCGACTCCCTACTACCACTCGTTAAAATGGAGCATTAAATTCTAAAAAGCCTTGCTGCTACTCACTTTCACTTTTCTCATACCTGTCGCAAAATTTTTTTCTAAAATCTTTTAAAAATCCCTACTTTTTTGTACTGTAATTTTCTAAAAATTCATTTATATTTTTACTATCAAAAACATAAATTTCTGTGTGTGGATTTTCCGAATATTCACCTTTTGCACAATAAAACATTTTTGTCATATTATCATCTTTTATAACATTAGATAAAATTAACGCATCTGCAATAGGTTTTATTAACTTATTATCTATATCCCAACCTAGTATCTTATCAAATACTTTTATATAAATGAATACTTCATTATCAAATAAGCCTGTAAATTGTTTAGTTATTTCTGCAATGTTCAATAAAATTCTTTTGTGTGTATGTGTTTTTAAATTTTTATATGATGGCATTACTTCAGGAACATATATTTTTAATATGTTATCTTCAAGCATAGCCTTATATTCACTGTCTATTGTCTTAATTTTTTCGTATTCAAATTCTACATTTTTGTTATATAGTTTTATTTCAGCTAATATGTTATATCTTGCTTTTTCTAAGTTACGCAAAAAGTTTTCAATTTGAAAGTCTGTCAAACTTGCACTTTGTAGAATTGAATTAGTACTTTTTTCTAATGTTCTTAATTCTTTTTTTAATTTTTCATTTATAATCATTTAAAAAGTCCTTTCTTTAGAATATTTGAAGGGCATATAAAAAAGAAAACACTCTTTAAGTTATTCCTCGCTTTCAGAATTTTCTATAAATTCATCATAAGCAGCAAAAATCATTTCTGTTAGTTCATTTCTCACATTACTGTTTAAGGGATGACATATATCTCTATAACTTCTCTTTTCTTCATTCCTTAATAATCTTGATGGCATAGAAATAAATCTGCCTGACTTTTCTGTTTCTAATAATTTAATTCCTCTAATAATAAATCTACTGTCCAAAATGACATTTGCATAGGCCAATACTGGTCCTTTTTGTTTTGCTCTAAAAATTCTAACATCTGTAATTTCCATAGTAAAATCCTCCTATAAATTTATTTTGAAAGGCAAATTTATAAAGGATTATTTATTGTTTTATTTACCTGTTTTAGGCAATACTATTTCATGTTTTTCTTCTGGTACATGAACAACAGTAGTCCAATCACTATCACTTTCTGCTTTTACACCATAATATACACCAACTGTCTTAGTATGATTTGTAAATGTTTGTCCGTCTTCTAATGTGTCTAAAGATTGACATTGCATTGTAGGAGATGTAGATTCTTTAAATCCAACATCTACTTTTCCAAAATCATACCTTGTTTCAGTAATATACTCATCTTCGCCAAGTTCTAATGTTGTAAAGTCTAAGTCATAGTTTTCTTGTGTACTTAAATCTTCTTTGAATAGAATATAGTCTTCTGATTTATTTGTTTTATAATATACAGAATAAGTTAAATCTTGATTCCAAGTACCTGTTGTCATTTTTTCTAATTTTATATAATCTGTTGGGATATAATCAAACCATTGGAAGTTTTCTAAATATACATTAGACGCATTACCTACATTAGTAAACACATAATCAACTTTTTCTCCTGGCTTAATCTCTGATGTTCCCTCTTTATCTACTGTAACCTCAATATCAACTCCATCATTTTCTATTGTTAGTGGTACAGTTTCATGATTTTTGACAATTTCAAATTCATAAGTATTTTCGTTCAATAAATAGTAAACTGAGCCTGTTTCTAATTCTTTTAAGTAATATTTTCCATAAGGTAACAATTCACTTTTTGCTTTTCCGTTTTCGTCTGTTACAAGTGTTCCTACTTGCTCGTCTTTTTCATTGTAAATTCCAAATTTTGCATCTTTTAGAGTTTCCTTTGTTTCACTATCAACTTTTGTTATTTCTACATATCCTTTAATCTTTTCATTTTCGAATTTAATAGATGTTATCTCATCTTGTTTTAATTGTACTGTTTTTGTTTCTTCAGTTAGTACGTATTCCTTTTTTGTTGCTCTTTCAACTGCTGTATATTTTTGGTCTATTGGTAATCTTTTTGTTGTAGCTTCACCTTTTTCATTAGTAACTATTGTATCTACAACTTTTTTATTTTCATCTAAAATGTCAAAAGTAACACCTTCAAGTAGGACTTCCTTGTTATCTTTGTCTACTTTAATTACCCTAATTTGACCTTTCTTTTTCTCATTTGTAAATGTCATTGAAGTAATTTTGTCTTGCTCTAAAGTTACAGTTTGTGGCTTATCATTTAATACATACCATTCTCCTGTCTTAGTTTCTTGAACTTTGTATTTTTGGTCTATTGGCAATTTCTTGCTTGTAGCTTCACCATTTTTGTCTGTAACAAGTGTATCTACAACTTTTCCGGCTTCATCATACACTTTAAATTCTACATTTGGTATTTTTACTTCTTTATTATCTAAATCAACTTTGATAACTTTGATTTGTCCTTTTTTCTTTTCATTTTGGAATGTTATATTTTGAATTTCATTTTCTTTTAATGTAATAGTTTTTACATCTTTTGATAATACATAATACTGTAATGTTTTTGATTCGCGTAATTTTAGTTTTTCAAAATCTCTTACAGGGTATTTGCTTGTAAGTGCTTCACCATCTTTATTAGTTACAATTTTTTCTAGTACTTTATTGTTTTCGTCAAGAACTTCAAATTCTACACCTTGTAGTTTAACTTCATTATTATCTTTGTCGACTTTTATAACTTTAATTTGTCCTTTTTTCAATTCGTTTTCAACTACTACATCTTTTGTTTTATTCCATTCAACTTTAACTTGTGTGTTTTCTGCTAAGTTATACCATTTATTAGTCTCTTTTTCGATTAATGAATAATCTGCAACTCTTAGGTTTTCAATATATATTTCTCCATTTACATTTGTACGATATGTTCCGATAACCTTTTTTTGCTCATGAGAATATAAATCAAATGCTACATTTCCCAAAGCTACTTTGTGATTATCCTTATCTACTTTATAAACTTTTAAGTTTCCTCTTTTTCTATCGTTATTTACTGTTATTACTTTTTCGTCTGCATATCCTAAGGTAATTTTTTGTTCATTTTCATTTAAAATGTAATCTTCATTTGTTTGTACTTCTTTTGCTATAATTGTACCTGGTCTTAGTTTATCAACTGTTATTTCTCCATTTTGGTCTGTAGTATAGTTTCCAATATTTTCTCCATCCTCATATCTAAAATTAAATACTACTCCTGGAATTTTATATTCATTAAATTCTGCATCTTGTTTTATTACTTTTATTTTAGATTTATTGGCATCAAGAGTAAATTGTGCAACATCTTGCTCATCAGCCATTGGATCAAATGTTACTGCATAGTTTTGCCAATTTGAACTTGGTGATGCTCCATAAAATACTGGAAATGTTTCGCATTTTGCCCTAACACTTACTGTTACATTCATAGCATTTGTTATTTTATTAACAGGAATTGCTAATTTGAAATGTTCACTTCCATTAAAAGTGCTTTTATCTTGATTGTTCATATCTACAACTTTTGAACCTTCAGGAAGTCCATTTGTAGCAGTTACTGTGTATTGTCCCATATTAACAAAACTTGATACACTCATTTCTTGATAGCAATAATCTCCATTTTTTACTAAATCTCCAACTCTATTTACTGCAACATTTGCTGCTTGTGGTGTTCTTGATCCATTTCTACCTTCATTTACTAAGTTAATTACTGCATTTTTTATTTGTTCTCCCCTTGCATCTTTTCCATGATATCTTGTTTGTGGATTGTATCCATAAAGAATACAATATACTGCTTGTTTTGTAGCCACAAAAGCGTCTTTGTCTGTGCTACAACCCATTTGAGCTGCTGTTCTATATGGGAAACCTGCTGTAATTGTTCTCCATACATCTACTCTATCTAATACTTTGGAAATATTTACAGTGTATGAAGCTTCTTCTCCTACACCATGCTTGTCTGAGTCTAAGCAATATGCTGGATATGTTTTGCCTTGATAATTATAACCTACATAAGTAGTTATAATGTCTGACCATGCGTTTTGTTTCGTATCCCAGAATTGTAAATGTCTTTCACATTCTCCTAAATCTAATATTTTTGCATCATTTATTTGCACTGCTGATACTACACCACTAAAACTATTAATTAAATAAATAAGTAATAGTAAAATATAAATTATTTTTTCTTTTCTTTTAATCATGTTTTACCTCCTAAAAAAGAACACTTAAAAAAGTGTTCTAAATTTTTTACAATATGAAAGCTTCAGTCCATCTTAATTCATTTCCTACATAGTAATCACGAGCATAAATTCTAATTGTTCCAAAACTACAAGATATTGCATTTTTTACTCTTGTTTGTGTATAAGTAAATCCAGTTGTTAGATTTACAATACTACTATCTACTACAATGTTATATCCTAATTGTTTCATATAAGTTGATGGATTAGAATTTATAATATTTCTTATCTCATTTATAATAGCAGTATTTTCTTTAAAACTTTCCTTATTATTTGAAACCTGAGATTGTACTGTTTGTTGTTTTGGAGTTTCTGTATTTACTTGTGTTTGATTTTGTGTTTGTACTTTAGGTTGAGTTTGTACCTTTTCTTGTTCTTTTGGCTGTACTGTTTCCTGTGTTTTAGTTTGTACTTGCAAGTTTGAATTACTTTGCGTGTTAGGTTTTGTTTCTTTTGGTTTAGATGAACTAGTTTCTTGTGTTTTTTTCTCTTGTGTATTTGCTTGTGTTGTAATTGTTGGTTGTGTTGTAACTATTTTTTCTTGCATAGTATTAGTTTCTGGAATTTCAGTTTTGTCCTCCAATGGAACTTCAATTATTTCTTGTGAAAAATCAGTTTCTATTTCATC
Source organism: uncultured Clostridia bacterium (assembly GCA_947627605.1). Taxonomy (GTDB): domain Bacteria; phylum Bacillota; class Clostridia; order TANB77; family CAG-508; genus CAG-269. Next base: position 44,362 of record CANQWU010000001.1, read on the forward strand.
TTCAGCTGCAGTATTTTCTTCTTTTGCCAGTTGCATAGAAACAGTATTTTCTGTTTGATTTTTTTCTGTTCCAAATAATCCTAAACTAACTACACAAATTATTGTTACAACATAAGTTAATATTTTTATCATAAGACATCACCCTTTCTTTTTTTGTAGTATATATAAGAGTAACATCTTTTTTAATGCTTTGACAATGTTGAAGTAAAAAAAATTTTAATTGGCTTCTATTGCTTGAACGCAAAGCCTTTGAGATGGATTTCCTTTAACACAAGTTATAAGTGTTAAATAATTTTCATCTGTATTTTCGAGTAAAGACCAATCTGTTGCAGAAATTTTTGTTACATTTGTTACTTGGTATTCTCGTGTTCCTAGAAAGCTAATATAAGAAATTTTATCTCCATTTTGTAGAGTATGTAATTTGGCCCAAAATTCATTTGAATTGTGAGCAGCTAATGCTACATTTCCATCAAAATATGAAGAATTTTCAAAATGTCCTACACCCTTATCTAATGTGTCTAGAGTTGTTCCTTCATATATTAAGCCTTCAAAACCGATTTTTTCTATCTTAATGACACCAAGTACAGTTTCTCCATCAATTTGCAATAATAAATCGTCTCTCATAGTATTATTTTCATTGTCTAATCTATCTTGTACTTTATCCTCAGAATAAACTTCTGTTACATTGTCTATTTTCGATTTGTTTTCAAAATATCTTACTATGAAAAATGTTGATATAATTGCTATAATCACTACTATTGCAATAATTGATATAGTTATAACTCTTTTTATTCGCTTACTCAAATTTCTAGACCTCCTTTCCTAAATTTAAAGAATAAAATAGAACTAGCTTGTTTCTAGTTCTAAAATATCTTTTATGTATTTTGAAACTTTAGAAAATGGATTTGGATTTGTAATTTTTTCTACCACTTCATCCAAAGTAAAAGGATCAAAAATAATGTCATAAATTCCCAAAGTTAGTGCATCTTTTAATTCTTTTACATTTTCATTTTCTAAAATAAGAATGACTTTTATATTTTTATTTCTTACTTTAAACATAAAATCCTTAAAATTATATTTATTTGGCTGGATAGTAGCAATTAGAGTTGTTGCTTGTTGTTCTTCTAATACATAGTCTGGATAATAAACAATTCTACTATCTTCAATTTTTTTACTTAAATCTCTATCTAATTGCTCATTATCTGTAAAAATTAATACCATTTTTTAAATTCCTCCTTATTTAAAATAATCTTCAGGATTAGCAAAATTCCCATTGATTCTAACTTCAAAATGAGCGTGTGGTCCTGTTGAATAACCGAGTAGAACCGACTTTTAAAACTGCTTGTCCTTGTGTTACTACTTGATTTGTTTTTACTAGTATTTCGCTACCATGAGCATATAAAGTTACTATTCCATTGCCGATGGTCTATCATAACCATATTTCCATATGCAGAATTATAGCCAGCTTTTATAACTTTTCCATCTACCATAGCAACAAATTTTGCTCCAATTGGTGCTGATACATCAGTGCCACTATGCAATTTATATGCTCCGTGTTATTGGATGCACTCTCATTCCAAAATGTGATGTGATTTTTGTATATCCAGGTATCGGCCAAGTGAACATTCCGAGTAGGAACTAATCCTGTACCGTCTGTTATAATTGTGTCAGAAGAAGAATTGCCTTGTAGCCACGCTGTATTTTCTTCACCCTCATAGTAACCGATTTGCAGCTTGTATAACTACTTGCACATCTGTATCAATATCGTCTTCTCTAATATGTAATTTATTTTTTAAATATGTTTTTAATCTCTCATATTGTTCACCTAATATTTCTTCATTTGTAAATACCTTTTTTGTAATTCTGCTATTTCCCTTTTCTATTGTTTTTTCTTCGTAGTTATATTTATAGTGCCCCATAATTGTATCGCTTTCTACTAATATATAAGCTGTTTCTTCACTATTTGATACATTTTCATTTCCATCATCGTCTTTTGTTGTAGTTTCTGTTTTTACTGTCATTTTTTCATATTTAAAAGTGCTTTCAAAACTTTTTGCGACTTCATTTAGTAAAGTTTCATTTAATTCTGTATTATTTGTCATATTATGAAATGCCATAATACTATATAAGTGAGACCATTGAACTTCTTTGTCAGTTTCCCTACTATCTATATCCAATAAATAATTTGTCAATTCGCCATCTTTGTAGTTATGGCAGGTATTCAGATATTCTGCTTTTTCTATACATTCTGTTCTTAAATTTTGCTCCACTTCTGACATTGAAGAACTATCACTTTGCACTTCTTGTATAAAAATTGCATCAATTAAACTACATATAGCAAAAAATAATAGTCCTATAATTAGGATAAATGGTAAGAAAGGTTTTAAAACTTTAAAAGCTAATTTTTTTATTTGCTTTTTCGCTTTATCTTTGCTTTTATTTTTTAGGCTCATTTTCATCACCTATTTTCTTCATTTCATTGCTCATATTTACTTTGTTGATATATGCAGTGTTTTGAAAGTTATTTTTCTTATTATTTGTAGTTCCTTTGTAGGATGATTTAAAATCTCCTTCAGCCATTTTTGCACCTATGTCAAGATATGTTTTAGTAGCATTAAATCCTGTTCTTGCAACTTTTGATACAACAGATTTTCCAGTATCTTTATTTCCATTTGATATGTTTCCTTTGTTTTCATTATTAGATGTAGGTATAGAAATAAGATTATTTGTTTTTTCCTTTGGCATAACATTTCTGATAGGATTTATATTTCCGTTGTAGTCCTTTTCTGCACTTAAATTCATACCAGGAGTTATAACTGACTTAGCTCTATTTACAAAGCCTTTTAATCCACCTCCGGAATTGTCTTCTCCAGAATTTCCACTTTTTATATTAGAAGATGGAGATTTGAATTGTTCTTTTATACTACCTAGACCATATCCAAGCATTGCTCCCATTCCCATAACTCTACCTGTCATCATTTCATTATCCATTCCAGCGATTCTACTTGTTAGATTTTGTAAGCAATTCATTAAGGCATCTGCTAGTGGAAGTATCATCATTGCCCATATTAAACTTACTGCCCATCCTCCACCACTTGGTAAGAATGCAAGATAAATAAGAAATAGAAAGCAATATACAAATTGCATAAAAATATTCATTATAATTTGTCCTGCCCAAATTGATGCTGCTGTAACATTACGATTAATTATCCATAGACCACAAGCAACTGGTGTAAAAATAGTAAAAATAATTATAGTAAATTGCCTAACAATGAATTTTATATTCAATTTTACAAAAAGATATATGAACATTGCTATTACTAAGGCTGTTGTTATTGCATTTCCTGTTTTTATGCTAGTTAGCATACTATTTCCTAAGGAACCCTCTAATGTACCACTATTGGCAGCAATTACTAATAAATGTACTAAACTATTATTGATAAATAATAAAAATCTAATAAAAATAGGACCTAGTGCAATTGCTACACCACCAAAACACAATCGCATCAGACTTTCTTTGGCTTCATTTTTCTTTGCAGTATTCATTCCTGCACACATAATCTTATATGAAAGTATAAACACTGCAATTAGTATAAGACTTCCAGAAATTATCGCAAAAACATTGTACCAAGTCATTGTTTTATTCCACAGTTCTTCAGTAAATGGGGATAAAGAATCATTTTCAGAATTGTTATTAAATATTAGCGTATCATAATCTTTAAATCCGACATTTGCTTCTTTTCCTGTTGCAAAATCAAATACAGTTTGGGCAATTCCACCAATACATTCAGCAATTATTTTTTCAAAAAGAGAGCCATCTTCTTTTTTTACTTGTTCTTTTAAATCTACATTATCAGCACAAAAGCATATAGGGGATAGTAGAAAAAGTATTGTTAATATAACTACAAAACTTTTTAATATTTTTTTCAAATTATTACCTCCCATAAAGGGCAATAGATTATCTTATGGGAAGCACTATATTTTAAGTAAATACAAATTTTTTTTCATAATCTGTAATTACAAATTTAATCGCTGTTACACTATTGTTAAGACTAATTACACATTCTCCTGGATTAGCAGTAGTTAGAAAATTTTTTGTTCCGGTCTGATAAATTAAAAAAGTCTACAACTCCATCGACTGATCCAGGTGATTGCTTAAACAAGTATCTTGTAGAACATATATTTATAATTGTTTTACCGTTCTTCACAAGCTAAAAACTCGTCAATAAACTGACTACCGTATAAATAAAGGTACATTGTATTTTCTACCTCTACGAGCTACATTTACTAAAAACTCTGCTGATTCTTGATATTTTAGAAATAGCCAAGCTTCATCACATACAATTATCTTCCTTTTTTCTTTGTTTTTTAATACAAACTTTTGCCAAACCCAAGTAAGAATAACAAAAGAAGCGTATAATTTTGTAAATTCATCCTTTATTTCTGACATATCAAAGTTTATAATTTCTGCATCAGATGTTATTTTACTTTCACAGTCAAAAATACCTAGAGAATTACCACGAAGAAAAGGAACGAGTAATTCTGCTAGTTCCTTACAATTATTTCTATCTTTCAATTTCTTTTGGAAATCACTTAATGTTGGCATTTTCTTTGGTATTCTGCCTACTGCATATTTTCCATTATCAAGTTTTCCACCTTTTCGCTCAAAAAGTGAATTGACATCACTCGTAATTCCGTTTTTCTGCATATAATTGATTTACTACAACTTCTATTTCTGTAATTTCTGCTCCGTTTAATGTTCTTCCCATATAATTTCTGCATATTGTAGCAAGCAATGCCCTTATTTCTGCAACTTTATCTAAAATATTTAAAAATTGCTTATTTCCTTTTGTATCTGGCTCTAATTCAAATGGATTAATTCCTGCACTTTCTCCGTTGTGTAATTTTTATTACTTTACCACCAAGCATTTGAGTTAAATTTGTATATTCTCCGTTCTACATCTATAAAAAATGCTCCACATCCTGTTGTTGCTATATTTCTTGCAGTTAATGTTTTCAATGCTACACTTTTTCCTCCACCACTTGTACCACATATAAATACATGTGGATTCGGCAATGCTGGTGGGCCAATAAAAGTATCTACATATACTGGAGCATTTGTAAACATATTTCTGCCTATAAAAATACCTCTATCATGCGATAGATTAGGATTTGAAATTGGAATTAAGGTTGCAATTCCACCGTGCTACCATATTTCTTTCATTATTTGGAATTGGTATTTCTCCGACTGGTAACATAGTTTTTAGTCCTTCTATCTGCCTAAAAGTTAATGTTCTTATCATTGCTGTTTTCTTGTTTAGTTCACTTTCTAATATTTTTGTTTTATCGTTTAATTCTTGTAAGCTTTCAGCATTTAGAGTAATAAAAATAGTAGCAAAAAATAATTTGTCCTGATTTGTTTGTATAAGCATTCTTAAATCTTCGAGGTCGCATATTTGCTTTTCTAATTCAGGTAAATGCAAAATATTTCCGTTGTCTTGAATAAGTTGCATACTCTGACTGACTTTGGACAAGTTTTCTTGTTAATTGATTGATAACATTTCCATTGCTAGATGGTTCAATTTTCACAGAAATATTTATATTTCCAATATTAAATAAATCGTCTAGCCAGCTTACCCATGTTTGTTCAGGATATACTGTCATAACAAAAATTCTTGAATATTTATTATAGCCTAAACACAGATAATCCTTTTTTTCTTGTAATGTATCTGGAAGTAATAAATCCATAATATTTGGTATATTGTTAAAAATATCAATTTCTTTTTGCTCTTGTTTTTTGCTTTTTCCCAACATATAAATTTTTCCCTCCTTCCTTTAAATTACTAATATTTAGTGCTGCATTTTTATTCAATTCTCTATATATTAAATTATAAAGTTCGTCTTCATCTAATATTTCACACACTATTTTTGCTCTTAGTAAGTTTCCCTTAAAAGATAATGATTTTCTATTTAGTTCTTCAGATGCGTTTTCATATAGTCCATCATAAGAAATTACTGCATAATTTTTTACAACAGAAATTGTTTTATTTTCCATTAAACTCTCTAAATATTTGATTAAATATTCCTTATATTCTTGAATATTTGTATTTTTGGTTTTGTTTTGTCTTATTAAAGACACTACCTTACTTGTGTCAATGTATTCTGTTGTAGAAAAGAATTGAATTGGATAATCTATTGATAAGGCTGTTTGTATTAAGATATTTTCTATAGAATCTTGTTCACTATTTGATAGCATATTGTAGTCAATATTTCCAAGTCTAATTACATTTGAGTATCTATTACCTAAACAAATAATATTACCTTTAATTTTTAATTGTAATATATCTGCTAATTGTTTCTTGCTTTTCTTTTTTGCTTTGTTTTTTTCTTCTGTTTTAGTAGTTTGCTTTATATCATTATTTACATTATTTTTCTTGCGATTAAGATAAATAACCGTTCCTATAATAAAAACAACTGTTAAAATTAAAAATATAATCATTATTACCATTTTGAACACCTCTCATATACAAAATTCTTTTTGCGAAATAGGTATTTTATCGCATAAAAAAAGAACTTGTCGAAGTTCTGCTCACCGATTTTCAAAAAAGTGCATAATAAGAAAAATATACAAATTGGTATAGTTATTATCAATTTAATCGCTATTGGCAATGGTATTGCAAATATTGATAGACTTGCTCCAGCAAGCATTAAGTATATTACTTGCCTTAAACTTAAGTATCCACCAAATATTTTTTCTTCCCTTTTTATATCAAAAGGCACTTTGAAAACTCTCATAACATCGCCTCCTAACTACCCAATAAACTACCAGAGTTATTAGTTGCAATATTTATGATTATACCTGCAATGATAAGAGATGCACCAAGAATTACACCACCACCACATATCCATGCTAAGCTACCAATACTTTCTGATCTCTTTTGAGGGTTATTAGCGTTTGCAATCATTTTTATTGCTGCAACAACAACACTTGCAAAAATTAGTACTCCTCCGTAAAGGCATTGCTATGCTTGTAATAACTCTTTTTATATTTTCTGTTGCTGTCTGCACTTCAGCAGTTCCTATTCCTGCATCTGCTGCAAAACATGTATTGAACCTGATTGCTAGTACGGTAATAATTGTTCCTATTGCAGATAATTTATTGATTATCTGCTCATTATTTCTAGTCAATTTCATAACTATCATCCTCCTATACGATTATTTTGAAGGGAAATCGTAATAGGAAGCACTATATTAAGATAGATTTTTAAAATATACTAAAATGCAGGGAAATGCTATAAAAAATATAACTCCCAACAATAAACTTGGAACAACAATCAAAAATTTTGATTTTATCTTTTGTGATTTTATCAAACATCCTATTGCAAGTATTATCAAAGAAATTATAAGCATTATTGTAAGTAATACTATTATTACTTTAAAACTTACAAAAAAGATGGAAGATATAACATTTTCAAAATTATTCATATAGCTATCTAGCATAGATTATCTCCTTTTCATGTGCTATTGTCTGCATATTTATTAATTATGGATTTTTTATAATAGTTTAGTAAATCGTTAGGTAGATGCTCTTGTGCAAGTAAATAGAGTTTCAATAGTGTTTCTCTTTTTACTTTTGAAAGCAACTTACTAAAATTACTATTATACAAGTCAAACAATACAAAAATAATATCTTTTAGCATCTTTATTTTTTCTGGTTGCATAATTGATAAAATTTCTTCTGTGTAAAGAAATTCTAATTGCTCCAGCAAAATATAAAATTTTTTAGGAATTTCTTTGCTATTATTTATAATTAAAATAAATAATTCATCAATATTATATTTTATATTATTATCCTGTATATTTTTATACATAGGGTATGTACTTTTATATACATAGGGGTATGTATTTTTTTGTACATAGGGTGTGTCCTTAATATAAATTCTTCTTTCTTTTATTTCTTTTGTTTCACTCTTTATTAACTCCACATATATATATCCTAACTTTTCTAAATGCGAAATCCATTGTGATACAGTATGAGGATTAACATTATATAAGTTTGAAAAATATTTATTTTTTGCAAAACAATACCCCATTCGATTTGTCAAAGATGTTATTTCTCCATAAATTAATTTTTCTGCTGGTTTTAATCTATTGTCATACCTAACCGTAGCCGGAATGACCGAATAATAACTGATTGGATTTTCTTCATTCATTGCTACCTCCTTTGCTTTTCAATATCTGCATCAGCTCTTGCACCTGTTAAAATGCAAGCATATAAAAAGAGGCTAATATTAGCCCCAACAATTAAACCTATAATAAATTGTATCATTTTTTATCAACTCCTTAAAATATAATAAAAAAAGACTTTACTATTTCTAGTAAAATCTTTTATATAAAATTTACTTAAAGGGACATCCCTTTAGGCAAAAACTTCCGAAATGGTTGCGGGGGATGGATTCGAACCATCGACCTTTGGGTTATGAGCCCAACGAGCTGCCAGCTGCTCCACCCCGCGATATTTAATTAAATATTGTGCTTTTTTGTGTCCCTTTAATGTCCCTTTATGAAATAAATTTTATTAAATTTTAATAATTCTTAATAATCTTAAAAGGTTTTTTAAAAGGTCTTGCAAAATATATAATTTTCAATGTTTTTTAGTGTTTTCAATCACTTTGACTTGCAGTTGATTTTTTACTTGACTCGGTTTATGAGCCCGACGAGCTGCCAACTGCTCCACCCCGCGATATAAATATAAATGAATTATACTACCTATACAATATTTTGTCAATACATTTCGTTGAATTTGTCGTATTTATGCAAAAATTAGCTCTTAAAATTATATAATAACCTCACTTTATAATATATGCAAATTCATAAAAAATATTCCTTTTCATTCAAAATAAAATATGATATAATACTTGGTGAATAAAATCAAAAAACTTTAAAATGGAGGTATAAATATGATTTTAAAACAATGCAAAAGTTGTGGGGCTTTAATAAAAGTACTTAAAGACTGTCCAGAAAACTGTATTCAATGTTGTGGAAAAGAAATGGAAACTGTAGTTCCAAACTCTGTAGATGCTGCTGTTGAAAAACACATTCCTACTTATGAAATATTAGGAGATACAATTTCAGTATATGTTCCACATGTTATGGAAGAAGAACATTTCATTGAATGGATTTCATTAGTATCAGATTCAAAAGAATATACTGTGATGCTTTTACCTAATCAAGATGCAAAAGCTACATTCCCATATATTCCTAACTCTATACTATATAGTTATTGCAATAAACACGGACTATGGAAAGCAACTGTAAACTAAAATATATCAGGCAATAAAATATTATTGCCTGATAATTTTTAATCTTATTTAACACAAATTTCGTCTTTAATCTTATTATACTTACTTTTACCAATTCCATTAACATTTTTTATATCCTCAATATTTTTAAAATTTCCTTTCTCTTTTCTGTAGTTGATAATTTTATCAGCAGTCGAAGCTCCAATCCCCGTTAAAGTCTCTAATTCCTCTTTTGTAGCTACATTAATATTGATTTTTGCTGATCCTATTTTTTTATTTTCACCACTAGTGCTTTTTCCTATGGTGTTATTCACATCTAATCCACTTTCTGTTGTCATATATGACTCACTATTTCGTATTTCATTTTTTCTTGGAAAAATAATATGCATACCATCTTCAATTACATATGCTAAATTTACTGTTCCATCATCTGCATCTTCAGTCAATCCTTCAGCTTTATCAACTACATCAGATATTCTACTTCCTTCTGGTAACACATATACTCCAGGCTTATTTATTGCTCCTGTAATATATACAGTCACATCTTTTATCTTTTCCGCTTCCGTTTTTTCTTCTAATGCATTATTTAACACATTTCCCTGAGTATCTACTTTGTCATCTAAAAAAATTTCTCCGTTTCTATTAACATCCTGATTTGCATACACATAATATGCTACTGCCCCTATAAACATTATACCAATACATATAATTATTATTTTTTGTTTTCTATTAAAATTTTTCATTTCTATCACATTCCTTTCTAAGATATTTTTCCTCTTTTTATTTTTATGCATATTGAAAAAAAAATTAAAATACGATATAGTGTAATAAGATTAAAAAATGGGTGATGATAAGTGAAAAAAAGATATATACTTTGTTTTATTATTTTTATTGTACTAATATTGTCAGGAAATTTGTCATATATTTCAGCTGCTACAGCTCCATATGTCTCAGCTGACTCTGCAGTCTTAATAGAAACCTCTACTTCCAAAGTATTATTTAATAAAAATGCAAACTCAAGGCTAGAACCTGCAAGTGTTACCAAAATTATGACTGCCATTTTAGCAATTGAAAATTGTAATCTAGATGACACTGTTACTGTGCCAGCAGATGCAGTATCTAATATTCCAGAAGGATATAGTATTGCAGAGCTAAAACCAAATGAACAATAAACAGTAAATCAATTACTACAATTACTTATGGTATATTCTGCAAATGATGCCGCAAATGTGCTTGCTTTTCATATGGCTGGTTCCATTCCTAATTTTGCAGCTCAAATGAATGCTAAATTACAAGAATTAAATATAAAAAATACACATTTTACTAATCCGAGTGGTATTCATGATGTCAATCATTATTCAACAGCATATGATATAGCATTACTAATGAAATATTGTGTTAGCAATACAACATTTCAAAAGTATGCCAGTCTAAAATCCTGTGAAATATCTGCAACAAATCTTTCTGATATTCGAAAATACAATAATACAAATCCTATGTTAAATCCAGATAGTCAATATTATTATCCGTCACTTCTTGCAACAAAAACCGGGTTTACAACACCTGCAAAATATTGTTTAGCTTCATATGCTAAAGAAAACAATTTATCTATGATTTGTGTAATTTTGCATTCTGAGGAATCTTTAAATAGATTTAATGAAACAAAGCAACTATTTCAATATGCAGCAAAATCTTTTAGTTTTCAAGATATTGCTAAAAAAGGAGATATTATTACTCAAATAACAGTACAAGACGCAACTCCTGATACACAAAACCTTGATATAGTGTTAAATGATAACTTAAATGTGTTAGCTCGTTCCGATTTAGATTCTCTTTCTCCGCAAATAACATTAAAAAATATTCCATCAGCCCCAGTTGCCAAAGGAGAAATTGTTGGTACTGCTACATATACAATTGATGATCAAACTTATTCTATTGATTTAGTTGCTGCAAACGATGTAATAAAAAAATCTTCATATATTTACTTTATAATAGCATTATTATGTTTATTTGCAATTCTTTTATTACTTCGCTCTGTAAAAACAAAAAGAAAAAAATAACTGATAATAAATTTTATTGAATATCAAATAAAAAAGAGGACATGAATTAAATATATGTCCCCCTTTTTTATTTATTCACTTTGACTAAAATCTTTTCCTATAATAACAGTTGCATCTACTTTACTACTATAATTCTTATTATTTCCAATACTTGCATTTCCTAATACTTCTTTAATATCTTTTAAGTTTTCCTCACTCAAATCTTTCTTATTAGTAATAACAGTTTTAGAAATTTCCGATGTATTTCCAGTTTTTGTAACATCATATCCTGCCTTTTCTAGCATATCTACTGCTTCTTTAAATTCAAAATCATTACCCGTTCCATTTAAAACTTCTAATTTAATTTTTGATTTTGATTTACTTGTACTTGTTGTATTAGTAGTATTTTCTGTTGTATTTTCGCCATCCTCTGTTTCTTCCACAGTTTCTGGATAGTATAGTTTTTGAATTGTTGTTTCTATTTGTGTTTCATCTGGTATGAAAAACCAATATCTATTTACGGCACCTGCAGATTTTGGTGGTAATTGATCATTTATACCTGGTAAAACATCTGTTACCATATTTTCTGTACTGAATTCAACTGCATATGGGATATAATCCTTTAAATAATTAAAATCTAAGTTAGTTTCTAAATTTCTACCTGCAATATCTAATATTTGACCTATCTTAAAGATATTTTCTGGCTTTAGAGTTTGTTGCATAACTGCCATTATAAATTCTCTTTGTGTCCTCATTCTCCCAGTATCGTTATCACCATATTCCACAGGATATGATGTGCCATTATTATTATGTCTAAAACGCAATAATTGTTCAGCTTTATCTCCATCTAATATTTGTTCACCTACAGTCAAGTTTATATGTAAATTTTGTGTTGGGTCATCATATTTCATATTCATTGGGACATTAAAAGTTATTCCATCGAGTGCATCTACCAATTCTATAAAAGCTTCCGTCTTAACAACAGCATAATATTTAATATCTAGATTTGTTAAATCATTAACTGCCTTTAAAATTTTATCTACACTTGTGCTATATAAACTATTAATTTTGTCTGAAGGTGTTGCTTTATTTTTATTACTGCCAACGTATGTATCTCTTGGAATAGATAATAAAGTAGCTCTTTGAGTATTAGGATTATATGATGCCACCATTATAGTATCAGTTGGTGCATTATCTCCTAAGTCTGTACTCACTCCTAATAGTAAAACTTTGAATTCTGGCAAATTCTTTTTAGTATTTTCATCATGGCCTACCACTGTTGCAAGCATTCCTGACACTCCCCCACCATTTTTCTTTGTTCTATATGCAAACCATATTCCATATGCAATAGCTAATAATAAAATGACTAATAATATTTTTCTTCCTAGCTTTCTTCCCTTCTTTTTTTGCTGTTTTTTCACTTCAACTATTCCTCCTAAGTTTATTGCATTTAGTATATCAAATCAATTGACAAAAAGCAACCATTCTATAACATTTATTTTATCAGTAAAGAAATAATATTATGTTTATACATTTCTTTTGCTATAGTCGAATTTTCAATCTCTTTGTGTATTGTATTGCTTGAATTAACCTGACCTATAAAACTAATTATTAATAAAATAATATATATAATAGCAATTCCTCTAATAGTTCCAAATATAATTCCACCTATTTTATTAAATTGATCTAATACTGGTAATTTAGCTACTAAATTAGCTAAAGCAGTAACAAATCTTAATGCAATTCTAATAGCAATATATAAAATTAGCATTACTCCAGTTCTGATAATACTCATAGATATTTCTCTTGCTGTAGTTGGTAATATTTCGTTTTGAATTTTATTTTGAATATTATTTTCTTCGTTTTGCCCAGCTACTGTAAGATTTTCAACTATTGTATTTTCTATAGTTTCATCTAAATTGGTTGTATTTACTACAATATTGGTTATTGGCCTATATAAAATTAATGTAGCGATAATTGCAATAATAACTGCACATAAATTAACGCTCAACTCAATAAGTCCCTTTCTATATCCTATAAAAATTGATAATGCTAAAATAGCAATAATTATAATATCTGCAATCATAATTTTCTCCTTTATAAATTTACAATTTCAATTTTATCTCTATAAATAATTCCTGCTATATTTCCAGAAATAACAACATCTGCAATTTCTTGTTCTGCCTTATATCTCTTAACTAGCCATCCACCTGTATTAATAAATTCTATTTCAGTTCCTAAGTTAAGTGCTATTATATTTTCATATGTATATAATTCTTTAGTCACTGATTTAGCTGTATAATTTATGTTTTTCTTATTATCTGTATTTATAATAGTTACATTGGTATCTGCTGTAAATAGATTAGCTGCAACTTCTTCTAAAATTACTACATTGTTGTCCAAGTCAATTGCTTGAAATGTAGTTTTGGTATTTTTATTATTATATATTTCTTCTTTATTACCTTCTAGTGAAAAAGCAGTTATTTTATCTTTGGACATACATATTAATTTATCTTTATCGTGATATTGAATATTAGTAATTAATTCATTATTATCTATTGAATATATTGCAATTTTTGAATTATTCGCATCAATTTGTGCTTTTTCTATTGAAAATACTTCAATTTTTGACTGTATTGTAACTCCAGATGTATCTATTTCTGCTAATGCTAAATATTTATTATCATTAGAAATAGTCATATCTGATATTCTAGTTGTTGATAAAAAGGTTTTAAATAATGATTTTCCTTTATCATCATAAACATTTATAACAGTTTTATTAATTGTTCCTGTAATAGCAACAGCTGTATATCCATTTGGACTTGTATAAATTTTTGAAATTTCTCCTTCTATTGAATCTTCCCAAACAATATCTTTATCTTGCATAAAATAAATTTTTTGACCTTTTTCTTCTGCAATAGCTAAATTTCTCCCATTTGCATAAAATAAAGGATTTGATATATCCACAGCAACTTTTGCTTCTTCTTTTGCAGTACTACCATATATTTTAAATTCATTTTTACTTAAAATTCCTATATATTGTGCAAAAGCATAAACTTTTACATTTTCATCTTGAATCATTTCAATTGTAGCAAGTTTATCTTCATTAACTTCTTTTTGCAAAATATTGGTATCTACCCATTCCCTAAACTGTATATCTTGAACATAAACAATAATGAAAACAGCTATAGCAATAAAAATTATAACAGATATAATAATAGTTGCAATTCTTTTTTTACTTATACTTGTGCTCTTTGGTTCCTTAAAATAATCCTTCATTAGTTTTTCCTTTCTTTTCATTATTGCTTTTATTCTACTATATAATTTATGTTTTTTCAACTGTTTTCAAGGTAATTATTTTAAGAATTTGTATTAGTCCTAAATATCCAAATACCGGATATAAAAATTTAATTAAATTTGAAAATCCTATAACTGAAATTGGAATAGAAATTATGCAAATAACAATAAATATTATCATTTTAGTATCTTTATTTTTCTGTATATTTTGTAAAAGCCCTGTTCCTAAAGATACAGCTGTTGTTAATATAGATGACAGCATAACAATTCCATATATAAGTTTTAAATATGGAAATTTTGTTGTAACTACATATGAAATTGGTATTTCTAAAAGTTCAATATTTATATTGATTTTCGTTATTGCAATATATATGCTAAAAGCCAATATACTAGTTATAATTCCAACAAGTATTGCTACTTTATGTATAGATATATCATTAATTTCTTTGTTTAAGGAAATTAATACTGGAATTAGTAAAATCATATTGTAACTTGTATATAGAATGCTACTAATAAACCAATTTGTATTTTTAGAAATTATATAGGAAAAATTAGTTTCCTTACTACCAATTATCCCTACAATTAGGATAAATATTATTAAAATTGGCACTATTACTTGACTTACATTAATTAATCCTTTGTTTTCCTTTGATATGATAATAATACATAATATTGCCAATATAGAGCTTCCCAATATTTGTGAAATATCGAGGTTTTCATTTAAGTAAGTTCCAAATCCTGCTATCATAATGAAAAATGTGACTAAGATAAATAAATTTATAACTACATTAAGTATAAAAATAACATATCTTTTTAATTTTGTATCAACACCTATAATTACTTCTAAAAATTTTTTATAACTTTGAACATCATTTTGAAGGATTATATTAAACACTTTATAAATTACTATCGTAAATAGTATACCAGAAACACCAATTCCTACTATTCCTTTTATTCCATATAAAAAAAAGAACAGATATATCTCTTGTCCAGAGGCAAATCCTGCTCCTATTAATGCTCCTATTATAACAAACGTAATCTTAATAATTTGTTTTAACATAAAAAAGACCCCATTCTATCATATGTGGTCCTTTTTATTAATATTCCTATTTTCTTCTTCTTCTAACAATCCATACTACTACACCTGCTAAAATAATTAGAATTGGTACAGCAAATATTATTACCAAAATTACATTATTTTCTATTTCTGTTGCAGTATATGTAACTGTTCCTGTATTTTTTCTAGATATGATTCCCTCTTCTTTATTTGACAAATATGCAATAGAATTTAAAGCTACATCTCTATTTTGCCTATATATAATTGCTGGATCACCTGCTCCTTGAGATAATGGTATATCTGAAATAAAATATGCTTCTCCATAGACAATTAGTCTTGATACTTTTGCAGGCTCTCCTGTTTCTTCATTTGCTTCTGTTAATGTCTTAGTCATCATTTGACCTACTGTATAGCTTTTTTTCTCTTCTCCCTCTTGTGGTTCATCAGATGTTAAGTAGAAATTTGTTCTAAAATATGAATTCTCACTAGTTTTAAGTAGTTCTGTTTTTTCTACTTTTAATTCTTCCAGTGCTGAATCTTCCTCCGCATTAATTTTTGTTGCTCCAAGTAGAATAATT
This sequence comes from uncultured Clostridia bacterium, assembly GCA_947627605.1. Classification (GTDB taxonomy): domain Bacteria; phylum Bacillota; class Clostridia; order TANB77; family CAG-508; genus CAG-269. The sequence continues at coordinate 60,635 of CANQWU010000001.1, forward strand.
CCTTCTGAATTTTGTAATTTTTTTGTTACTTCTGTATCTTGTATTTCTGGTAATATATAATCTGGCATTTTTGATAACATTTTTGTTTCATCCGTTTCCCTAATAACTCCTGTTTCAAATGGCTTTATTCCATATGCTGCTAATATCTTATTGATATTTGGTAAGTCTGTTTTTTGGGCTATTGCAGTCTGGAACCATAAAATATTTCCACCATTATTGATGTAATTCAAAATAGCATTTGTTGTAGATTCTTCAAAGTCTTTTGATGGCATTACTATAACTAATGTATCACAGTCGCTAGGCACTTCTCCTGTTGTTAAAATATCTAAACTCTTAACCTCATTAACTTCATTTTGTAAATACATATTTAGGCATTGTAATCCACCAGCTAAAGATAAATTTGAATATCCTGTTAAAAAATATACTTTTGGAACCATTGTTGCTGAAACAAGTAAAATAGAAGCTGTCAACTTTTCTTCTGACATATCAATGGTCTCATAATTTGCATAGTTAAAAGTCATTAATTCATCTGGACTTAAAACTTTATATTTTTCTCCACATTCTACAATAATTCCTGATGTTCCTGATTCAATTCCATACTTTTGTACAAGATCTGGTCTATCATTTGCTTTTACTACTTCTACTGAAATATTATCATTAACTTTTGTATATTGCTTTGCTAAATCAATAATTGTATCGTCCTCAGAATATTCTATAAAATATATTTTTATGGTTTTTGCAATATCTTTGACTAATTTTTTGCTATCATCTGTTAATGTAAATAGCTTATCTTTGCTTAAATCAATAGGTGTTAAATCTAGATTTTCCATAATAATATTGATTGCAAAAAATATAGCTAAAATAATAGAAACTAATATAATTGTTTTTGTACCATTAATAAGCCATTTTTTCTTAATAATTTCAACAAATCTATTTAAAAATTTACTTATCTTTTTTTCTTTAGTCTCTACTTTAATAAGTTCTTTGTTTTCTTTGCTCAACTTTCTCCCCCCTATTTTATGCTTTTTCTTCTTTGCAAGAATATAATCGTTAATAAAATGCAAGTAATAGTAAATGTAATAAATGTTACTGTACTAGCAATATCAATCTGTCCTTGAGTATAGCTATAAAACATATTAATAAAAGACAATCCATTTAAATTAGGATTAAAATCTGGAAATACCCAAGTAATAATAAAAAATCCTATAGAAATTATTCCCGCTATAATTTGGTTTTCTGTAATGCTTGATGCAAGTATTCCAAATGAAATGTATGACATACAAAATAGTAAAAATCCAACAAAAGTAATAATTGCTGTTGTAATATGTGGCATACCAAAGTGACATATAATAGCAAAATACATAAGAGTACATAGCTCTGTAATTACTACAATACTTAATGCTGCTATGAATTTCCCTAGTACAATTTTTGTTATACTAAGTGGAGAAGTTAGTAATAATTGCTCTGTCCCTGTTTTTCTTTCTTCCGCTATTGTTCTCATTGTAAGTACTGGTATAATAAATGCTAATACTAAAATACTTGGCATAGAATAAAAAATGTTTTCAAAATTAACACTTCCATATCCTAAAACTGTAAAATAGAAGGATACACTAAATGCAATTAGGAATACACCAATAAATATGTACCCTATTGGTGTCGTAAAATAAGATTTAAATTCTTTTTTAATTATTGCCCACATTATTTGTTACCCCCTTCTATCAGTTTCATAAATGCGTCTTCTAATGTCGCATCTTCCTTTTTCAATTCAAATATAGTAATATTTTCTTTAGCAAATTCTTGGAACACAATTTTTCTTAAATCTATATCATTGTCTGACTCCAACATATATTGTTTTGTTTTATCGTTATTTTCCTTTATAAGTTTTATATTGGTTATTTCTTTAATTTTTTCAGATACTCTCTCTATTTTGTTTTCTTGGTCTTCCACAGTAACATATACTATATTTTTGTTAGATACTTTCATTTCTAGATTTTCTGGCGTATCTACTGCTATGATTTTTCCTTTATTTATAATAACAACTCTTTGGCAAATTTGACTAACTTCAGATAAAATATGAGAACTTAAAATAATTGTGTGAGTTTTGCCTAGTTCTTTTATTAAGCTTCTTATTTCCGTAATTTGTTTTGGATCTAGTCCTACAGTTGGTTCATCTAGTATAAGAACTTTAGGTTCTCCAACTAATGCACCTGCCATACTTACTCTTTGCTTATATCCTCTTGAAAGATTTTTAATAAGCTTCTTTTCTACATCTTTTAAACCTGTTTGTTCTATAACTTTTTCTACTTTTATATTTCTTTCTCTTTTGTCCACTCTCTTAATTTCCGCCATAAATTTAACAAATTCTTTAACTGTCATATCTGCATATAATGGAACTCCTTCTGGCATATAACCTATTTCCCTTTTAGCTTTTTTTGGTTTTTTAGACATATCGTATCCATCTACAATAATAGTTCCCTCTGTTGGCTCAATAAAACCTGTTATCATATTCATTGTTGTACTTTTACCTGCACCGTTTGGGCCTAATAGTCCTACTATTTCACCATTTTCCACTTCAAAACTAATGTTATCTACAGCTATGACTTTTCCGTACTTCTTTGTCACATTCTTGATTTCTATCACGACTGTTCCTCCTCCTTTTCATTTTGCTTTTTCGGATTTCCCTAGTATCATACCATTTTTTTATTGAAAAGTAAAGGTTTTCACAAAGTTTTCACATTTTCCATAATATTTTGTTTATTTGTTTCATAATTATTAATATGTTGAAAGGTTGATTTTGTATGGATTTTATATATACTTTTTTCATTGCTTTTATGTTAATTTTTGTTTCAGAATTAGGTGATAAAACTCAACTAATTGTTCTATCTTTTTCAAATAAATTAAAAGCTTCACGCATTTTACTAGGCGTTGCTATTGGCACATTACTTAGTCATGGAGTTGCTATTTTATTTGGAAGTCATCTAGGAATGATAAATGAAAATTTTCGTTTTTATTTATCTGTTTTAACATATATCTCCTTTATATTATTTGGTATTTTAGGTTTTTTTCACAATAGCTCAAATGAATTAAATATGTCTAATAAAAATACTATAACCTCTAAAAAAGCTCATTCAAATTTCTATTATATCTTTTTCATTGCTATCAGCATTATTATAGGAGAGTTAGGGGATAAAACTTTTCTTGCTTCTCTAGGGCTTGGAATTGAATATCCCTTTTATAAAGTGCCTTTAGTATTTGGATCAGTTTCTGGCATGGTTGCTAGCAATAGTATTGCCGTACTATTTGGTAAATTTTTAGATACAAAATTAGATTCTAAATATATTCAAATCCTATCAAATTTATTGTTTATTATCTTTGGTATGATTGGATTTTTAAAAATTTTATTTTAATATTTTGATAATATATACTTAATTTGAAAATTATTGTAATTTTCAAAAATAGTCTTTAAAAATTTGTTGAAAAAAGTATAATTATATGCTAAAATAAAATTGAATTAAATTTATAGGAAAGGAGTATAAATAAATATGAAATTATATAAGAAAATTTTAGTATTCATAATAGTATTAATATTATTTTTATCCACCTTTTTTTGGTTTAATAATTCTTATGCTGCAACTATTACTTTGCAACAAGTAGTTGAAAAACTTAAAGCTTGTGATTTTGCAAAAAATTATTCAAGTACACATAGTTCTGAAAGTGAATCATGTGCAGTATCTATAAATTTAGATGAAAATTCTTTTACCATAGAAATTTCTAAAACGTCTGCGCCATTAATTTCTACGTTAGAATATATGCCTGCTCCTATAGCTACTTCAATGGTTGTATATACTTATACTTTACAAAATGGTATTTTATCAACAGAAATTACTTCTACTGATGAAGCCGAATGGGCAAAACAAGTATTTTCTTGTGTAGCACAATTGCATGGTTATGAGGAAGAATCTATAAATTCAGTACTTGATACTATTAATACTAAAAATTACACTGTTGAAAATGAAGGTTTTGAATTTAAATATCCATCAACCTCTAATTCAATGAAGGGCTTTCTAAAAATAAGTCTTGAAAAAATAAATCTTATTCAGTCTTCTGACGACATATATATTACATTAGACGATTTAAATGATCAAGATATTTTTGAAAAAGGGTCTGGAACTTTACAATTAACAAGAGGAAATATAACTTTATATTTATCTATGAATAACAACAAAGTAGAAGTATCAATCGGTGAGCCATTAAATCTATCTAAAAATTCCTATTTGTCTCTTTGCTCTGTTTTAGAAAAAATATTAGGGAATAATATAGTATCAGCATTTAAAAATTCCTATTCTGATTTTTCAATTGGAAATATGCAATGGATAGATTTTGATATAGCAGTTAATCCATTAAAAACTGAAGCAGAAAAAGATATCTTTGAAAATGATAAAATGGTAAGAATTACATTCGATAAGTCTAAAATTACAGAAAATACTTTTAGCAAAAATTCACAACCAGAAAATCCAAACGGTCAAAGTTCAAACGAGCAAAAGCCAAATGATTCAAGCCAAAACGGTCAAAATGCGTCAAGTCAAGATGAATCAAGTCAAAAAACTCAAGAAAAGACAATAACTAAATTGCCATATGCTGGACTTACTTATACATTCTTTATAGTAATGGCATTAGTATTAATATCAACTATTATAATACTTAAATTAAAATTAAAAAAATATGATGAAATTTAATTTGGTATAGAAAAGTTATGTTAATTCATAACTTTTCTATTTTTATATGTCTTTTTTGCTTGACATTGTTATTTTTATATGCTACAATAATTATTGTTATTAGTTATGGGTCAGTAGCTCAGTTGGATAGAGCACAGGCCTTCTAAGCCTGGGGTCGGGGGTTCGAACCCCTCCTGGCTCACCAAAGCAATATTATCCGAACCCTTAGTAGAGGAAGTTGGATATGGTGCTAAAAGTGTAAATTCCTTATCAGTTATAGGGACTGATAAGGAAATTTTTTGTTTTGAAACATTAAATATAATTGTCAAATATTTTTTAGGTATATTTCATTTATTAATTATTTTAATCCTTTCTTTTCAGATAATAATTGCCACTTATGTAAAAGTTCTCTTTTATATTTTGGGCTATTAATAGTTATTATAGTAGAATGAATATATTCTAATTCCTGTAGAGATATAACTTCTCTATAATTAACTGAATATAACAATTTTTTAATTATTTTATATTTATTTTTTTCATCATAAATGTCTTTCAATAACAATTTTAACATTTTAAAAGCATCGTTTTCTGATATTTTTTTAACTGATACAATTAAACCACTTTTTGAATCTATATTTATTAAAAATTTTTTTTTAAAATCAGCATTAGCATTTACTAGCTTTTCCACCATTTCAATTCCGTACTGTTTATATATTTCTAATATTATTGAATCTAATACTGCATGACTTTTAACCATCAATTTTGCAACAATTTGATAATCTTTTCCACAGGCTTTTATTAAAAACTGTTGATATAAGTCCCAAGAAAAATCTTCTTTTAATGCTTTTAAATCAGAATTCAGTTGTTCAATATTTTCTACGCTATTATAATAATCATCATCAAAGCAATGCATAACTGTATTTATTATTTTTTGCATCTTTGTTTGTGTTGCATTATTTTGAATCATTTTCACATAATCTTGCATAAGAGCTACTACTTTTTGATTATTATTTTTTTTTGTAAGTATATTTACTATATATCGCCTTAAAGAAATCATCGTACCAATCCATCCATGTTTAAACATTATTTTGTTATAAACATATTTTTTCATTAAATTAGCAATATCTTCATATATAATTTTATTGTCTATTAATCTATTTAAAACATTTTCTGACTCAATTTTTGCTAATCCTGTAAAATACCAATCAACATAATCAAATATATTGTTGTAATCTTTATTAATAAAAAATTTTTTGTTTTTAATTACATATTCTATTATTTTTTCGAAATTAAAATAGTCCTCTATTTTAGTATCTTTTGACTTATACGTATAATTCATTAATTTATCTATTTTAATATTACACATATGAATTTCTTCATCATACATTTCATAATCAATATTTACTATATAGTTTGTTATATTGATTTCTTTTCCAATTTTGAATACTTCTGTCTGTCGCTCCAATAAAGTATTAATTCCTTTTATACCTTTTGTATTTGCATAATCTATTATTTTCTTAACATTATTAATATAAGTTTGATCTGTATAATTTTTATAATCAAACATTATCTCTTTTATAAATTGAAATGCTAGTTTGCTCCTTCTATCAATTATTTTTTTTGCAAAATCTACTGCTTTGATATCATCATTATCACTTATATATGTATCAAATATGTACGAAAATATTGATATAGTATCTTCTTCTCTTTCAATAGAATTTTTCGCAATGTCAATTAAACTATCAATTATGAAATCATCATATATAACTTCGTTGCATAATATATTCTCATTACTTATAGCTGCATTATATAGTATTCGAAAAAAACATTCCGCATATTTATCATTTTTATTATTTTTTTCATCTTTTGCTAATATTAATGATTTCAATATATGATAAATTTGTTTTTTATGTATTTCTTCTAAATTCTCTGTAAGCTCTTCTTCGTATTTTACTATATCAGTTTTATATATTTCTATATTTTTATATACGTAATTAGGTTGATTTTTTTTTGTTTCATTATCTTCATTTTTATATTTTAAAACTGACTTATCATTTTTTCTAATATTATTATCGCTTATTATTTTTAAGTTATACAATTCTCTTTTTATATTATCAATGTCTTCAATTTTTTCTTTGTTTAAATTTATTGCTGATACATTATACTCACTATTAAATATATCCTCATTGTTTAAATATTGTTTGATAGCTTTATAATATTTTTCTATTTTATTTTCAAGTTTATTTTTTTCATTAATGGTATATTCTAATTTTTCCGATTTAATTTTTTTAATAAATATAAGATTTCCTTTTATATTCGAATTTTTTTCTTCATTCTCTTCTTTTAATCTTAATCCCAAAGAAGATAGTTTATATACAACTTCATTATATGTACTTTTGCCACAATTTCTAATCTTATATAATTCAGATGCTGTTAAATTAAGTAGGTCATATAATTTGTTAATTTGTTTTCCATATAGACAATTATAAGTTCTTGTAGAAAATCCTAAATTCCTTAAATCTATTTCATTGTAATATTCTTGCATCAATTCTTGTATATTACTTATATTTTTTTGCCTTAGTTTTTTCTTGTTTGCATAAATTTTTGATAATTCAATGTTTTCATTTTTATAATCTGTACTTGAAAAATAGTCATTAATTATTTGTAAATCTTCAATTTCTGATTTTAAATTATTAATTTCACTATTGTATTCTCGTATTTTTTCATAATCATTTTGACAATCTCGAACTATATTTTTACTTCTTGATAGATGTCTTAATTTTTTCACAGTTTGGTCGATTATTTGACTTATTCTTTGTTGTGGAACTCCAATAATATTTCCTATTTCTTTATATGTATATTTCTTTCCATCTAATGAAATATAATATCTATATACTTTTTGATTTTTCTCTGGCAACTTCATAAGTATATTTTCAAATTCATCTATATCTAAATATTTTCCTGTGTTATATTCTAATTCACTAATATCTAAAAAAGCTATATCTTTTATTGCCAATGCGTATTGTAGTTTTTGATATTCACTCATATCATTTTTAGATATTGTTATACCCCTAAAACCACAAAAAATTTTATTACTAAACTGATAACTGCATTGACATTTTTTATATGCCTCTTTAAAAGCTTCTATTGACCCATATTTATTCATTATATCGATTGAATATTCAGACTTTGCAAAGTTATCCATTTTAAACCTCCGTATATTATTTACAAATATTATAAATAAATATAAATTTCATCTCTCAAAAAAAACGTTATATAAGGTTATATTTGTAGTATAAGTTTCTAATAATTATGCTTTAATAATTTTTAATTTATCTATAAGATTTCATTGATTTTGAACGTTTTGCAGCATCTTTATAATGATCACATACAGTTGCTATATATACTGTTTTTTCATTTAATATTTTTTTATAAACTAATCTATCTTTTTTAGTAATATCTTGCGAATACCATCCTTTTAAATTACCTTTTAATGGTTCACTGTCTTTTGGAAAATCATTATTAGGATGATTAGGTGTTTTATCTATTTTTTTATTTGCTTCTATTATTTGCTTTTTTTGCAAATGTTTCCAATCTTTTTTTACATCTCTATGCATTAAAATTTTATAATCATCTATTAATTTATACTCAATATAATATTTTTCTTTTTCATCTTTAAAATCTTCAACTCTCTTTTCAAGTATTAAATTCTTGCAACCAGATTCTTTTATACAATCAATAATATCATTTATGAAATCATCTAAACAATTATTGAGTTGTAACTCGCATAATTGTTCCATAAATTCAGCAAAGTCAGCACGGATACTCTTAAATTCTTTTTTTCCTAAAAGTTTAAGATATTTTAAAATAAAAGGTAAACCTCCATAAAATTTCTTATCACTACGTCTTACCACTGCATTCTTCAAATTATAGATTCTATTTGCTTCTTCCTTATTATTAAAATAATAATCAATTAATGTTCTAACCGCATAATAAGATGGCATAAATACATATTCATATTCTGCATTATTTTCTCTATCATAATCAGCTTCTCTATCTCTTTTACTCTCAGCATCAGTATCCATTTCAAAAATCACATCAAAAACATCAACAGGAAGTTTAGATTTTTTATCTAACTTTATTATATTTTCGTCTTTTTCTACTAAACTCCAGTTTCCTTCTGTAATATTTTCATCATAATATTGTGATTTAACACTTAATTGACCTTTTTGCATTGCAACAAGTTTTTTAATATAATTATCCTTGAATTCTTTTTTGTCAAAATTTCTTTTTATTCTTGCAATTTTTCTTTCTATTGCTTTATCTTTATAATATCCCATAAATATACATCTCCTTATATTATAGTATCTGGTTGCTTTATCGAATCAACTTAATTTTTATCATAATTACACAGCAAAGTCAACTGTTATTTCGATTCTATTCGTGTGAAAATTTTTAAACAAATAGGGTTCGAATTTAGAAAGTTTTGGCTCACCAAAAAGTTGCTATCCGAATTTGGATAGCGATTTTTATTATGTATGAAATTTTTGAAGTTAATATATTTGTTAATTTTTTTACAATTTACATTGTATATTAATAACCAATATTGCATGGGAAAGGAGAAAGCAAAATAATATGTTGTTAAAAAACTATATTTATTTTAATAGTAATTAGTTTACTTTCAATACCAATATTGATTTATTCAATAAAAAATAAAAACAAAAATAACAGTAAAAGTATATAAATGATTATTATTTTTTATATAATATGCTTAATTTTAGGTATTGTTGTTATATCAGATGTTTTATGTTTAGATACAAGACTTGAGATTTTATTTTTAGCATTTATAGCACTGATTGCGATAAAAAACTATATTATATCTATTATTATATGTTCGAAAAGAATTAAAAAAAGCAACGAAAAACCTTCTTTATCCAAAAAAGCATTACTATTTATATTGTTGTTAATTATACTACCTGTTTTGTTGTTTTTTACTAGTTTCCTTAAAGAATATTAAATAATGAATAGTGATTTAGTATTAGTATATAATTCACGTGGTAATGGTGGATTTGGAAATAGTAAGAAATTTGCATATGCAATTAATGAAAAATATTGTAAAGAAGTTAGTTTAGGTATTGGAATTGGAGATTATAGCTTAGTAGAATATTTACCTAAAAAATCAAAAAAGATAGATAATATTGAAGATATAAGTAATTTAGGTGATTATAATGTACCTTTTAATAGCAATGACAAATATATTTCAGCGTATAAGAATAGTAAACTTATTCAAAAAAACAACTTAATTCAAGTTATTTCAACATTGGTTTTGACGGAGGTTTTTATATAAAAAATAATTAAAATGTTATATTTTTTTTATTATTACTATTTGTGTATTATAATAAAAAGTTGTTAAACTTAATTTATTATATTTTTATGAATAATATCACTAATTTTTTGATAAAACAATATTATAAATAATTAAATATTTTTATTAAAAATTAATATAATAAATATTGACGTACGCAAAAGCGTATGCTATAATATAATTATATATGGAGGTGTTTAAAATGACTAATACCAATATAACAAATTTTAGAAGAGATATTTATAAACTTTTAGAAAATGCAATAAAATACAATGAACCTATTAATATATCAACAAAAAATGGAAATGCAGTTGTTTTATCTGAAGAAGATTATAATAATTTAATTGAAACATTATATATTTCTTCTATGCCAAAACTAAAAGAAGAACTTATAAAAAGAAAAAACTCTTCTGATGAGGACTTTGTAAAAGAAGACGAGGTGGATTGGTAATTGTATAAAATAGAATATCATAAAAAAGCACTAAAAGATATTGATAAATTAAAACAGAACAATCTAGCAAAAAAGGCTAAAGCTCTAATTGAAGTTATAAAAAATAATCCATTTCAAAATCCACCACCTTATGAAAAATTATTACGGTGATTTAAAAGATTTATATTCAAGAAGGATAAACATACAACATAGGCTTATTTATGAAGTATTAGAAAAAGAACAAACAGTAAAAATATTAAGTATGTGGTCACATTATGAATAATAAAAATATATTATTATTCCATTTCTTAAATATATGGGGTTAGGATTTAGAAAGTTTCGGTTCACCAAGACAACGCTATCCGAACTGTATAGTGATTTTTTATTTTAATAAATTTTCTTTATTTTCTTAATATCTCTTTTTGTTTATCCTGATTAATATGCAATTCTCGTTGATATTTTATAATATTACTGGATAAAGATTCTATGTATTGTTTTTCGGAAGTAGAAATCCTTTCTTTTTCTAATATATCAATTCTTTGAGTTTCTGTCATATAATACCATTTCTTTGTTATCTCTGCAATAACTCTTACTCTTTTTTGCTGAAGCTTTGATAATGAAATTTTATTTCCATATCCATTATATAAATCTAAGAATATTGTTTCAACTTCTTTGTCAGTTATATCATAAATTCTTAATAATTCTCCTTTTTCAGATTCTTCAAAAATTCCATCTTTAAATGCCTCTGCTATCTCATAAAGTAAAAGTTTTCTTTGTAAATTTTCTATTTCATCATAGCTCTCTATAATACACTCCTCTTCTTGCTCACTAACAAAAAATATACTTTTAAAGTCATCATATTCTTCTTTCATATTTTCATCAGTTAAAACGCCATAAAGTTCGTGCATCCACTCATAATCTAAATCTAAATTTCTACAATTTTTTCTGATAACATATTCTTCAAGAGCATCATTAATTGATATATTCTCTTTTCTCATATATGATACTACTCTTTGGACGTTTACATTATTTTGTAATAATAAATGTTTTAAAAGAATTCCATATTTTTCAAAAATCCATTGCTGAGGAATATTTTGTCCATTTCTTCTATGTTCTTCAATAGCTTCTTCAATAGATTTTCCATAAGTATTAATAGCATAGTAAATACAACTAAAATTTAATCCATTTTCAACACAAAAGTCCAATAAAGGCTGTCCATTTGGTAATTTTAATGTTTGTTGTTTTAATGAAGTTTTTCTAGTTCTATTAGGTTTTTGTTGTTTTATTTCTTCTATAGACATTCCCGAATTAAGCATATTGATTAATTTAGATTCTTTTATTCCCAATATTATTGATAAATCAGATAAACCTAAAGAACTATTTTGTAATTTTATTTTTTGAGTTTTCTTTCTTTTTATTTGAGCCATATAAACAGCTTTATCAATGTTTCCATATTTTTTATAATATCTATCTAAAGTAGTTTCAGCCACTCCTTCATCTTTAGCAATAGTTCTTAGGAACTTTTTTTCTCCTTTATATTCGATTTTTAAATCTTCATATTCTTGCTGTTTTTGCTCGTACATTTCTATTGCTTTATATATATCTCCAGTTTATTCATAATATTTTTTTAATGTCTTGGCATCCTTTAGTCCTTCTTTTTTTGCAATAGTTTGTATAGTCAACATTTCTCCATTATAATCTACCAATGATTCACTTTTTTGCATTATTACATCTCTACAAATTTTTTCAGCTTCATATATATTATGTGTTTCTTCATAATATTTTTGTAAAGTGTCTCTACTGATTCCTATTTCCATTGAAATAGCTTTTATTGACATTGTTTTTCCGTAAAACTCTATTTTTTCATTTAACATACTAATCACCTCGAATTTTACAAAACTTTCTATTTCTATTTTATCATAAATAATAGTTTTTTTCAATAAATTTACAAATTCACCGGGTTTTATTTAAGCCACCTATAAAATTTTCTAGAATTAAGTATAATAATAGAAAATTACTCTATCAAAATTAAATATATTTGCAATGTTTTCATTATGCATTGTGCTAATTGCTATAGATATTATTTTATAAAAAAATAGGGAATTACTTCCCTATTTTTATTTTGCTAATTCCAAATCCTATTATTGATGCTATTGTTGCTGTAATTAGTTGATTCATTCCCATTGATAAGTTTAAAGCCGTAAACATTGGTGTTGGAATATTTATAATTAAAGCTAATACTCTAAAGAAAAGATATATTATTGCTGCTTTTACTAATATTGCAACTATTGCTGTTAATATATAGTTTATTTTCTTTTGCATCCATAACTTTTTATATAAATATACAAAAGTAAAATTTCCTATCCATATTGCTGGTATCATATATACTGTAAAAATACTTGCTGATTTAAATATTAGTCCACTTCCTATAGCAGAAATACTTGGCAATGTGATTAGTCCTGCTATTTGCTTAAATCCCTTTACATTTATCGCTGCTATCACTAGTGCTAAATTTACAATAGTTCCGACTACATATTGTGAATTTGTTGCTATCCAAGAAGTTGTTCCAAATATTGTAATTAATAATTGTGGAATAATCATAGGAACTAAGAATATAAGAATACTTAGTCCTACCCATTGTAAAATTTCATACTTCTTGGATAAATTGTACATTGCACTATTTAAACATTTTTCATTATCCATTTTTTATTCCTTCTCTCACATTTATTACTCTTTGGTTTGAAGATCCTCTCCACTCTAAAGTTGGATTTTTTAGTTCTTCAACAAATTGTCCATCAACTATAACATCTGCATAATTTAAAATCTCTTTTCCTTGTAAATCCCTATCAAATAAATATCCTGTCCAAATCCAAAGAGTTTTATTCGGCATTTTTTCTTTAAATGTCTTTGCTAGTTTAGTTGTTCCCTCTATATTTTTTGGATGTAAAGGTTCTCCTCCTAAGATAGATAATCCTTCAACATTATCATTCTCACATAATTTTAAAATATGTTCAACAGTATCATCTGTAAATTCTTTTCCTCCATTAAAATCATGTGTTTCTTGATTAAAACATCCTTTACAATTAAATGTACAACCTTGTACAAAAAGTGATACTCTTACACCTGGTCCATTTGAAATATCCATCTTTCTAATTTTGTTATATCTCATCTATTCATCATCCTTATTATCAATATGAAGTACTCTTTCCTTAATTTCTTGTGTTCTTCCTTTGTTCCAGAAATTACTTCCAATATATCCACAAGTTCTTCTTGCTACATTTAGTGTATTATGGTCTCTGTTTCCACAATTTGGACAATACCATTCTAAATCATCATCTATAAGAATTTCTCCATCATATCCGCATTTTTGGCAATAATCAGATTTTGTATTTAATTCTGCATACATAATGTTATCATAAATAAATTTAATTACTTGTAAAACTGCTGGTATGTTATTTTGTAAGTTTGGTGTCTCAATATATGAAATTGCTCCACCAGGGCTTAATTGTTGGAATTCACTTTCTAGTTTTAATTTTGTAAATGCATCTATTTCTTCAAATACAGGTACATGATATGAATTTGTAATATATCCTCTGTCTGTAATTCCTTCAATTTCTCCGAAACGTTCTTTTAAGCATTTAGCAAATTTATATGTTGTAGACTCAATTGGTGTTCCATAAACACTATAGTCAATGTTTTCTGCCTCTTTCCATTCTTTACACTTATCATTTAATTTTTTCATTACCTTTAAGCCAAATTCTTTACCTTCACCATTATCTGTATGGCTATGTCCAGTCATATATTTTACACATTCATATAATCCAGCATATCCTAATGAAATTGTTGAATATCCATTGTGTAGTAATTCATGGATGCTCTCGCCTTTTCCTAGTCTAGCTAGTGCTCCGTGTTGCCATAAAATTGGTGCAACATCACTTGTTGCCTTGCTTAATCTTTGATGTCTAGCTTGTAATGCTCTGTGGCATAATTCCAATCTTTGTTCAAAAATATCCCAGAATAAATCCATATCTTTTCCAGAAGATAACGCAACATCAACTAGATTAATTGTAACAACACCTTGATTAAATCTTCCATAATATTTTGGTTTATTAGTTTTTGGATCAACATATGGTGTTAAGAATGAACGACATCCCATACAAGGATAACAATTTCCATTTCCATTTTTATCTATTTTTAATTCTAGCATTTTCTTTTCTGAAATATAATCTGGTACTAGTCTTTTTGCAGTACATTTTGCAGCTAATTCTGTTAAATACCAATATTTACTATCTTCGTGGATATTATCTTCTTCTAGAACATACAATAATTTTGGAAATGCTGGTGTAATATATACACCCTTTTCATTTTTAAACCCTAATATTCTTTGATTTAAAAATTCTTCAATAATCAATGCTAATTCTTCTTTATATTCTTCTGTTTCTCCTAAATACATACAAACAGATAAGAATGGTGCTTGCCCATTAGTATTTGTCATAGAATTTACTTGATAGTTAAATGTTTGCACTCCATCTGCGATTTCCTTTTTCATATCCTGTTTTGCAAATTCTTTGCAAGATTTTTCATCAAGACCTCTTTCTTGATATTTTTTTAGGTATCTTTCATAACTTGCTCTTGCAAATGGCGCTAAATGGCTTAATGTGATGGTTGCTCCACCATAGCTAGAAGATGTAACTGCTAAAATAATTTGTGTTGCTATTGTTGCTGCTGTTATAAAACGATGTGGTTTTTCTATCATAACTCCATTGATAATTGTTCCATTTTGTAGCATATCTTCTAAATTTATTAACTCGCAATTGTGTAAAGCATTTTGCGCAAAATAATCAGCATCGTGAAAATGTATAATTCCTTCATCATGTGCCTTTACAATGTCTTCTGGTAATAAAAATCTTCTGGTTATATCTGTACTTGTAATACCTGCTAAATAGTCTCTTTGTGTAGTAACTACCTTAGCATTTTTATTTGAATTTTCATTATTCCAATAATCATTTTCACCTTCGATAAGTTCTTTAATAGATTGATCTGTTGTATTTGCTTTTCTTACCAATTCTCTTGTATATCTATAAGTAATATATTTTTTGGCTAATTGGTATTTTCCAAATTCCATCAATTTTTCTTCTATAATATCTTGTATATCTTCTACCAATATTCTTGGTTTATTTAATTCTACAATATATTTAATTATTTCTTCAATTTTGTCCTTTGATATTTTTTCATTGCGGCTTACTTCATTATTTGCTTTTTGAATTGCTATTCTTATTTTTTCTGGATTATAGTCAACTATTGTTCCATCTCTTTTTATAATTTTCATATATTTATCCTCCTTTGTTTGTTGAATTCATTTTACCATAATTTTTTCTCTTTACTGTTGCATTTGCAACATTTTATTAAAAAGCTTTTTAAAACATCATTTATTTCAATGTTTTTTGTATATATTTCATTTATATTACAATTTCATTACAAAAAAAGAATAGAGGTCAAACCCCTATTATCTGTTTAAAAGATAAATTGAAAAATTCAAATATGTTGCAAAAAGCGTCCAAAGAAAATATGGAATCTGCAATAGCCCTGCTACTTTATCTTTTTCATAAAAACGTACTATCATCATATATACTGCTATATCTAATAATATTATCCATACAAAAGCAAATAATCTCCATTCAAATACGAAAAAGAAAATTGGCCATAAAGCATTGATTAGTAACTGTTGATAATATATTTGAATATTTAAATAGTTTGTTAAATTTTTGCTTTTTAGGATTCCATAAGATATTCCCATTAAAACATATAAAATGGTCCATACAATAGGAAATATGATTCCTGGCGGTGCAATTGCTGGTTTTTGCAAAGAAGTATAATCCATAAATGGTGTAATTATAAGTCCTACAATTCCTCCAATTAAAAGAGGAACAAGAATTGATTTTACATATGTTTTTGCTTTGCTCATATATTTCACCTCACTTCTATTCTATGTATATATATTGGTATGATATGTATAATTTTGATTTTTTTGGTTATTCTAATATAAAAGGAGTGTTTTATATGGAAAATCAAAATTTAAATATCTTAGATGAAGTAAATAAAGGTGCTACAATGGGTATGAATGCGATTTCATATGTTTCTGACAAAGCAGAGGATACTCAGTTCAAACAAGTATTAGATACTGAATATAATAAGTATCAAAAAATTTCTCAGAGAGTAAATGATCTATATTCTCAATATTCTGATAAAGATCCTCATGAAACAAATGCAATGACAAAAATGATGACTTGGTATGGAATTCAAATGAAAACAATGGTTGATGATACAACTTCTAAATTATCCGAACTACTAATGCAAGGAACAAATATGGGAATTATAGAGGGTAGACGTTTAATAAACCAAAATCCAGAAGCTGCACCTGATGTAAAAAATATTTTAAATGACTTTGTAGTAATGCAAGAAGACAGTGTAGAAACATTAAAAAAGTATTTATAGACCAAAATATAACTATTAGTGCTATGTTGTTTTTTGCCTGTTTGTCGATTATAGTCGAATATTTCATATATTACTTTCAATTCCATTGTCAAAAGTTGTTGTATTTTAAGTTTGTTTTATATTTTTCTTTAAATTGCTATACTTTAACTGAACATTGAAGATGGAGGTATATTATGAGCGTAGAAGCAAAATCTAATATTGATTCTTCTATCGGAAAAGTATTAAAAATTTATCGAAAGAAGCATCATTTAACACAAGATAAAATGGCTGAAAAACTAGATATTTCGGAAAAATATATTTCCAGATTAGAAAACGGTAACAGTGGTGTAAAATTAGAAACTTTAGTTAATTATATGAATATTTTAGGGATAACACCTAATGTTGTTTTCAATGAGTTAATAACAAATGATACTATAAAGCCTCAAATAGATTTATCTTTCAAAATTAGTGAATTATCAGAACAAAAATTAAACTTTTTAAATTTATTTGTTGATTATTTAAAAGATTTATAATAAAAAAAGCGACATTCAAGTCGCTTTTTTTATTCCTTCCAAAATGCCTCATATGTTTTATATGCTGAATATATATCATATTTATTTGTTACTTCATATGGTGAGTGCATTGAAAGAACTGGAACACCGCAATCAATAACATCTACTCCTTTATTTGCTAAAATATATGCAATTGTTCCTCCACCTCCAATATCAACCTTTCCTAGTTCTGTAATTTGATATTGAATATCATTCTTTTCTAATACATTTCTAACCCATGCTACATATTCTGCATTAGCATCTGATGCTCCTGATTTTCCTCTAGCTCCTGTATATTTATTTAATGCTATTCCTTTTCCTAGATACCCTGCATTTAAACTATCTGATACAGATGCATAAATTGGGTCATATCCTGCATCAACATCCGAAGATAACATCTTAGATAAACAAAATACTTTATCTAATAAATTTGGCTTGTTTATTCCTAATTTATTTAATATCTCTGAAATAAAGAAATCAAACATATGTGATTCCATTCCTGTATTTCCCATACTACCAATTTCTTCTTTATCTGATAAAATACAAACTGCTGTATTTTTTACTTTATTCAAGTTCATCATAGCTAATAATGAAGTATATGCACAAACTTTATCATCTTGTCCATATCCTGCTACCATGCTTTCGTCAAACCCTAAAGTTCTAGCATTAAATGCTGGAACAAGTTCTATTTCTGCACTCATAAAGTCCGCTTCTGTAATTCCATACTTCTGATTTAATATTTTTAATATATTTAGCTTAACTTTTTCTTGTATTTTATCATCATCTACTGGATTACTTCCAATCAATAATTTTAGGTTTTCCCCTTCAATTCCATCTTTTAATTTCTTTTCCATTTGTTCCTGTGCTAAATGTGGTAGCAAATCAGTAATTGTAAAGATTGGATCTGTTTCATTTTCTCCAATATTAATTTCCACTTTTTCTCCACTAGGCTTTACAATAACTCCATGCAAACTTAATGGAATTGTAGTCCATTGATATTTTTTTATTCCCCCATAATAATGTGTTTTAAAATATGCCATTCCTGTTTCTTCACATAGTGGGTTTGGTTTTAAGTCTAATCTTGGAGAATCTACGTGAGACCCTATAATATGCATTCCATGTTCTTGTATATCATTCTCTCCTATTATTGCTAAATACATACTTTTTTCGCGGTTAATAAAGTAAACTTTATCACCTACTTTTAATTCATTTTTATTGATAATATCTGTATATCCATTTTGGTCTGCCAATTTTTTTGCAGATTTGATAAATTCTCTTTCTGTTTTTGATTTATTTAAAAATGCCATATATTTATCAGACATTTCCATAATTTCTTGTTTTTGCTTTTCATCTACTTTTTTCCAGCCTTCTTCTCTTTTAGCAAAAAGTTTTTCTTTTTGTTCCTCTTCCATTTTATCCTTCCTTTCTTTTGATTTTACTTCATTGCTATTTTACGCAATTTTTGTAAAACTATTCTAATTATTCATTGCGATTATATCATATGTTTTATATTTTTGCAATTATGGGATATACTATTTTTGAGGTGAAGAAAATGCATTCCTTGTGGATTGAAACTTTTGATAAAAAACACGATTTTGAAAAATTAAATTCTGATATTTCTTGTGATGTATGTATCATTGGTGCGGGTATATTGGGTATAACCTGTGCATACTATTTAACTAAATTAGGATTTAAAGTAGTTGTTTTAGAAAGAGATGAAATTGCCAGTAAAACAACAGGTCATACAACTGCTAAAATTACAAGTCAACATGGGCTTTTTTATAACTATCTAATTAAAGCTTTTGGATTATCTTACGCTAAAGCTTACTTAGATGCAAATGAAACTGCAATTAAAAATATAAAAGAAATTATTGATAAAGAAAACATTTCTTGTGATTTTTCTTATCAAAATAATTTCATTTATACTACAAACTCAGAAGAGTTACAAAGTATTCATGATGAAGTATCTGCAGTTCAATCACTAAATTTTCCATGTGAATTTGTAACAAATACCGGGCTTCCCTTTGAAATTTTAGGTAGCTGTATGTTTAAAAATCAAGCACAATTTCATCCTTTGAAATATGTATATGGTTTGGTAGATAGTATTTATGATAGTTGCAAAATTTTTACACATACAACTGTTAATGATATTCGTCAAAATAAAAATGGATATGTTTGCTATACAAATAATTCTAAAGTCAATTCTAAATATGTTATACTCGCATCACATTATCCTTTTTTAAAAATTCCTGGTTTTTATTTTTTGAAAATGTATCAGTCTTCTTCTTATTTAATTGCTGTTGATACAAAAAAGAAACTATTTGATGGTATGTATTTAACTGCAAAGTCTCCTACTTTTTCTTTTAGAACTGCGCAAATTGATGGAAAAGAACTATTGCTAATAGGAGGTGCAGATCATAAGACTGGAACATATTGCAATTTTAATGCAAGTTACGGAATTTTAGAAAAGCTCGCAAAGACCTATTATCCAAATTGCAATGTTCTTTATCGTTGGAATACTCGTGATTGTATCTCTTTGGATAAAATCCCATATATTGGTTCATATAGCCGATACATGCCAAATTTATATATCGGAACAGGTTTTCAAAAATGGGGTATGACTTCATCTAATGTGGCTGCTAATATCATTGTTGATATGATTCGTGGAAAAGAAAATCCATATGCTTTTGTCTTTTCTGCAACACGTATGAAACCTATAAAAAATATAAATGAAGTTAAAAACATGGTCGTACAATCTGCAAAATCTGTTGTATTAGATAAATTAAATCCATCACATTTAAAGTTTGATGAGATTAAATTGAATTCAGGTGGAATTGTAGAAATAAATGGTAATAAAGTAGGAATCTTTAAAGATTCTCGCGGTAAAATCTTTGCAGTAAAACCTGTATGTACACATCTTGGCTGTTTGCTTTCTTGGAATGATGTAGATAAGACTTGGGACTGTCCTTGTCATGGTTCTCGATTTGATTTCAAAGGTAAAAATTTATATGATCCAGCTATTAAAAATTTGCAAACATATGATATTGAATAATTTTTTGATTTTTTTTATCAATTTTATTGACTTTATAGGATTTTTTTGCTAAAATGCACTTAATAAATCATATATTTGTATGTTTTATTTTTTGTTTATGAACTAGATTCTCCTTCGAAAGCAATCTAGTTCTTTTTTTGGAGGTATGTTATGGAAAATTTTGTATTTAAAAGAAAAATAAATTATTATGAAACAGATAAGATGGGAGTAGTACATCATTCAAATTATATACGATTCTTAGAAGAAGCTAGATGTCACTGGCTAGAAGAACTTGAAATGCCTTTTGAAGCTTTTGAAAAGCAAGGTATAACTATTCCTGTGTTAGGCGTTAATATTGAATACAAACACCATGTTACTTTTGGTGATACAATAGTAATTCATCCATACATGAAAGAATATTCTGGTGTAAGAATGGTGGTCGGATATGATGTTACAAAAGAAGATACAGGAGAATTAGTTATGATTGGAGAAACTAAGCACTGTTTTACTAATAAAAATTTAAAACCAATTCATTTAAAGAAGGCAAATTTTGAATTCCATGATAAATTTCAAAAATTGCTATGAAATTAAAGTAAATTTAGCAAATCAATTTAATACATAAATTGGTCTTAGCTACAAAGTACACCTAATAATATATCTAAGTTAAAACTATTAGCCAAGTTGAAGATTTAGCTTATAATGTTTCAAATAATGAGCAAGATGTAAGAATTTTTTATAGATACAAAAGCAACTCACACCTCAAATTAGCTTATATTGCATTATATAACTTAATACAAAATTCAAAGAGAAGTATTAGTATATGTCAAAACTGTGGAAGATATTATTTACAAAGCTCAGGAAAAGAAGTCTATTGTGATTTATTTAATTTAGACGGAATTTCTTCTTGCAAAACAACAGAAAGGAAAAATTAAAAAAGATTTTCTTATTTAGAAAACAAATGCTAGAAAACCATTAAAACTTTGTAGAGAAAATGAAATTACAAAAGAAAAATTTTGTGATTGGATAGAGAAAAATAAATAAAATGGAGATATAAAGATGAATGAAAAAATTATTATAAGAAAAGCTGAAATAGAAGATTTTAATAAAGTACATAGATTAATTATGCAAGTCCATAAATTGCATGTAAAGGAAAGAACGGATATATATAAAGATGTTGATCCTATGAATTTTGAAGAATTTAAAAATGAGTTATCAAATAGCAATAACATATATTTAGTTGCTCAATTAGAAAATAAAATTGTTGGAATTTGTTTTTCTCAAATAAAGGAGATAGCAAATAATAGAATTATGAAAGATAGAAAAATTCTAAATATTGGAGATATTTGTGTAGATGAAAAATATCAAAGGAATGGAATTGGTAAAAAATTATATAATCAAATTGTCCAAATAGCTAAAGAAAAAAATATTCATAATGTAGAACTAACGGTCTGGAAATTTAATAAAAATGCAATAAAATTTTATGAAAATTTAGGTATGAATGTCAAAAACTTAAAATTTGAGCAAAAAATCAAATAGAATTATACTATTCTTCATTTTAATTGAGACTTTTTTAACCCATTTAAAAAGCTGATGCAAAACAACTTTGCAGATGTTTCACCCCAACTATTGACATAGAGCCAATTAAGTAATATTGCTTTTGTAGTATTAGAGCAATTAACAAAAAACTACAATTTGCCTATTAAAACATGTCAATATTGTGGAAGGTACTTTATTCCTTCAATTAGACAAGATGAAATCTACTGTGATTTACCAAATGTTGATGGAAAGAGTTGTAGAGAAAAAGGTGCAAAACAAACTTATAAAGAAAAACTAGAAAAAGATTCAGTTTTACAAGAATATAGAAAAGCATATCAAAAGAAGTTTATGGAAGTTTCAAGAAGTAATGGGGATAAACAAAAGAAAGAAAACTTTGATAATTGGAAAGTAGAAATACAGGAAATGTTAAAGCAGTATAAAGAAGATAAGGATAATCAGAAACTATTTGATAAAGTTATGCGATTAATAAATGAAGATAAAAAATAAAAATAATATTTTTTGTATTTAGGGGGCTCAGCTAAAATGAAATCAAATGTAGATGCAATACTTGAAAAATCTATAGCTTGTGCTGTTTCAGCGATTGAAATATATAATAAACCAGATTTTAAATATAGAGAAGAAACCTTTTCTATTTTGATGATAAATGCATGGGAGCTATTATTGAAAGCAAAAAAAATTAAAGATGCACATAATAACATTAGAGTTATATATGCTAAAGAAAACATTCCTAAAAAACATGGTGGAAAGTCTAAAAGATGGAAATATAAAATGAATAAAAAAGGATATTATATTACACAGGGAATAGAAAAACTTCTTATGGATTTTAGCAATGATTCTAATATTGATAAAAGATGCTTAGAAAATATTGAACTTCTAAACAACATAAGAAATTCAGCGATTCATCTAATAAACAAAGATAGTGAATTATGTAATATTGTATTTGAAATTGGAAGTGCTAATTTAAAAAATTATATTGAATTTATAGTCGAAAACTTCAATAAAGATTTAAGTAAATACAATTTTTATTTAATGCCTTTATCCTTTTATAGTGATTATGAAATTGTTGATAACCTAAAAATTCAAGATACATCTTTAAAAACAAAATTAAAAAAAGATTTGTTGATATTAAATACCCAATATAAATCTGGTCCAGATGAAAAATATAGTATATTATTATCTACAAAAGTTTCTTTTACGCAAGGAGATGCCAAAATTATCACTACTAGATTTGGTAAAGCAAAAGAAGATAGTGATTTTACAATAAATTTGAGTGATGATGAAATAGATAGAAGGTATCCTCTTTCATTTGAAGATTTAATTAGAAACTTACGAAAGAAATATCCCAATTTTAAACAAGATAAATATTTTTATAAATTGAATGAAACACTTAGAGGTAAAAAAATTAATGGATATCAAAGATTTTTGAATAATAAAACAAAGTCTGGTACTTATAGATGGCAATATAGTTCAAATATATTAAATGATTTTGATAAATATTACACAAAGTAGGTGATTAAGATAAAACGAAGACTTAATATATTTATAGATGAAAGTGGCGATTTTGGATTTGTAAATGGAAGTTCAGAATTATATGGAGTTTCATTTACAATACATGAAAGTAATGACTCTATTACTAATGATTTAGAGTATTTAAATAATAGATTAAAAAAAGCTAATTATGATGGAATGATACATTTAGCAGATTTAGTAGCTAAAAGAGGAGATTATTCACATTTTAATTTAAAGCAAAGAAAAGATATTTTCTGGTCTATATTTTACTTTTCAAAAAGAGTAAAAGTAAAAATACATACAATTATTGTAGATAAGAGATTTAAAAATAATAAATCACAATTAAATAGAGAACTTGCTCTTGAAATAAATAACTTTTTTGAAATGATAAAAGATTATATGAATGAATTTGAAAAGGTAGTTATTTATTATGACAATGGACAAGAAGCTTTAGGTGCTATCATAGATACATTATTAATTACAAGAAGCAATGTAGAACATAGAATTGAATTTAATCACAAAGAGAAAAGGCTATTTCAAGTATCAGATATGCTAACATTCGTTGACAAGATTGTATATAAACATAATCATAACATGACTTTAACAAAAGCAGAAAAATATTTTTTTAGTGTAAAAGACATTTTAGGAATTATTAGACAATTAAGGAATAAGAGAATATAAAAAGCCATTCGTTTGAATGGCTTTTTGCGACGCTCAGCGTCTACACGGGTTTGGTCCTTGTGAGACCAAAGTAGAATAATATCTACAATATATATTATTCAT
>CANQWU010000002.1 GCA_947627605.1 uncultured Clostridia bacterium
TTCAAGCTCTTAAAACTTCTTACTTTTTTTCGTGTAAAAAAATTTTTAAAAAATAAATTTACTTTTCGGTACTTTTTTCATTTCTGAAATGCACCGCTTCGGTTTATTCTCTAAAGGATTTTATTGTTTATTTTTCAATGTTCTTTGTCCTCACTTTTACGCGAGAACAATTTATATTATACTTTGTTTTTTTACCTTTGTCAATACTTTTTTTAAAAAAATTTTTTTATTTTTTTTGTTAATAAAATTCATATATAATAGTCAATTTTAGTTTGTCAATTTTCTATATAAAATTCCAATAAAAAAGCTGAACTGTCTTTATATTTTAAGACATTCAGCTTCAACTTATATTTTATTGATTTGTAATAAATTCATTTGAAACAATTGTTATTTGATTTATTAATCTTGTTGTTTCATTAAATGACATTGCTACTGTATATGTTTTATTTCCCTCTTGTACTAATGCTGTTGCAATTTCTCCGAGCTTTTTCTTCATTAGTAGTATTTCTTTTAACATTCATAATAATACTGCGTATTCTTTTTTTCTGTGGATTATCTGCATCTTCATAGGTTATTTGAGCATCTTGCAATGAAGGTTTTACTGCTTCTAGTAGTTGTTGTAAAGTATCTTTATTAACTTCTTTTCCTATGTAGAATGTTAATTGTGAATTAAATCTATTTCTTTCCACTTCAGTTACTGTCTCATCATTTGGTTCATTCTCATTAAATTTTATTTCACTTTCTTTTAATATTCCTAAATTTTTAAGCATTGAATTTAGATCATCTAAAGTAATATGATTTAAAATGTTTTTTATTTTCTCATTTACGTTATTTGTCATTATTTCAATAATTCTTTGTGCTTGTTCTTGCTCTAAATTATTTAAATTAATACTATTTTCTTGTGTTAATTCTATTTTATTAGTAAATTCTTCTAATATATTAATGTATTGATTTATATCAATTATTGCTGAATTATCATCAACACTATATTGTATTTTGTAATTATTATTTATTTCATTTCCTTGCATATTTTGTACTAAGTCCAAACTTAAACTTTGGTCTTCTACATCATCCGTCAATCTCTTATATTTAACAGAAAAATTTTGAGAATTTTCTGTAACTGCTTTTTCAATTATTATGTTTTCTTCAACAACACTATTATCTAGGTTTTGTACATAACTCATTTGAATATTTTTATTTGTGTCAACATCAATACTAATTGATTCTTTTGGTGTCTTTAATAATGTTCTAATAGTTTTGCCATTACATTGATATATAGTTATTTCTGTTTCTTCTTGACCAATATTATGATTTTTTATATATTGTATTTTATCATCTATCAATTGTATTATTGTATCTCTTAATGTTTCATTATCTTTTGATTGGTATAAATAATATTTCTGTAGTTGTTCTTGCATTTGGTCTATTTTTCCCAATAAAATTTGGTCTTTTTCTACTTTTTCTAGAATTGTAATAATTAAATCATTTAATTGTTCTTCTGTTAATTTTATTGAATAAGCATTTGCCTTATAAGTTGCACCATTTACTTGAATATTTTGAGTTGATTTATAATATTGATTATTTTCGGCTTTTTGTTGAATTATACTTAAATATGTGCTAGAAAGAACTTCTAACTCACTAGGTGTAAATGAAATAAAGTTAGATAATGTAATTGGGTCAAAAATATATGTAAAAATTTCTAAGTTTGACTTTGAAATTCCAGTTTTTAGTTCTAATTCATCTAGATTTTCACTTTGTCCTATTACAAATTGTCTAATTCCATCTAATTTTATCCCATATGAATCATTGTCTTTAATATATTCTGCCTGTGCCAATTTTTCATTTTCATAAGAAAGTCTAATATCTTTATAATCATAATTTGATTGATTGTCAATTTGGCTAGATATATTAATTTCAGCTTGATTTACTGTATTATTACTGTTATTTTTACTATCTGTATATGTTAATTTAGCTTTTAAATTTGTTTCTAATTTTTTATTTTGTATTGCATCTTGAATTCCGGTTGGTTGTTCCTTAGCTATTTCTTCAATATTTCCTACATTTTGTAAAAAATATTTAGCAAATAGCGAATTTTTTGATTTAAACATATCTGTTGTAAAATATAGAGCAACTAAAATCCCTATAATACTTAAAACAATTATAACTATCGAGATAATAATTATCACTCTCTTTTTTTTTCTTGCTATCATATACAATTCCTCCAATAAAAATATACAAGTCTATTATATCTTTTTTTCTTGTTTTATTCAATAGCTAAAAATAAATTTAGTAATTTTGTCTTTGTTTAACAACTTCATATATAATAATACCTGCTGATACAGAAGCATTCAAAGATGTAATTTTACCTTTCATCGGAATTTTAACTAAAAAATCACAATTATTTTTTACTTTTTCACTTATTCCCTGTCCTTCATTTCCTATTACCATTCCCAAAGGTCCTTTTAGGTCTTGGTTACTATAATCTTGCTTAGCTGTTCCATCTGTTCCACATATCCATAATCCCTCTTTTTTCAGTTTATTAATTGCGTCTGTCATATTATTTACTCTCGCAATTTTCATATATTGAACTGCACCTGCAGAAACTTTGTTTACTGTACTATTTACTGATGCTGCCCTTCTTTTAGGTATAATTATGCCATGAACTCCAGCTGTTTCTGCTGTTCTAATAATAGAACCTAAATTATGTGGATCTTCAATCCCATCTAGTAATATTACAAATGCATCTTCTTTTTTGTCTTTGCTATATTGTAATATATCTTCAATTTCACAATAATCAAATGGTGGTACAATAGCAATTACTCCTTGATAGTTTTCTGTTTGTGCCATTTCTTGCATTTGCTTTTTGTCTTTTTCTACAATAATAATTTTTCGTTCTTTAGCTTTTGCAATAATTTGATTAATAGAGCCATGTTTTTCTCCTTTTGTAATAAATATTTTATTTATATCTTTTCCACTTTCCAATAATTCCAAAACAGAGTTTCTTCCTTCAACTTGATCTTGATAATTTTCTTGCATCTATATATTCTCCTTTATTTTATTAATAAAAATCATTAATGCTTTTGTAAATTTTTTAATTCCTTCTATATTTTCTATGTATCTGTACTTGCCATTAATTTCTAATTGCATGCACGGTATTTTTGCTTTTTGAGATATTTGCCTGCTTATAGTATGTTCTGAAATTGCTTTAAATTTTGTATCAATTGTAACATTTTTTATCTGATTTTCCGCAAAGTCTTTCTTTAACTCATCAATAATAAAGCTTTTTCCTTGTAAGTTTTCCATTCTTCCAGTCCCTATTTCTATGTCAAAGTCATTCTCATAGCCTGCTCCATGTATATCTATAAGTAATTTTATTTTATTTTTTTCTACAAGTTGTATAATTGCTTCTTTATATGGATTGTTCTCTATATCATAATTTGCATCATCTTGTTTATTGGCGGTCTTATAAATACACCAGCAGTTTGTATATTCTGATATATATTGAACTATAGCACCTGTCTCTCCTTCTTCTCCTTTTATTTTACCATTTCTTGTTTGCTTTACACAATGTGGAGCTGATAATATAATCGGTACTTTTCCTTTTACTATTTCAAATGACTTTCCTTCTTTTTCTCCATCAATAATTTTCTGGTTATATTGTTCTATTTGCTTTTTAAATTCTTCCATTTTTCCACTTCTCACAATTATAATCGGAATATTAATTATTTTCCACTATTTTTTTGTCTACAGTATATGCTTTTATCAATTCTTTTATTCTTTTTATATTGGTTATATAATAAATCGCAACAATTACTAAAGCTACTATTTCGATTATTAGTGCAATTAATAATAATACATCCAATAAAAGAAGAATACAGGAAACACCTAATATTTTTATGTTATATAACTGTAAAATCATAGCTATTGCAATTAAAACTAAACTAGCAATAATTCTTGCTTTACTTTCTTTTTTTCTATGAATAAGCCATGATATAAGATAAAATATTACTGGTAACGTAATCATTGTATATATTAATATTTTAATTATCAGAAGATAAAATGTTCCAAGTGTTCCTATAGCGCCCAAAGTACCATAAAGTAATGCACCATACCCTTTCACATCATTTACATTTTCTTCTGAATCTATAAGGTTTTGTGCACTTTCTAAATTTGTATCTGTTACATCTTTACCATTTGAAATTTTGTTGTTTAAAGAAATCCCTACTAATATATTTACCAATATAGTGCATACTAAAACCATAATAAAAACTTTCTTATTAATTTCTTCCATTTTTCTCCTCTTTTATTCATCATCTAATTTTAAAACAGACAAAAATGCTTCTTGTGGTACTTCTACACTACCAATTTCACGCATTTTCTTTTTTCCTCTTTTTTGCTTTTCTAATAGTTTTTTCTTTCTTGTTACATCTCCACCATAGCATTTTGCTAATACATCTTTTCTCATAGCTGAAATAGTTTCTCTTGCAATAATCTTTCCTCCTACAGCTGCCTGTATTGGAATTTTGAATAGTTTTCTAGGAATTTCTTCCTTCAATTTTTCTACCATTTTTTTACCACGTTCATAACTTCTGTCTTTATGTAAAATAAAGCTTAGAGCATCTACTTGTTCATTATTAATATAAATATCTAATTTTACCAAATCAGATTTTCTATATTCTTTAAATTCATAGTCAAATGATGCATATCCCTTTGTTTTAGACTTTAGGTTATCAAAAAAATCATAAATAATTTCATTTAATGGCATTTCATAAATAAGTGTTACTCTATTTTCATCTAAATATTTCATATCAATATAGATACCTCTTCGTTTTTGACAAATATCCATTACATTTCCTACATATTCTTTTGGTAAGAAAATATTTGCAGTTACAAAAGGTTCTTCCATATATGAAATCTCTTGTGGTGTTGGAAGTTCCGATGGATTATATATTTCTAATACTTCTCCTGTAGTTTTATATACTTTATAAATAACTGAAGGTGCTGTTGTTATTAATCCTAAATCAAACTCTCTATCCAATCTTTCTTCAATTATTTCTAAATGTAACAATCCTAAAAATCCACATCTAAAACCAAAGCCTAATGCTGCTGAAGTTTCTGGTTCATATACAAGTGCTGCATCATTTAATTGTAATTTTTCTAAAGCAATTTTTAAATTTTCATAATCACTTCCATCAACTGGATATAGTCCGCAATATACCATTGGTGTTACTTGCTTATATCCTTTCAATGGTTCATCTGCCGGATTTTCTTTTAAGGTGACTGTATCTCCAACATGAATATCTGATAAATTCTTTACACTTGCTGCTATATATCCAACTTCTCCTGCTGATATTTCCTTGCTTGGCATATATGAGCCTGGAACAAAATATCCCACTTCTGAAACAGTATATGTTTTATTAGTTGCCATTAAAATAATTTCGTCTCCTACTTTTATTGTTCCGTCCATTACTCTTACATATGCAACTGCTCCTTTATAATTATCATAATATGAATCAAAAATTAAACATTTTGCTTTTTCATTTGCATTTCCCTTTGGAGCCGGCAGGTCTGTTACAATTCTTTCTAATACTTCTTCTACATTCAATCCTGATTTTGCTGAAATACAAGGTGCATCCATAGCTGGTATCCCAATAATATCTTCTATTTCTTTTTTTACTTCTTCTGGTCTAGCATTTGGTAAATCTATTTTATTGATGACTGGTAAAACTTCAAGATTATTATCAATCGCTAAATAAACATTTGCTAGTGTTTGTGCTTCAACTCCTTGACTACTATCTACAATTAGTATAGCTCCATCACATGCTGCTAAACTTCTAGAAACTTCATAATTAAAATCAACATGTCCAGGAGTATCTATTAAATTAAAAGTATATTCTTGTCCATCTTTTGCTTTATATTTCATTCTAACAGCTTGAGATTTAATTGTAATGCCTCTTTCTCTTTCTATCTCCATATTATCTAGAACTTGGCTTTCCATTTCACGCTTTGAAAGCACTCCAGTCATTTCAATTAATCTATCTGCTAATGTTGATTTTCCATGGTCTATATGGGCAATTATACTAAAATTTCTAATATGTGCTTGTTTATCTTCTTGCATAGTTTTCCTCCATTTTTTTATTGGAGTTATTTTATCATATCTTAATATAAAAATCAAATAATTTTTCTTGTTTATATCTATTTATATAAATTATATACATTTATATATCCAATTTTTTCTAATTTTTTCTGAGCTTTTTTACTTCTTATTCCACTATCACAATATAAAACAATTTTTTCTTCTTTGTTTGGTACTTCATCTTGTATTTGCATTTCTATTTCATATGTTGGAATACAAATAGCGCCATCTAAATGTCCTTCTTTATACTCTTGTGGACTTCTAACGTCAATTAATATTGCCCCTTTTTTTATAATTTCTTCTGCTTGTTTCATATCAATATCATTTTCTTCTTCACATCTTTTAAATCCACATTTTATAGTCCTTATCCATTTTCTAATCATTTTTCCACTTCCTAATTTTTACTTTTCTATATATTTTATTACATTTTATGTATTATGTTTCCTTTTTTGTTTACACTTTTTTTGTTTTTTTGTGGATAATTTTATGTGGAAACTGTGGATAACTTTGGGGATAACTGAAAAATAGATGTTTATTTTTCCAAACTTATACACATTGTGATTAATATTTTATGTTTTCTACAATTATTTCCATTTTTATTTTAGATTTATGTGCACCTTTTTTGTAAAAAACTATTTAAAAAAAGACAGATTTTAGGGAAAAATCTATCTAAATTTTACTAATTAATAAATATATAATATATTGCTCCTATTATTTCTAAAGCTGTAATAAATGGTAAACCTATTGTAAATTCTGGTTTTTGTGTCTTATGTCTAAATGTATACATTCCTGCTATTGTTCCAATTCCTCCTCCAAGTGCAGTTATTATAAACAACGTTTTTTCTGGTATGCGCCATTTTCCTTTTTCTGCTTTTCTCTTGTCTATGAACATTATTAAAAATCCAACTATGTTTATAATAATTAAGTATATTATAAAGTTTTGCATTGTAAATATGTTTTTATAATCAATATTTTTATCATACACTTTATTTTCCTTCTTTCTTTTTTCATCTTATCAAATTAAGTTTTTAAAATCAAGTGGTCCATGCACTTTTCAATTTTTATAACATATACTTTTGTTATAAAGAACTGGAGGTGCATTTATGTTTTCTCTATTATCTGTAACTGGTTTTCTAGGTTTTTTAAAGTCTGCTGTTTTTGTTGTTGGATATATTCAAGGTAGCAATCTTTTTCCTGAACCACTTTCTCAAGAAGAGGAACGACAGTGTTTAGAAGAAATAGCAAATGGTAATGAAGAAGCTAGAAATATTTTAATTGAACGAAATTTACGTTTAGTAGCACATGTAGCTAAAAAATATGCTTCAAGTAATGTAGATCAAGAGGATTTAATTTCAATAGGTTCAATTGGATTGATTAAAGGTATCAATAGTTATAAATTAGATAAAGGAAGCAAATTAAGTACATATGTATCTCGTTGCATTGATAATGAAATTTTAATGCATTTAAGAGCAACTAAAAAATTATGTGCTGAGGTTCCCTTGAATGAACCTATTGGAAAAGACAAAGATGATAATGTTGTTACTTTGCAAGAAGTTTTAGAAAATGATTCAAGAAATATTGAAGAAGAAGTAGATTTAAAATTAAAAATCAAATTATTATATGAAAAAATCAAATCTGTTTTAAAAGATAGAGAAAAAACAATAATTGAGCTTCGCTTTGGTTTAGATGGTAATAAACCAAAAACGCAGCATGAAATTGCAGAAATGATGGGAATTTCCCGTTCCTATGTATCACGTATAGAAACAAAGGCAATTAGTAAATTAGCAAAAGAAATAAAAGAATAATATTTTTTATATTTCCCCATATGATATATTAGGTGATTATATGGGTGTTTTTATGAATTGTATTAAAGGTGTTTTAATCGGAGCTGGTGCAATTCTTCCCGGAATTAGTAGTGGTGTTATTTGTGTTATTTTTGGAGTTTATGAAGATTTACTAGATTGTGCTTTACATTTTTTCAAAAATATTAAGAAAAATACGAAGTTTTTACTTCCATTTCTTATCGGTGGCTTTATTGGTATTTTTTTATTTGGAAATCTTCTAAACTATATATTCTATAAATTTCCATTACAAACAAAATCTATATTTATAGGATTAATTTTAGGTAGTATTCCTTCTTTATTAAAAAAAATTCACTCAGAAGTCAAAATTCAATATAAATATCTACCTTTCTTTTTTATTAGTTTGCTAATTGGAATAGGAGGTGTATTTTTAGAAAAAAATTTACACATAACATATAACTTAGAAAATATTAGCTTTTTATATCTATGTATTTGCGGTTTTTGTATGTCAGTTGGAGTTATTGTACCTGGTGTAAGTAGTACTGTGATTTTAATGCTTTTGGGAATATATCCTATTTACTTATCTAGTATTTCTTCTATTTATTTACCTATTTTAATTCCTTTGGCTCTTGGTCTTATTATTGGTAGTCTGTTTTTTATGAAAATTACAAGATTTTTGTTATCAAATTACACTTTACCTACATATTATTCAATTATTGGATTTAGTGTTGGCTCTATTTTCATATTGTTTCCAGCTATTACTTGTACATTAGATATTATAATTTTTCTTGCTTGTATTTTAATAGGAATGTGCTTTGATATTTAATATATCAAAAGACATTCCTATTAATTTTATTATTTTCTTCTACGCAAAATCCAATCTTTTTCACATTTTATTGGAATATTTAGCATAACTTGTTGTCCTTTTACTCCTGGACTAATTTCTTTAATTTCTTCTCCTGTATCTACATCCCATAATCTTTCTATCGTAAATATTTCTGGTTCTAGTTGATTTGGAATTAGCAATTCTAGAATATCTCCCACTTGTAATTTGTTTCTTATTTCAATAATTGTTTTATCTTGATTATATTCAATTACTTTTCCCCCAAATTCATAAACTTCATTATATTGTCTTCCACTATATTCTTGAATGTCTTGGTTATTTTTATCATTAAAATAAAAAGTGGTCAATCCTCTTGTTTTTACTTTATCTAACTCTTTTAAGTATTTTTCTCCATTGAAATTTTTACTATCTTTTATGCAATCATCAATTGCTGCTCTATAGCAACTAACTACACTTGCTATATAGTATTCTGTTTTTAATCTTCCTTCTATTTTTAGGCTATCAATTCCCATATCTATAATTTCGGGTATTTCGTTTATAAGACATAAATCCTTTGAAGAAAATATACTAGTTCCATATTCATTTGCTTCTATTGGCATCATTTCTCCTGGATTGTTTTTTTCCTCTGCATATAGATTATATGACCATCTGCAACTTTGACTACATTCTCCTAAATTAGCACTTCTTCCTGATAAAAAGTCACTTAAAAAGCATCTACCAGAATATGAAAAGCAAATAGCACCATGTATAAATATTTCTGTTTCCATATCTTTTGGTTTATTTTGTGTAATATATTTAATTTGTTCTTTATTTAATTCACGTGCTAGTATCATTCTTTTTGCACCATTTTTATACCAAAAATTTGCAGAATGTAAACTTACAATATTTGCTTGTGTACTAATATGTATTGGTATTGATGGAGCATATTGTTTCATTGTTTCCACAATTCCACCATCTGCTACAATTACAGCATCTGGTTTTATTTCTTCTAATGTTTTTGCCATTTCTATAATTTCTTCATACTTATCGTCCCATGCAAAAATATTTATTGTGACATACACTTTTTTTCCTATTTTATGTGCATATTTTATAGTTTTTATCAAATCTTCATTTTCCATATCTGCTCTTGTTCTAAGTGATAATGAAGATGTACCACAATAAATTGCATCTGCACCATACAAAAATGCAATTTTTGCTTTTTCATATGATCCTGCTGGAGCTAATAATTCTGGTTTTTTCATTTTTACTTTCCTCACTTTACTCATTTGTTATATTATACCTGCATTTGCACAACTTGTCAATGGCAAGAAAATTTGCTCTTTTAGCCAAAATATGGTATACTATATTTGGATAGGAGGAATTGTTTATGGCATACTCTATTATTGAAAAAGAATTTGAATATCAATGTCACTCAATACATCCTGACATAGATCCTAATATATTTTTAAAAGAATACAATAATTATGAACAATGTATTCCTTTACTTCGTGAACTTTTTACTGCATTACATCAATATGTTCATTCACAATTACCTAATATTGATTTATCTTTTACTGCAAGATTAAAAGCTAAAAAGAGTTTTCTTGATAAAAAAATATTAAAAATATCTGAAAATATATCAAATATCTTTCTTGAAGATGTGTCAACTTCTAAAGATACAGAAGAAAAAGCAAGTAAAAAGTCAGAAAGAATTAAAAAACAAGAATCTGCTATTGATACTTATTTGAATTTTTTACCACCTGAGAAATTTAAAAGAATAAAGCATCAAATTTTAACTTTTACTGCATCTGGGATTGATACTGTTCAATCTTTTAGTATAATTTTTGGTAATTTAACTGATAAAGAAAAAGAGATTTTTATAAAAACTATTTCTAGGACCGCTGATACTTTTGCATATAGTTTTATTGTAAAAAATATTAATTATCCTATTGCATCAATAAAAGCTTTAGAGGATGGTTCTGTTGGTATTGTGGAAAAAACAGATAATCCAAATGCACAGGAAATAATTCATAAAATCCAACCATCTATTAAATTTAATCCTGAAACTGATATTGTGGAAAAATCTCAATACATTAAGTATGTTTCAGTTAATGGAAAAGAATATCCTCTTAATCCAGAATATTTAATATATCCTAAAACAGTATCTACATCTCAGAGAACACTAGAGAATGCTTTAAAAGATTCTGATGGTAAAGTAACACTTTTACAAGATGCCATCTTATTGCAAAATGGTGACGTTCTACCTGTTGAATCAATAACTTATGATCAAGATCTTAATAGTTATTTTTTAACAACTTTACAAGGTGAACGTGTAAATTTAACAAACAGACTTGAAAAAGAACAATTAACTTTAAAAAAATATGATGAAAAAACATGTGAAGAATCTATTATTAATGTAATTAGACCTGTAATTAAACTTTTTGAGCAAGATAACAATTTTCGTACTATAAAAGAAAAAGATTATATAAAGAATCCTAAGTTAGACAAAGATACTGGTGTAGAAAGTTACAAAGCTTTGCATGCTTGTCTTATGAATTTAACATATAATTATAAAATGGAAGGGCAAATGAGGACCTTTTTAGCACATATTTTATATGATTATGATCATGATGACCATAAACAAAATAAAGTAAATAATCAAAAACAAAATCCTATTCTTGCAAAAATTTATGATGCTAATCCTTTAGCTCTTGATTCTTCTACATCAACATTGATGGATTTATTAGAGGCAAATCCTGATATAGATATTATGGATTTAATGGGTACTTACTTTTTTACAACAACTTTTTCAGATAATACTTCTTATACTTACCTATTAGAACCAGAAATGGCTTTTATGCATATATTTGCAAAACATGCAAAAGCTCATTCAGATTCCTTACCTAAAGAAATTCCACATCTTGATTTTTCTTCTTATTCTAATTTTATTGCTTCTAAAGCAAAATTGAAAGGAAGTCAAGAATTTCCTGATTTTGATGATTCTTTGTAAAATAATTTTAAACTTTAAAAGAAAAAGGTTATGTAAGTCACATAACCTTTTTCTTACTAACAGCTAATCCATCTCCAACTTCTAAGATTTCCGTTTCTAATTCCGGATTTTCTGTTACTTCTTTTATATATTCTCTTAAATTTCTGACAGCTGTACGTTGTTTGTGTTTGTTATAATCACTCATAACATATCCTTTATATAAAATATTATCCGCAAAAATAACGCCATTTTTGCTTAACATTCTAAGTGCTTGATTTAGAAAAAATGGATATTTACCTTTTGCAGCATCAATAAAAACCATATCATAAGTTTTATCTAGAGTTGGCAATATTTCCACTGCATCACCCTCATATATATATATCTTATTTTCTACACCTACATCTATAAAGTTTTGTTTTGCTTCTTCAATTCTGTCTTTTTCTCTTTCAATTGTATCAATATGTCCTCCGTCTTGCAATAAATTTGAAAAACATATAGCAGAATATCCTACTGCTGTGCCAATTTCTAATATTGTTCTTGGTGGATTGGGCTTTAATATTTTTTCTATTTCTTTAAGTGTATCATCCATTATTATTGGGATATGATCTTTTAATGCTTTTTCTTTTATTTCTTCTACCTTTTTTTGAAGCATTATCTTTCTTCTCCTCTATTATTTACCATTTCACGCATTTTACTTTTTATATTTTTATCATTTGCCCAATTAGAAAATACTACTCTTAAGTCTAACCCTGCCTTTTTTAAATACTCAAAGCTTTCTACTGTTTCTTTCTCCTCTTGCATTACTTTTTCTATTGCTTCTTCTTTTTTCATACCTTGAAGCATATATTGAATTATTTTTTCTACAATATAGTTTCTATTATGTTTATCTTTATCTAAGCCTTTTTGAGTTCTTGTAGACATATTGATTTTTTGAGCCTCTTTATAAGATATTTCATTACATATTTTGTGCATTTCTAATTGCCATGCAACTTTTGTCTTTTTTGTTATCTTTTTTCTTTGTAATTCTTCCATTTTTCTTTCCTTATTTAATATTATTTACTAGCATTTCTTGCTGCTCTTTCTCTTTCTTTTGTATCTAAGATTTTCTTTCTTAATCTAATAGATTTTGGTGTTACTTCTACTAGTTCATCATCTTGTATAAATTCTATTGCTTTTTCCAAAGACATTTGAATTGGTGGTACTAAATGTAATGCTTCGTCTGAACCTGATGCTCTCGTATTTGTTAAGTGTTTTTCTTTACATACATTTATTGCTAAGTCTTCTCCTCTTGAATTTAATCCAACAATCATTCCTTCATATACATCAATACCTGGTCCAATGAATAGCTCTCCTTTATCTTGAGCATTGTATAATCCATATGTGATAGATTTACCTGCTTCAAATGCTACAATGGTTCCTCTAACTCTTGCAACTATATCACCTTTGTATGGTTCATAACAATCAAATATATGATTCATTACTCCTTCGCCTTTTGTATCTGTTAAGAATTCTGTTCTATATCCAATTAATCCTCTTGCTGGTATTTTGAATTCTATTTTAGTATGTCCTAATTCAGCTGGTTCCATATTCACCATTTCTGCTTTTCTTCTGCCTAACTTTTCAATTACATTTCCTACACAGTCATCTGGAACATTAACAACTAATCTTTCTATTGGTTCACACTTTTCTCCATTTATTTCTTTAATAATAACTTTTGGTCTTGATACTAGTAATTCAAATCCCTCTCTTCTCATAGTTTCTATTAAAATAGATAAATGTAATTCTCCTCTACCTGATACTTCAAAAGAGTCTGGGCTTTCTGTTTCTTTTACACGTAAGCTAACATTTCTTTCTAATTCTTTAAATAATCTATCTCTAATATGTCTAGAAGTAATAAATTGTCCTTCTCTTCCTGCAAATGGTCCATTGTTAACGCTAAATGTCATTGATACTGTTGGCTCATCAATATCAACAAATGGTATTTTTTCTGGATTGTTTAAATCACAAATTGTATCACCTATATTAATATTTGCAATTCCTGCTAATGCAACAATATCACCAGCAGAAGCTTCTTCTACTTCTTCTCTTTTTAGACCAATATGGGTGTATAGTTTTGCAATTTTTCCTTGAGTTATTTTCTCTTCTTTTCCACAAATTGCAACTGGCATATTTAATTTGATTTTTCCTCTTTCAATTCTTCCTACTGCTATTCTTCCTACATAATCGTCATATTCAATATTTGAAACTAGCATTTGTGCTGTTCCTTCAATATCACAGTTTGGAGCTCGTATAGTTGAGATTATTGTTTCAAATAGACATGTTAAGTCTTTGTCCTCATCTTCTAAATTCATTTTTGCAATCCCTGATTTAGCTGA
Organism: uncultured Clostridia bacterium; assembly: GCA_947627605.1. GTDB lineage: Bacteria > Bacillota > Clostridia > TANB77 > CAG-508 > CAG-269. The sequence continues at coordinate 14,126 of CANQWU010000002.1, forward strand.
TGCATATACTACAGGAAAATCTAATTGTTCATCTGTTGCATCTAATTCAATAAATAATTCTATTACTTCGTCAACTACTTTTTCTGGTCTAGCTCCAGGTCTATCAATTTTATTGATAACTACTATAGGTTTTAGTCCTAATGCTAAAGATTTTTTTAAAACCTCTCTTGTTTGTGGCATAGCACCTTCAAATGCATCTACTAATAACAAAACACCATCTACTGTTTTTAATACTCTTTCTACTTCTCCTCCAAAATCTGCATGTCCAGGTGTGTCTACAATATTTATTTTTATATCTTTATACATAACAGATGTATTTTTAGAAAGAATTGTAATTCCTCTCTCTTTTTCTAAGTCATTTGAATCCATTACTCTTTCTTGTACTTGTTCATTATCTCTAAATACATGGCTTTGTTTTAACATTGCATCCACTAATGTTGTTTTTCCATGGTCAACGTGTGCAATAATTGCGATATTTCTAATATTTTGATTGTTCATTTCTCTATCCCTTTCTATGTTTAAATCTTTCTCAGAAAATATTAAATTTTGGCTATGAATTTAACATCGCCAAAATTATATTTTTACAACACTTCTATTATACTACTTTTTATTAGTTTTGTCAAAATTTGCTAAGTCTTTTATAACCTCCATCATTTCCTCAGTTACTTTTTCTAATATTTCCTTTTCTGGATTTTTTGATTGATACTTAGAATAGTCTAATATTTTTCCATATCTTACAATAATTTTTGGAAATGGTCTTTTAGTTACCTCAACTCCAACTGGTACTATAACTGTTCCTGTTCTTAGTGCCATAAATGCTGCTCCGTTTTTTACTTTGACACCTTTTTCTAATCCTCTTGTTGTTCCTTCTGGAAATAGTCCTAACCCTTCATTGTTTGCTAAAACTTTTAATGATTTTTTCATAGAATCAACATCTTGTTTTCCTCTTTTTACAGGTATTACATCAAATAGTTCTCCCAGTCTTTTTAAAAATGGATTTTTAAAAAGTTCTGCTTTTGCAATAAAGTTAATTTTTCTTTGAGCAAATAGAACTATAACTGGAACTTTTATAAAGTCAATATGATTTCCACAAATAATGAAGGCTCCTTCTTTAGGAATATTTTCTTCTCCTTCTACTTTAATTCGATATACTACTTTGTATAATCCCCTTAAAGCTCCCCAAACTATTCTTCTTTGTAATTTTACAAACCATGAATCTCCTAGTTTATCAAATTTTCTGGAACTATTTTTCACTTTTTTCAATTTTTTCCTCTTTCCTATGTCCTTCTATAATTTCACATATTTTTTCTACTACTTCTTGAATTGACATATTTGTACTATCTATATATATTGCATCTTCTGCTTTTTTTAATGGTGCTATTTCTCTACTTGAATCTATTTTATCTCTCTTTTTTACATTTTCTAAAGCTTCTTCATATGTTGTTTTGATTCCTTTTTCATTGTTTTGTAGAACTCTTCTTCTTGCTCTTTCTTCTGGTGTTGCATCTAAATATATTTTCACATTTGCATTTGGAAATACTGTTGTTCCAATATCTCTGCCTTCCATTATTACATCTTTTCCTTCTGCTATTTTTCTTTGCAATTTTAATAATTTGTCTCTTACTATTTTTAATGTAGAAACCTCTGATACGAAGTCATTTACTGGTTTTTCTCGAATTTGTAAAGACACATCTTCTCCATTTAAAAATACTTTTGATTCTTTGTTTTCTTTTTTTAACTCTATATCTATATTTTCTAATAATTTTTCTATTTTTTCTGTCTCTACTGATTTTATATTTTGTTTTAACATAGCTAGTGTAACAGCTCTAAATGTTGCACCTGTATCAATATTAATTAAGCCTAATCTTTCCCCTACCAATTTTGTAATGGTTCCTTTTCCGCTTCCGAGCTGGTCCATCAATCGCAACAACAAATGACATTTCTATTCCCTCTTTCTATGTGTTTTTTTCATTTTCTGGTACATAAATATTTTTAACAACAATTTCTAAATTTGCAATATTCATTGAAGTTAGGTTTTCGATTTCTTTTGTTGCTTTCTCTTTAAATTCTTTAATTTCTTGCATTACATTTGTACCATATGTAACTGTCACTTCCATATACAGGCTAGCACCTTCTCCAAAATTAGACACTCTCACTTTTTGAATCCTATATATACCTTCTGTTTTATTAGCTAAGTATTCTAATATTTGTCTAAAAACTGTATCTGATATAGTGAAATTCCCCATATAACTAAAAGTTGGTCTAATAATTGATTTTTCAGATATATATGGTTTTTCACCTTTTCCTTTACTTTTAAAAATTTGTAAAGGGTCTAATAAATATCCTGAAAAATCTTTTTTGATTTCAAATGTAGGAACTGGTATAACATGCTTACCTTCTTTTACCCTAATTCTTCTTGCTGTTTCCATTTCTTGCTTTGTTGCAACTTGTTCTATATATATTATTTCTTTAATTTCTGGTAATCCTAAATTAGTAGCAATTTTTTTTACCATACCATCTGAAGTTCCTAAAATCAATATTTTTTCTGGTTTATAATGTTTTAATGCTTTTATAATTTCTTGTTTCTCTTCTTCTTTATAAAATAAAGCATGTTTTACTGTCTCAATTTTAGTTGGTGCTTTTTTTGCTGATTCACCAGCAATTACTTCATTGCCTTTAATAAGTAGTCCATCATCTATTATATAATCTATATCTTTTTCTCCGGCTACCATCTGTGCCCTATAACTTTTTCCTGTTCCTGATGGTCCTACAAAGGCATATACTTCTATTTTATGTCCAAATATTTCTTTTAATAATTCCATTTTGTTTATATTCCTTTCTCATATAGCTTTCTATTCATAATTACTTGCACTAAGTATCGGATAATTATATTCTCTACCATTTTCTGTAAAACGTGCATTAGGTGTGTGATCTTTGCTAATATCTATTCTTCCTTTTAAGAAATATTCATATCTCATTTTATTTGTAACATATGCATTTCCTTGAATAACTGGATCATCCCAAGTAACGTCAACAGCATACCATTTTGAATTTATTTGCACATAGTTCCAAGCATGGCTTTCGATATCTCCTTTTGAGTTTGTTCCCTCACCCATAATTAAAACACATGGAATTCCTATTTCATCTAAAAGATATTTAAAAGCTTCTGCATATCCTTCACACACACATTCTTTATTTACTAATGCACCATATATATTATAAATATTATCTTTTGAAATTGTTGTTTCATATTCCACATTATTCATTAAATAATCATGTACCATTTTTACATCAGAATATATATCTCCCGTTCTGTTTGATAATATTTGTTCTTTTACATTTTCTACATCTTGGATTGCTTGTCTAACTTGCTCTTCTGATTCATATTCATCAGTAAAATAATTTGATCTTGAGCCACTATTTATAAATACTCTATAGCTTTTTTTTCCTAGTCTTGTAGTTGTTTCTATATTTAAGTACATTTTATTGGCCGCAATATAAAATACATCTGGATTATCATATAAATAGGTTTCTACTGCTGATTGATAATATTCTCCTAATTCATTTTCTCCATTTTCTGTAGATAATAATTCTGAGAAGTTTGTTCCTAAATCTATTTGTGCTGTTCCTGTTTTCATTTTTTCTTTATTTTCATATAAAGCTTTATAAATAATTTTTGAATAGTCTTCTAGTTGTGCATAAAAATATTTATTTTCAAGCCCTGTATTCTCTATTTTTGTTTGATATTGTGTTGTTGGTGTATCTGGTGCTTGATTAAATATATCTTCATTTAAATTTGAATCTATAATTTCTGGAGTTGTTTTTTTACTTGTATCTTCAACATCACTAAATAAAGTTTTATAGGTTGATACTATATTTTCAACTTTTTCAACTGCATTTCCTTGTGTTATTTCTTGATATATTAATATTCCTAAAATTGTCAAAATTACAATCATTAGCATTGATATAATTGTTATAATAAAATCTACAATAGCTTTTACAAATGTATTTTTCATATGCATCTTTCCTTTTTTATTTATCATTTTTATTATATCATTTTTGTTTTTTTTTGTCTACGTATGAGACAAAAAAAAGACGCTATATATAACATAGCATCTTTTATATATTATTGTCCATTATCTTTTTCTACAGTAAAGTTATATGCATTAGCAACATCTGATGTTGTAGCAGCATCTAATTCATTTGTGTCTCCAACTTTTATTGATGGTAGAATTCCATTTAGTCTTGCATATTCTGAGCCATCACTATTTGTAAACACAATTACAATTTCTTCACCTTCATAATCTTGTGAAGAATTATTTTCTACAGTCGCTGTTAGTCTTGTTATTCCACCTTCTGCTTTTAACTTAATATTACTCAATGTCAATCCTTTATATGTTTTTGGTTCTGCCAATTTAGAAGATGTATTTTCTTTTACTCCTTCTTCTACCTTTGCATTTTCTGTATTGTTCATATCAATTAAAGTTTGCTCTGGTAGAATCATTGGTTCTTCTGCATTTTCAGTTTGGCTACCTTCTGTTTGAGCCTTATCTTCTCTTCCTTCTTTGCTTTGATTATTTCTTACTACTAAACATACTGTAATGACAACTGCAATTAGCAAAATAGCAATATAAACAAATGGCATTTTTGATAGTTTTTTGTTTTTGGTTCTTTTTGTTTTTGACTGTTGTGGCATAATAGTTTCCTCCTTTGTTTTTTATATACATATAATTTATCATTTTTTTTTTATTTTGTAAAGAGTTTTTTAGATAATTTTATTTTTTTCTAAACTATTTCTTGCTGTATAATTTTTCTAATTTAGCAGATACTAGTATTAATAGATATCACAGGAAAGGACACAAAATATATGAATTTCAAAAAATTATTTACTGACTTATTTACTTATATTCCACAAAATGAATATAACTTTGAATTATTAAGAAATACACCTAATGACGCAATATCAGAAAATGACGATTTAAAAAGTGAAAATCAAACTAAGAATATATATTCAGCATCACATGTGAATTTAGAATATGTAAAATCAAAATATAATTCTATGATAAATAGTGATGTTGTTATTCGTGAATTTACTTTAATTGCTCGAGGAAAGCAATATTCAGCTTTTTTATTGTATATTGACGGAATGATTGATACAGATATTATGAACAGATTTATTTTAGAGCCATTAATGCTTAGAAACAAAAGTAATTTATATGGTAATGAACAAAATAGAATTATATCTGAAGCTGTAGCTAATAATATTACAGTTAGAAAAGTAAAAAGATTTAATCTTGCAGATTATATTATGAATTGTTTAATGCCACAAAATACAGTTAAACAATGTTCAGAATTTAGTGATGTTTTTAATGATGTGAATTCTGGAAATTGTGCTCTATTTATTGATACTTTGAATGTCGCATTTGACATTGAAGTAAAAGGCTTTGAAAAGAGAAGTATTGAAAAGCCAGAAAATGAAATTGTAATTAAAGGTGCTCATGAAGCTTTTGTTGAAAATATTCGTACAAATACTTCTTTGATAAGAAGAAGTGTTCACAATGAAAATTTAATTATTGAAAATATACAAATTGGAAAAATTACTAAAACCAGTTGTGCTTTATGTTATATAAAAACTCTTGCAAATTCTGATTTAGTTTCAGAAGTTCGTTATCGTTTAAATAATTTAGAAATTGATTCTATGTTATCTAGTGGACAATTAGAACAGATGATTATAGACAATAATTTAATTTCTATACCTCAAACCATTTCTACTGAAAGACCAGATAAGGCAGCAAGCTATCTATTAGATGGCCGTGTTGTTTTACTTGTAAATGGCGCTCCTTATGCATTAATTGTTCCAGCTGTTTATACTGATTTTTTATCAACACCTGATGATAAAAATATGAGAACAAGTTTTTCAAATTTTGTTAAATGGATTCGTATTTTATCAACATTTCTTAGTTTATTATTACCTGGACTATATGTAGCCATTGCTAGCTTTCATCAAGAGTTATTGCCTACTGATTTACTATATTCTATATTAGCATCACGCGAAACTGTTCCTTTTCCAGTTATTTTTGAGATTTTACTTTTAGAAATTTCTTTTGAGTTAATTCGTGAAGCTGGTATTAGAGTTCCTTCTCCTATTGGTCCTACTATAGGAATTGTTGGTGCTCTTATTATTGGACAATCTGCAGTTTCTGCTGGAATTGTTAGTCCTGTTTTAATTATTATTGTTGCAATTACTGGTATTGCATCCTTTGCTGTTCCTGATTATTCTTTTAGTTTTCATTTAAGATTGTACCGTTTTGCTTTTATCTTTTTAGGATATTGTTGCGGTTTTCTAGGAATTGGCTTAGGCTTACTTGCATATATTGCTGTACTATGTGACACAAAATCCTTCGGAATACCTCTTACTTCTGGAATTTCTCCACTTCAGAAAACTGTTGGTCATTCATATTTTTTACAACCTATTTGGTTAAGAGAATTTAGAGCCAGTTATTTAGATGCTAAAAAAGAAGAAAAACAAGAAAAAATATCTATGAAATGGAAATATCCATTTTTGAAAAAGGAGGATACTAAATGACAGATAGTAAAATCACATCAAAAGAAGCTATTATGCTTGTTGTAACTATATTTGTTTCACATACAATTGTAACATTACCACAAAATCTGTTAAGTAATACCAAGTCTGCTACTCTCATTAATCTAATATATGTTGGAATTATTGCCCTTTTATTAGCTTATGTTATTTATCGCTTATTAAAAAATTTTGCTTCTTTAGATATTATTGATATTTCACAATATCTAGGTGGTAATGTATTAAAAAGCATTGTTGGAGGAATTTTTATAGCATATTTTATTGTAACTAGTAGTAATTTATTGCGTGAATTTTGCGAGGGATTGCGTGTAGCATTTTTTCCTATGACTAATATATTGTCTATTCTAGTTCCATTTATACTTGTACTATTTATTACTAACTATTTATCTTTTAGTAGTAATGTAAAAACTATTTCTCTAATATTTCCTCTTGTTTTGATTAGTATTGTATTTTTATTTTTTGGGAATTTTGGAAATTTTTCTTTTGAAAGGATGTTTCCTGTTTTGGGTAAGGGATTTGTTGATACATTTATTACTGGAATTGGAAATATTTTTGCTTTTAGTGGTATTTCCTGCTTATATTTTATTCCTCCTTATTTAAAAGAACCTAATCAAATGAAAAAGATTTGCTTAAGTTCAGTTATTATTGGTTTAATGTATTTCCTTTTTTGCACAGCTACAATTTTATTGCTTTTCTCTTTTTTTGTAGACGTAGATGAAGTCTTACCTTTGTATTCTGCTGCTAGTTATATTGAATTTGGTATATTTTTTCAAAGGTTAGAATCATTCTTTATGCTTATTTGGATTTTGGAAATTGGCTCTTATTTAATTGTGACAAATCGTTTTTCAATTAGTATTTTTCAAAAAATCACTAATTTAAAATTTCATAAGCCATTAGCTATGATTTTTCCTTTGTTAATATTTGGGATTGCATTACTTCCTAAAAATTATTCTATTATTCGTTTTTTAGAAAGCAATATATATTCGTATTTTATTATTGCAATCGTGTTTGTTTTTGGAATTGCTATTTTATTTTTAGCCAATTTAAAAAAGAGAAAAGAAAAACGTGTAAAATCTCAAAAAACACAATAAATCTATTAGAAAGGACTGACGTTTTTAATGAAACATTTATTAAAAGTTGTTTGTTTTGTTATTATTTTCGTTATATTAACTGTTTCATTTTCTAATTCATATACAAGAGTAAACTTAGATAATATTGCTGTTGTGGTTGCTATGGGAATTGACAAAGGCGAAAATAACAAATTAAAAGTTTGTTTTCAATTCACAAACCCTTCCTCTATTTCTGAAAGTGGATCTTCCGAAACTGCATCTACTATATTAAAATCAGTTGATGCATCATCTATAAGTTCTGCAATCAATTCAATGAATAGTTATTTAGGAAAAGAGCTAACACTTGCTCATTGTAAATTAGTTGTATTTTCTGAAGAACTTGCTAAAGAAGGAATTAGTGATATTATATATACCTTGATGAATGATGCTCAAACTAGACCTTCTTGTAATATTGTTATTAGTAAATGTACTGCTGAACATTATATAAATAATTCGAAACCTTTTTTGGAACCTTTGATTTCAAAATACTATGAATTATTTATTAGTTCTAATCAATTTACTGGATATACTTCAAATGCAACTTTGGGAAAATTCTTTGATAATATGATTTGTCAATCTTGTGACCCTTATGCAATTTTAGGAGGAATAAATCTACAACTTCCAGATAGTTCTCAAGATGCCTTAACAAATAAAGAAACTTCTGATAAATCTAATTCTGCTAGCCTATCTGGTAGTACAGTTTCTGAAAATGTTGGTTTAGCTGTATTCCGTGAAGGAGCACTTGTTGGTGAATTAAATGCAATTGAAACTTTGTCTTTTATGTGTATTGGAAACGAAGTTAAAGGATTTTTAATATCTGTGCCTAATCCACAAGTGGAAAATCAAAATGTTGATGTATATTTAACACCAAAAGCTAATACAAAAATTGATGTTTCTCTTGTAAATGGTTCTCCATATATTACAGTAGATTGTAAATATTGTGGTCAGATTTATTCTATGACAAATGATTCTAATTATTTAGATTCAGAAATATTATCACGTATTTCTGAAGCATGTAATCGCTATTTAGAATATATATTTACAGAATATTTGTATAAAACTGCCAAAGAATACAAAAGTGATATAAATGCTATTGGTAAGAGTTCTCTAAAATTATTTTCAACAATAGATGAATATGAAACTTATGGTTGGAGAGAACACTACCAAGATAGTTTTTTTGATGTCTCTGCCCAAGTTAATGTAAGGTCATCATCATTGCTTAGTGATTCTTAATTTTGAAGGAGTAATTTGTTATGTATATATTTTTTAATATTTTCTTTTTATTATTTAGTATTATTTTAAGTGCAAGAACTATTGCTTATGGTATATACGAAATTAGACAAAATAAAAATAAAGCTGGTGGTATCAGCTTTATAGTATTTTGTTTGATAACAATTATATTTTGTAATATAGCTATTTGGTTATAAATAAGACATTATGCCATATATAAGATTCCTAATGCAAGTGTTAATATAGCAAATAGTATTGCTAATATGATTGTCCATCTTTTTAATTTACCTTCTTTAGTTTTACCTTTATTTTTCTCATAAAAGTTGTTAGTTGAAGAACCTGTGATTGTTGCTGATGCTCCTCCATCATCTTTTGTTTGAATTAAAGCTAAAATAATAACTGCTAATGCTACTATAAAATATACAACTGTTAAAATTGTTCTTGCTATTTCCATTTTTATTTTCTTCCTCCTAGTTTAGTCTTATGATATTTTATCATATATTTTTTAAAAAATCAATTATTCATAGCATTTTTATTGATTTTTTTGATTTTAATTAAAAAAGCTAGTTTTGTAAACTAGCTTTTAATATTTTTAATACATTCCATCCATTCCGGCACCCATTGCATGATTATCTCCACAGTTGCAAGATTTTTCTTCTGGTATATCTGTAACTATGCTTTCTGTAGTTAATACCATAGATGCAATTGATGCTGCATTTTGAAGCGCACTTCTTGTTACTTTTGTAGGATCTACTATTCCTGCTTTTTTCATATCTACATATGTTTCTTTACTAGCATCAAATCCTGTTCCTACAGGTGATTGTTTAATTTTATCAATAATTACTGCTGGTTCTAATCCTGCATTTATTGCTATCTGTTTTGCTGGTTCTTCTAATGCTTTTAATACAATTTTAGCACCTAGTTTTTCTCCTCCTTCTAGTTTTTCAATTGTTTTTTCTACTTTTCCAATGACATTAATTAGTGCTGTTCCTCCACCTGCTACAATTCCTTCTTCGACAGCAGCTTTTGTTGCAGATAGTGCATCTTCTATTCTTAATTTCTTTTCTTTCATTTCAACTTCTGTTGCAGCTCCAACTTCAATAACAGCTACACCGCCAGCTATTTTAGCTAATCTTTCTTGTAAGTTTTCTTTATCATAACTACTTGTTGTTTCTTCAATTTGTGTTTTTATTTGTTTAATTCTTGTTGCAATTTGCTCTTTATCTCCTACACCATCTACAATAATTGTATTTTCTTTTTGGACTTTTACTTGTTTTGCTTTACCTAATTGCTCAATTGTTACATCTTTTAATTCCAATCCTAGATCAGAAGTAATAACTTCTCCTCCTGTCAAAATTGCAATATCTTCTAGCATTGCTTTTCTTTTGTCTCCAAATCCTGGTGCTTTTACTGCAACAACATTTAATACACCTCTTAATTTATTTAATACTAATGTAGATAATGCTTCTCCTTCAATGTCATCACAGATTATTACAAGCTTACCTGATTGTTGCATCAATGCTTCTAATAATGGTAGAATTTCTTGAATATTACTGATTTTTTTGTCTGTTATTAATATATATGGGTTTTCAAATACTGCTTCCATTTTATCTGTATCTGTTACCATATATGGTGATACATATCCTTTGTCAAATTGCATTCCTTCTACAACATTTAATTCTGTATTAGATGTTTTTGATTCTTCTATTGTTATAACACCATCTTTTGAAACCTTTTCCATTGCTTCTGCAATTAAGTCTCCTACTTCACTGCTGTTAGCTGATATGCTTGCAACTCTTGCTATATCTTCTTTTCCATTAACATCAGAACTAATTTCTTGTAATCCTTCAACAGCTACAACAACTGCCTTGTCAATTCCTCTTTTCATTGCCATTGGGTCTGCACCTGCTGCAACATTTTTTACTCCCTCTTTAATCATACTTTGTGCTAAAACTGTAGCTGTTGTTGTTCCATCACCTGCAACATCATTTGTTTTTTCTGATACTTCTTTTACAATTCTAGCTCCCATATTTTCATACTTATCTTCTAATTCAATCTCCTTTGCTATTGTTACACCATCATTTGTAATTAAAGGTGCACCAAAGCTTTTGTCTAATACAACATTTCTTCCTTTTGGTCCTAATGTAACCTTTACAGTATCTGCTAATTTATTTACACCTTCTAATAATGCTTTTCTAGCATCTTCTCCGAATTTAATTTGTTTTGCCATTTTATATCCTTCCCTTCTTTTTTATTCTACAATTGCCAATACATCTTCTTGTTTCACTATAATATATTCTTCTCCTTCGTATTTAACTTCTGTTCCTCCATATTTGCTTACAATTACATTGTCTCCTTTTTTTAAATACATTTCTTCTAATTTTCCATCTACTTTTTCACCTGGTCCTACTTCAATTACTTCCGCAATTTGTGGTTTTTCTTGTGCTGAGCTTGCTAAGATAATTCCACTTTTTGTTGTTTCTTCACTTTCTTTCATTTTGATAAGGACTCTACTTCCTAATGGTTTAATCATTTTTATTACCTCCTTAATTTTTTATGTCATTTTTAGCACTCTTGTTGTTTGACTGCTAATAATTTATACCCAATTGGATAAATTGTCAATACTTTTTTTATATTTTTCACACAATTTTCACAATTTCTTTGTATCTTATGATTATCAAGTGTTAAATATGCCTATTATTTTATAAAATTTGTTTTTTAAAATACAAAAAGCCCGGAATAATTCCGAGCATTTTGCGGTCTTGACTAAGCAACATTGGCATTGTACAAAAAGACTTTGCCATTATCTGCACCTGTCATTTCCATGATGCTTTTTAGTGTTAACATACATCTATTTACTCCTTTGAAACCATTTATGCTTGCCTCATAATAGCTGAAGAAATTCATTTCTTCCTTATCATTGAGTACAACTAGACCAACAAGCTTGTCGTCGTCAAGAAGTAAAAAGTATATTGTTTCACTGTTTTTCTTTTCCAGAATGTTCTGAAGCTTTTTTGTATATCCTTTTCTCTTACGGTGATTCTTAATCTTCCTTGATTCTACCATCTTTTCGATATCTTCTTCTAAGAAAGACTTAAACCGAATTCCCGTCTGTTTATCGAGGAAATCTACATAGCCATCATCTTGTGCATCCCCTAGCCGATAAACATAAATACCGCTTCTTTCTTGCTTCTCTCCTTGTTGTCTTTTCATTTCAAGACCTCCTTATGTAATATTATACATCTATATTATACCACAAATTGGCTATTTTTTCAACTTTTTAGCCGTTTCAACTAGTCCTATGAAAACTGGTGATGGTTTGTTTGGTCTTGATTTTAATTCTGGATGGAATTGTCCTCCAATAAAGTATGGATGCTTATCTTGACTAATTTCTACTATCTCTACTAAGCTTCCATCTGGTGAAGTTCCTGAGCATATCAATCCTGCTTCTTCTAATCTCTGTTTATATGAATTGTTATATTCAAAACGATGTCTGTGTCTTTCTTGGATTTCTTCTTTTTCATATAGTTTATGTGCTAAACTTCCTTCTTTCAAAACACATGGATAACTACCTAAACGCATAGTTCCACCTTTTTTTCGAATTGCTTTTTGTTCCTCCATAATATGTATTACTGGATTTTGGGTTGTTTTACTAAATTCTGCTGAGTTTGCATCAGCTAGTCCTAACACATTTCTTGCATATTCTACAACTGCCATTTGCATACCTAAACATATTCCCAAAAATGGTACTTTGTTTTCTCTTGCATATTTAATGGTTTCTATCATACCCTCAATTCCTCTTTCTCCAAAACCTCCTGGTACGATAATTCCATCTAAATGACTTAGTTTTTCTTTTACAGAATCTGGTGTAATTGTTTCTGAATCTATCAATTCTACTTTTGTTGCAACTCTATTTGCAAAGCCTGCATGTCGAATACTTTCTATTACAGAAATATATGAGTCTTCTAATTTTACATATTTTCCAACAATTCCTATTGTTACTTCATCTTCTTTATTGATGTTTCTAATAATATCTATCATTTCTTCCCATTTTTGATTATCTGGTACATAGTTTTCCAATTTTAAATGATTACATACTTCTCTAGCTAGTCCTTCTTCTTCAAGCATCAATGGTACTGCATATAGGCAATCTGCTGTTTTATTTTGAATAACACTAGTTTTTCTAACATTACAAAATAAAGAAAGTTTTTCTCTAATATTATCTGGAATATCTTGTTCTGTTCTACATACAAGAATATCTGGCTTAATACCAAGACTTTGCAACTCTTTTACAGAGTGTTGAGTTGGCTTTGATTTTATTTCATTTGAGCCAAAAATATATGGTAATAATGTGACATGAATATATATAACGTCTTCTGGATTTTTTTCAAGTCCTACTTGTCTAATTGCCTCAATAATTGACAAGCCTTCTATATCTCCAACTGTACCACCAATTTCTGTAATAACAATTTCTGTTTCAGTATCTTCAAATCCATAAATTTTTTCTTTTATTTCATTTGTTATATGTGGAATTACTTGAACAGTTTTTCCTAAATAATCTCCTCTTCTTTCTTTATCTAGAACATTAGAATAAATCTGTCCCATTGTAACACTTGAATTTTTAGTTAAGTTTTCGTTAACAAATCTCTCATAGTGTCCTAAATCTAGGTCTGTTTCTGCCCCATCATCTGTTACAAAAACTTCTCCATGTTCATATGGATTCATTGTTCCTGGGTCTATATTTATATATGGATCAAATTTTTGAATTGTTACTTTATATCCTCTGTTTTTTAGTAATCTTCCCAATGATGCTGCTGTAATTCCTTTTCCTAGTCCTGATACAACTCCACCTGTAATAAAAATATACTTAGTATTCATATAATCTATCCTCCCTTATATAAAAACATTAGGGTGAAAAAGATTTAATATTTTTCACCCAATAACTTTTACTCACTAAAACTACCGCCATTTTGATAATACCATGTCATTAAATCAAATGGTTCTAATGTTTCAGGTAGTCCATAATCAACTCCATTTGTTTCTACTGTTATTGATTTAATAACAGGTGGATTTACTGGAGTGCTAACTTCTGAATCACTTGATTCTTCTGCACCCTCTTCACCTTCACTTGCAGATTTAACTTCAACTTCTTCTATTTTATGTACAACATCTAAGCCTTCTATAACTTTTCCAAATGGTGTATACATTCCATCTAAACTTGATGTAGCTTTTGTTACAATAAAGAATTGTGAGCTACCAGAATTATATGAATCGTCTATTAATTCTGAAGAATATTGGCTATAGTCCGCTCTTGCCACACCAATAACTCCTTCATTAAATTTAATGTCATTTTCTACATTATTTGCTACAAATTCTCCCTTGATGGTATATTCTTCATCTTCGCCACCATCTTTTAAATCTGCCAATGTTGCATTTTTAGTTCCTTCTCCATCTTTGCTACCTGCTTGTATCATAAAGTCTTTAATAATTCTATGGAATTTATTTCCATTATAATATCCTCTATTTGCAAGTGCTATAAAATTAGCCACTGACTCTGGAGCTTTGTCTGGATATAATTCAAATTTAATAGTTCCAAAGTTTTCAACTTCCATTGTTCCTATCGGATTTTTAACTTCCATTGTTGCCTTTCTATAATATCCATATCCCACAACTCCTATTAATACAATAACAACAATAAGTGCTATAAACCAAATTACTAATTTTCCTTTTTTCATTTTTTACCATCCTTCTTATATTATTTAGGTTTTAATTGGTTTTACCTATAACCTATATCATTATGTTATCAAAAACAAATTGTTCTTGCATTCTTCTTAATGATTGCTTAATTGTTCTTGCTCTTACTTCCCCTATTCCTTCTACTTCGTCTAAACTTTCAATATCTGCTGCCAATATATGTTGAAATGATTTATATCGAGAAACTAAGTTATCTACAATGTTAATTGGCATTCTTGGTATTTTATTTAGTATCCTATATCCTCTTGTATAAACACCTACTTCATCATAGTTTTCAAAGTTTTCATACCCTAATATTTTAGCAATGGTTTCTTCTTTTGTCAACTCTTCATATGGTATTTCTGAGATTTTTTCTATTAACATTTCTGGTGTTCTTTTCTTTTTAGTTATTGCCATATAGTCTTTAATAATTAACAATTCCTCAGATTCAACTCCACCAATTAGCTCCTCTAATTGCATTTTAACAAGTCTTCCATCATCTCCTAATTCATATATTTGATTTTGTATATCTTGTACAATTCTCATAACCATTTCTGCTCTTTGTATTGCAATTATAACATTTTCTAATGTTACAATATCATTAAATTCATATTCGTTTAAGATACTTAGCTTATTATCAAATACTTTTTTGTATCTTTCAAGTGTCTGAACTCCTTGATTTGCCTTATTCAATACAACATCTGTATCTTCTAAAACATAACGTTCATTTCCTTTAAAAATCGTAATTATATTTCTTCTTTGCGATATACTAATTACTAGCTCTCCCGTTTGTTTTGCTGTTCTTTCTGCTGTTCTATGTCTTGTTCCTGTTTCTTTTGTTTCAATTGTTCTTGAAGGGATCAATTGAGCATTAGCAAATAAAATCCTTTTTAAATCTCCACTTAATATAATTGCTCCATCCATTTTTGCAAGTTCATATAGTTTTGATGAAGAATACTCTTCATTTATATAAAACCCTCCATCTACTACTTCTTTTATCACTTCATTTTGGTCAGTGATAAGTAGTAAAGCTCCTGTTTTTGCCCTCAAAATATTCTCTAGTCCTTCTCTTATTGGTGTTCCTGGTGCAATTAATTTTAGTATTTCTGTAATTTCATTTTCACTACTTTTTCTCAAATAGATTCCCTCCTGTTCTTTCTATTTGGATTATATTTTTTGGTTGACATACTCCCCCACTTAAGAAGTGGGAGCTTCTCGCTCGACAACACTAATATGCTGAGCATAAACGAGCTATCTCCGTTGTGTCCCACGGTTCTATTTATTTATCATACTATTGCTAGTTTCATTCCTTCTTTTCTTATATTTTTTGCAACATTTATATCCCTATCATATTAAATTATACCTACTTTTTTAATAGCTTCTGCTACATCTTTCACACCTATTATATCTAATTTGAATTTATCTTTCAATAGTTTTTTATTACTTTCTGGAATAATTGCACTTTTAAATCCCAATTTTTCCGCTTCTTTTAATCTCTTTTCTATTGAGTTAATTCTTCTAACTTCACCTGTTAGTCCAACTTCACCTATAATAACACTGTCTTTTGGTATTGGTTTATTTTTAAAAACAGATGCAACAACCATAACAATTCCTAAGTCAATAGATGGTTCATTTAAACGTAATCCACCAACTACATTTACATATACATCTTGATTTCCAAGTAGCATTCCTGTCTTTTTTTCTATAACTGCTATCAATATTGCTAATCTATTAAAGTCTATTCCATTTGCAGTTCTTTTTGGATAATTAGTAACAGTTTGTGTAGTTAATGCTTGTAATTCTACTAAAATAGGTCTTGTTCCTTCCATACATGATACGATACAAGAGCCTGCTGGATTATCTTCTCGTTCTGATATTAAAACATCAGAAGGATTTTTTATTTCGCACATACCTTGTTCTTTCATTTCAAACATTCCAATTTCGTTTGTAGAGCCAAAACGATTTTTTACTCCACGTAAGATTCTATAGGAAAAATATCTTTCTCCTTCTAAATATAGCACTGTATCTACCATATGTTCTAATACTCTTGGTCCTGCGATATTTCCTTCTTTTGTAACATGCCCTATAATTATTGTAGTAATATTTTTTGATTTACAAATATGCATAATTTGAGCAGTAATTTCTCTTACTTGACTAACACTTCCGGCAGCTGCTGATATTTCATCTGAATACATTGTTTGTATAGAATCAATAATTACTAATTTAGGTTCTGTTTCTACAATAGCTTGATTAACTAAATCAATATCAGTTTCTCCTAAAAATAGTATATTTTCATTTTTAATTCCGTAATCTATCTGCTCTTAACTTAATTTGTTCTGCTGATTCTTCACCAGAGACATACAAAACTTTGCCTTCTCCTTGTACTTTGTCGCAAATTTGTAAAATAAGGGTTGATTTTCCAATTCCTGGTTCTCCTCCAAGCAAAATTAAAGAACCTTTAATAAGTCCTCCTCCCAAAACCCTGTCTAATTCTTCAAATCCTGTTGAAGTACGCAAAGTTTCTTTTGCTATATAAGAGTCTAGTTTTTGTGGTTTTACTTTTTCCTTGTCATGATTTTTTTCTTTATTTTTTGTCTCTACCACTTTTTGTTCAAAAAAGCTATTCCAGCTATTGCAAGCTGGACACTTTCCTAACCATTTAGCTGATTCATATCCACATTCATTGCAAACATATATAGTTTTATTTTTCATATATTTCTCCTATTATTTTACTTCTTTCTTACGCAAAAAGTATAGCATAATTTTATATATTACGCTATACTTTTTTTTAAATTCACTAAATTTTCACAAATAGAAGTAGTTATACTAATTTGCTTTTTTTCCTCTAAATAAAAAGCTTTGTATTTTTCCCCATGTTATTTCTTGGTGTAAAAATGCATTAATTTCATCTTCTACCTTTTGTTGTGCTGGTGTTAAAACAACTTTGATTTCTCTATCCCATTCAATATCTTGTAACCAGAAGTTTCTGAATTTTTGCCAGAATCCGTTTGTTACTGGTAAATTTGTATTTCTAATTGTTCCTGGATTTAATTCTTCATTGTTTTCTTCAAAATTATTTGGCATATTTACACCTCCTTCTTCTATGTTACCAAATTGTACTCCTCCAAATGCTCCTGTTACTTTAGTTTCTTCTCCTAACTCCGCCATTTATATTTTCCTCCTTCGTGTTTCATTACTATTTATTTAGTTATACTATATTTATTAAAATTTATCAAGTAATTTTTTCTTTTTTTATATTAAGTTTCTGTTACGCGTTTGTTACATTTTTATTACATTGTTATATAGTGTTTATCTGCGCTTTTTATTTCTACTGTCTCTAATGTATTTTCTATTCTTTTTTCATTGCTTTCAACTAAAATATAGTTAGAAGTATGTCCTTTACTTATGCCATTTTTTTCTTCCTCCCATAATACTTCTACTTTTTTACCTATATATTGCTTATTATAAAATTCTTCGTTATTATCTGATAAATCTATTAGTATTTTACTTCTTTTTTCTTTTACATTTGATGGCACTTGATTTGGCATATTGGCTGCTCTTGTTCCTTTTCTAGGAGAATATTGAAAAATATGCATTTTATAAAATTTTATTTCTTGTAAAAATTTATATGTTTTATTAAATTCTTCTTCTGTTTCCCCTGGAAATCCAACTATTATATCTGTTGTTAAATTAACATTTGGAAATGCCTTTCTTAGCTTTTTAGTTATTTCTTTAAATTGTGCTGTAGTATATCTTCTATTCATCCTTTTTAATGTATCATCATTTCCACTTTGTAATGACAAATGAAAATGTTCACAAATTTTTTCTAATTTTGATAATCTTTCTATAAACTCTTCAGTAATCAGTAATGGTTCAATAGATCCTAATCTTATCCTTTTTATTCCATTTATTTTATTTATCTCTTCTAATAGGTCAATTAGTTTATATTCTTTTTTTAGGTTTTCAAAATCATTCCCATATGATGCAATATGAATTCCTGTAATTACCACTTCTTTAATACCTTGCTGAGCAATCCCGTTTAATTTCTTCTATGACATTTTCTGGTTTTCTGCTTCTAACTCTTCCTCGTGCATATGGAATTATACAATATGAACAAAATCTATCACATCCGTCTTGTACTTTTATAACTGCTCTTGTTTTTTCTGTATATGTAATCTTTCCAAATTCTGAAAATTCCTTTATGTTTGATATATCTTTTATTTCTCCTATATTTTCTGTTTTGCTCTCTAAAATATCATTACAATATTTTACTATGTCTTTTTTTTCTTCATTTCCTAAAACAATATCAACTTCTTTTATTTTTTTTATTTCTTCTTTTGCCACTTGTGCATAACATCCTACTGCAATTATTTTACTATCTGGGTTATTTTCTTTTGCTTTTCTTAGCATTTGCCTTGATTTTCTATCTGACATATTTGTTACTGTGCAAGTATTTATAATATATATATCCGCTTTTTCTCCATATTCTACTACATTATATCCAGCAGCTATCAATTTTTGTGCCATAGCATTTGTTTCATATTGATTTACCTTACAGCCTAATGTTATAAATACTATTCTTTTTTCATTTTCCATTTTTTTCACTTCCATTTTTTGTTATATAGTATTTATATTTTAAACTATTTTTTATTCTTTTGCAAGTTTATATCTACCTTTATCTACAAAAATGAAGGTTCTAAATTGAACCTCCATTTTTGTTCTTACGGCATACCCATTATTCTTCAAATGTAAAATGAAAATTAAAATAACTATAGTTTATTATTTCTGATTTATAAACTTCTTCGTTATTCTTGTCTTTAACAATAATGTATATATTTTGGTCTTCAGTAAGTTTAGCATAAAATCTACATCCTTCTTTTTTCAAGATTTCTTTTATCATCTCCATACAGTTTCCATATCCTTTTGCTACAAAATATACTTCTGTAAAATCTGTGTATGATAAGTGTCTTTCTGCTATGAATTCCATTTTCTTTTCTTCTTGTTTTCTTTTTTCTTCTTTAAGAGTCATGAAATACACCGCATAGAAAATCATTGATGTCACTATTGTTCCACCAAAAAACCAATAGTTTGCTTCTTCATACCCAGTTGTTTCAGAAATTAGTCCATTTACAAGTATACAAATAGAATATACTGCACTTACTATAAGTGATATTTTAAGTGTATCTCTTGAGCTTAACTTATTTTTGTTCCGTTTGTCTGCCATAAAAATTCCTCCTTTAACAAATTATTGTTTTGTTGCATTTGCTACTATATGTCAACTCCAAAAGGAAATAATAAAAAATAATTTATGTGAATTATACTATAAAAACGTTTTTATTGCAATCTTTTTATTGCTATTTATCACAAAAATAGATACTTTTGAAGTATCTATTTTTAATATTTTATCTTTTTGCTTTTCCATCCAATGCATCTAAATTTTCTAATGCCTTTCCTGTTCCTAAAGCCACACAAGATACAGTATCTTGTGCTATCATAACATTTATACCAGTTTTTTCTTGTAGTAATTTATCTAATCCATCAATTAGACAACCTCCCCCAGTCATATAGATTCCTTTATCACTAATGTCTGCAGCTAATTCTGGTGGTGTTTTTTCCAATACATTATGCACAGCATCTACAATCATCATTGCAGGTTCTATCAATGCCTCTAACATTTCGCTTGAGTGAATAGTTATGGTTTTTGGTAGTCCTGATGTTAAGTCTCTGCCTCTAATATCCATTTCTGAATCTTGTATTTTAGGATATACACATCCTATATTAACTTTTAAGTCTTCTGCTGTTCTTTCCCCAATAACAATATTATGCTTTTTCTTAATATATTTTACAATAGCCTCGTCGAATTTATCTCCTGCTACTTTTAATGAAGAACTTACAACTGAGCCTCCTAATGAAATAACTGCTATATCTGTTGTACCTCCACCAATATCTACTACCATATTTCCACAAGGCTTAGATATATCAATTCCTGCACCAATAGCAGCAGCTATTGGTTCTTCTATTAAATAAACCTTTCTTGCTCCTGCTTGTGTTGCAGCATCTATTACTGCTTTTTTTTCTACTTCTGTTACTTGTGAAGGGATACATATCATTATTCTAGGTGCAAAAATAAATTTTCCACAAACTTTTCCTATAAAATGTTTTAACATTTTTTCAGTTACTGTATAATCAGATATAACACCATCTCTTAAAGGTCTTGTTGCAACAATATTTCCTGGTGTTCTTCCAAGCATTCTTCTAGCTTCTCCACCTACTGCTAAAACTTCTCCTGTATTACTATTTACTGCTACTACTGAAGGTTCTCTTAATACAATGCCTTTTCCTTTTACATATACGATAACTGTAGCTGTTCCTAAATCAATTCCTACATCTTGTCCAAATTTCAACATACTTCCCCCTTCGCATATTTTTCATTTATATTACAATTATGTTGCAATTATATTACAAAATTTAAAATTTGGCAATAGGTTTGCTTTATTTTTTCATATATTTTACCATAAAAAAATCTCCAATAATATTTACTGGAGATTTTTAAACTTTCACAAAATATATCTTATTCACCTTTTCCTTCTGGTAATGCTGGATAATCTAAAACTACTCTTATTTTGAATATATATCTTATTCCTCTAATTAGTTTAGAATTTTTAATTTTTTGCCATAATGATGGTTTTACTTCAAATGTAGTTTGCTCTTCATATTGTTGTTTTTCTTCTTGTACTGCTTCATTTTCTTTTTGTTCATTATTTTCTACAATTGGTGCTACTTTCTCTACTGCTTTTTCTACTTTTTCTTCTTTTTCAACTTCTTGAGGTGGAACTGCAATTGGAGTTGGAATTGATTTTAATGCATCTGCCACTTCAATTCCTATATAGCTTAAAGCTTTTGATCTATCTTCAATTCTTTCCATATCTATCTCAATATGCAAATTTGACTCTAAGTTATTAATTCTTGCATTTACTAATTTAAGAGCATCTTGAAAGTTTTCTGATGTATCTGATTTTGATTTTCCAATTATATTTAATGTATCTATTATATCTTCTGAGAAATTATCTTCTGCCTTTTTTACTTGTTCCTTCCAATCTGTATCTTTGTTTGTTACTGCTTCAACTAAGTCTTTTAATTGACCAGCTAAAGCAATATTCTCTTCCCTTTGACGAATTAATTCTTCGATTCTTTTTGTATTTTCTTCAAATTGATTTGTTGCATACTCAACTAACCC
Source organism: uncultured Clostridia bacterium (assembly GCA_947627605.1). Taxonomy (GTDB): domain Bacteria; phylum Bacillota; class Clostridia; order TANB77; family CAG-508; genus CAG-269. The sequence goes on from CANQWU010000002.1 coordinate 36,036, forward strand.
ATATGCAGCATTATATACACTACTTGGGAAATTTTTCTTTTTTGGGTATTCATTTAAATATGTTTTTATAGATTCTACCATATCTTTAAAATATGTATCTTCTTCTAATTGTACAATTTGTTTTTTGCTGTTTGGATTTATTAATTTTTGCACTTTATCTATATTTGATAATATCTTTTCTTCCGTGATTACCATTCTCACGTTTACTATGCCAGCTTTAGACATTGTAAACTACCTCCTTTATCCTACGCTTTATTGTATTTTATATTTCTCTTTTATTATACATTAATTTACAAAAAACTACAAGTACATTTTTCATATTTTTTATTACATTTTTGTTACAGAAAATTTACAGCTTTGTAATATTGTGTTATGCTAATGTTTTCATCTCTTCATGTCTTTTTATTTTTTGTGTAGTAGTCTTTATAAGTTCTTGTTCTGTTACAGAAATCTCTCTTACATATTTATATGCTGGCATTGTTTTATTGATTTTTTTGATTTCCTCCCAAATTTTTTCTTTTATTTTAGTTTCTTCTTCTAATTGATAAAGTTCTTTCATTAATTCTTTATTATAAACTATTTTTGCACATATTTTATAATCATTGCCATCTGGTTTTCCATATACAAAGCTTTCTTTTATTCCTTCTATTTTATTTATCAATATTTCTAATTCTTCCGGAAAAATGTTTTTTCCATTTTGTAGAACAATTACATATTTTTTTCTACCTGTTATAAAGATAAATCCATCTTTATCAATTTTTGCTAAATCACCTGTGTGAAACCATCCGTCTGGTTCAAGGACTTCTTTTGTAGCTTCTTCATTGTCATAATATCCAAGCATAACTGTTGGCCCTTTAACCATTAGTTCTCCTATTCCGTCTTCATTTGGTTCTAATATTTTAACATCAAGACTAGGAAAAGCTTTTCCTATTGATCCTAATCTTGTATATTTATCATCCTCTGCTGCTACGACAGGTGATGTTTCTGTTAATCCATATCCTTGATATGTACGGAATCCTAAGTCTATAAAACCTTTTTCAATTTCAGGGTCAAATGCTGCTCCTCCAGCTACTAAAAGTCTTAAATGTCCACCTAAATTTTCATGTACTTCTTTAAATAATTTTTTTCTAATATCAATTCCAAATTTCAATAAAAAGTTACTAATTTTTATTCCTTTTTGAACTGTTTCCCATTTTCCTTTTTTCTGAATTCCCTTTTTAATTTGTTTGTAGATTCCTTCAAAAAGAGCTGGAACAGATATTACTGCCGTTATTTTATATTCCTTTACATTTTGTGCTATATGTCTAATACCATCGCAAAATGCTATTGAGCATCCTTTTGAAAGTGGATATAAAAATCCAACTGTTGATTCAAATGTGTGATGCAATGGTAAAAATGATAGCATAACATCATTTTCATCTAGTTTTATAGTTGCTGCAATATCCATAATGTTTGCTGTTAAATTTTTATGTGATAACATAACTGCTTTTGATATAGAAGTTGTACCAGATGTAAATAGCATAATTTGCATTTCCTCTGGATCTATTTTAGCATCTAAAAATTTTCTATTTCCTTTATCTAATAATTGTTTTCCCTCTTCCACTAACTGATAAAGTGAATATATCCCATCTTTATTTTCTTCTAAATCCATAGAAATGAAATATTTTAGTTTCGTATTATTTTTTTCCTTTAGATGTTTCATTATATCGTCATATTTTTTAGAATAAAAAATAGCTTCTACTTCTGAACGTAAAATCAAGCTTTCTATCTCATTTTCTGGTAATGCTTTATCTAATGGGACAACAATTCCCGTTCCTGTAACTACTGATAAATATGAAAGTCCCCATTCATAACGATTTTCACCAATAACAGAAATACGTTTTCCTTTTAATCCCATATCTATCAATTTAGTTCCTAAGCAATTTATTTGATCTCTAAATTCTTTATGAGTAATTTTTTTAAATTCTCCTTCTTTTTCTGTTTTTAAAATATATGCTACTTTGTCTCCAAATTTTTTTCCTGATTTTTCTAACATATCTTTTAAATCAGTGTATGTATCAAATTTATGATTGGGTTTTCTCATTATTTTCATCCTTTCTTATTTTATCTTTAATCCTTCAATAACTGTATTCTCAAATTCTTTAAATAATGTCATTACATCAAATGTATCTTGGTTTCTCAATTTATATACTAAACTAGAACAAATTAATGCATATATTTCTGATGCAATTGCCTTTGGATTACCATTTTTTATTTGTCCTTTTTTTATTCCCTGTTCTACAATTTGTTCTATTTTATTTATATATTCATAAATTAGCATTTGGCATTTTTGATTTCTTGCTTCTTTACCATAAAATTGACTTAATAGAATGGCAATTATATCTTCATATTTAGACACAATTTTTATTTGAATTAGTACAATTGCCTTTATTTTATCGATATAATTACTAAGTTTTGCCGTTTTTATATCAATACTATTTTGCAATAATTTAATTCCTTCTTCTATTAAAAAATTGAAAATTTCTTCTTTGCTTGAAAAGTGATAATACAAAGTTCCTTTTGCAACACCAACAGTAGCTGTTATATCTTCTATGCTAGTTGCATCATATCCCTTTTCAGCAAACAATTTCATAGAAGTTTCAAATATTTTTCTTTTGGTTTTATTCATATTCATCCATCCTTATCTGTCACATTATATAAATAATTAAATATAATTGCAATGCTTTTATGTGATTTTGTACAGGTCGTTCAGTTTTTTTAAATACTAAATTTTCTGGTAATTGCATCTTTTACTTCTTTTGAACATAAACAAATTGTCACTAAAAAATTTATAGTGCAAACTCCTGTAGATATGTAACTAAGTATTTTATGTACTATCATCTTTTCATATATAAAATAAAATGGCACTAAACTAAACAAACATATAACTAGCTGATAGATTGCATAACGAATATATCTTTTATGACTTATTATTGTTAAAATTAGCATTGTTATATTAGCTATAATGATAATAATTGGGATTGAAATATTGATAGCCCAGCCTTTGAGTCCTGTTTTATAATCTATATATATTGTTAATATAGCTATTGCTAGCATTTGAAGTAAAACGTGTCCTGCAATATTCGTGTTTTTGTTTATTGCGTAAATTATTGTAATCCAAATATATATTATCCCAGCATTTGCAATTCCTGCCCATTTTATATTAGGAGTTATATAATGATTAACTACGATTAGAATAATAGCTATAATAACTGATATTCCTATTGAAATTTTTACAATTAAATTTCCTTTTTTTTGATTTAGTTTTTGTGGATATAGCATTTTTCCTCCTTTACTCATTTATGCCATTGCTTTCTATATGTACATCAATTCCTTTATCTTTTAAAAACTGACAAAATATTTTTTCTATATTGTCATTATTTAAAATTGAAGTAAATGTTACAGTTATTTTATTTTCATATGAGCATGCAGAACATTTTATTTTTTCTGCTTGCTCGGGTGCAATCAGCATAAAAAAGTTATCTATATACTGTTGGTATTTTCCAATAATTCCTATTCTTCCTATATTAGAAAAAGTCATCGTTGTATATTTTCTAATTTCTAAATAGCTTAAACGCACTATAGGTCTTTTTAATACTAAAGGAATTGCTTTGATAAATGGGTTTATTCCTAATTTTACATTTCCTGACATTGTCTTTTTTATTTCATCTTGAGTTAATTTTTTTTCAAATTCTTTTTTTACAAATTCTAATATCTTTTCAAAAGTATCTAAATTTTCTTTTTCCATTTCTGCCTCAACTGTTATATATGAAAAGAAATTTGTTATTGTTTCTGATTGAAAATATTTTTTTAAGTTTACTGGTATGCAAATTTTTATTGGTCTATTTTTTGGATTTACAAAATTAACTTGATAAATACTATATATCAATACTGCTGTTAAGTATTGTGTTATTGTACAATTTTGATTTTTTGCTTCTTCTTTTAATTTAGATAAATCGATTATTTCATGAATTGCTGATATAGCTCCTAGTTTTAATTTTCCTCCTTTTAATAAATATGCTTTTTTTGAAGAATTATTGTTTTTAGCTTTTTTATCAAAGTTTTTTATATAGCTATCTTCAATAGTATACTCTGCTTTCCTATATGTTCTTATTTCTTCTTTAAATTCTTCCGGATGTGACATTTCTAAATAGTTATATATAATTTCTTTAAAAAATATTGCTCCACTATTTCCATCTGTTAATGAATGAAAAATGTCTATGTTTATCTTTCTTTCAAAATATGTTACTTTAAACAAATATTGATTATTAGTTTTTGGATTAATATATTTACAAGGATAATCAGTTTCTGGCTCTATAATTGGCTCTTTTGTGTTATGTTCTAAGTAGTTCCAAAAAAAACCATTTTTTAATTTTACACGAAATGACTTATATTTTTCTAAAGCAATTCTTACTGCTTTTTCTAGTATTTCTGGCTGTATTTGTTCATTTAATACTGCAGATATTCTAAAAACAGTGCTATACTTTTTTCCTGCAGATATTGGAAATAGTTTAGCTGAATTGTCTAGCTTTCTCCATTCTAATGTCTTTCTTTTTTTATCCCTCATATTTTCCTCCATCTTAATTAATATGTTTGCGTTATGTAAATTTGTATAAAATCTAAAAATTCAATTTATGTTCTTCTTTTTTCACATTATACTATCTTTTCTAAGAATATGCAATACTCATTAACAGTAAAAAAAGCCCCATTTTCATTTTTTACGAAACTATTTTTTAATAGATGTTTATGAAATTTTAACATTTTTAAGAATATAAATATTAAGAAAAAATTGAGTCTCACCAAAATTTAATTAAATGAGACTCAACTGATCATAAAACTGATATGTAACTTTAATTGATTTTTTTAATTTTTACTCCATTGCCAATGAAATTAATTCATCTAATAAATTTGAATATGGAATACCAGAATGTTCCCATAGTTTTGGATACATACTAATTTGAGTAAATCCAGGTATAGTATTTATTTCATTGATATATATTTCTTCTGTTTCTTCATTTACAAAAAAATCAACTCTAGCAAAGCCATTACCATCAACTGCTTTAAAAGCTTTTATGGCAAGTTCTTTAACTTGCTTTTCTAGATTTTCATTCATTTTAGCTGAAATAATTGTTTTAGATTCTGCATTTTTATACTTAGCATCAAAACTATAAAATGAATCACTTGGTAAAATCTCTCCTAAGCAAGATGCTCTTACATCATCATTTCCTAATATTGCACATTCAATTTCTCTTCCAATAATTTGTTCTTCAAGTAATATTTTCGAATCAAATTGACTTGCATATTTTATAGCTTCTTTTAATTCCTCTTTTGATGTAGCTTTACGAATTCCTACAGAAGATCCAGAATTTGATGGTTTAACAAAAATTGGATATTTTAAAATTTCTGCAATTTCACAGGCTTTATCTAATGTAATAATTTCCTCAGAGAAATCTTTATGGACTAATATATATTTGTTTTTTAAAGCTTTTAGATATAAATAGTTTGCCTGTTTTATACCAGCTTTTTCAAAAATAATTTTAGTATATGCTTTATCCATAGAAATACTAGAAGATAATATATGACATCCAACATATGGAATTTTAAGTAATTCTAATAATCCTTGAATTGAACCATCTTCTCCATATAGGCCATGCAAAACAGGAAATACTACATCTAAATTTTTTAAATATGAAATAGGATTATCAATTTCAGTAATATTAGAAACTTCGTCTCCTACTTTGTAAGAAATGTCTGTAACTTCATATTTATACCAAATTCCATCTTTACTAATATATATTGGAAAAACTTCATATTTATCTTTATTCAAGTTTGCGATGACAGATGTTCCAGAAACAATAGAAACGTCATGTTCTGTAGACATACCGCCAAAAATAATACCTAATTTAATTTTTTCCAAGATTCTCTCCTCCTCTTATTCATTTTATTCAATTATATCATAAATATTATTTTAAAATCAATTTTTAAAAAAAATACTCTAAAATAAGAGTATTTTTATGTATTATTCAATATTATTTCTTTTTCTTTTACTATATCACAAACTAGTTCTGCCGTTTTTTCTACACCTAAAACATCGCTATTTAAACATATATCATAATTGTTGTAATCTTTCCATTCTCTTTCTGTATAATATTTATAATGATTTGCTCTTAATTTATCTATTCTCTTAATTTCTTTTTCTGCTTTATTTTTTTGAATACCATAAATATCTACTGCTCTTTTTACCTTATTATTCATATCACTATAAATAAATACTTTTACAACATTATTTATATCTTTTAAAATGAAGTCTGAACATCTTCCTATAATAACACAAGATCCTTCATTTGCTAATTTTTTTATCAGTTCTGATTCTTTAATGAATAATTCATCAGCTGTATTCATTCCTACAGAATATCCACTATTAAGTCCTTCTAATTTTTCTCTCTTTTGCTCTGTATTTTCTATGTATTCTTCTGATAATCCTGTTTCTAATGCTAATTTAGTAATAAATTCTTTATCATAAAATTTTATACCTAATTTATCTGCAATTAATCTTCCTACATATCTTCCGCCAGATCCATATTCTCTTGAAATAGTAATTACAATTTGTTTATTTAGCTTATCATCTGTACTTGTATCATCAATAAGTGCTGTACTTAACATCTTAGCTTTTCCAAAACGTTTTATTTCTAGAATCAATAACGTACTAGAAATAATGAATGCTAATCCATCTGCAACTGGTCCTGCACAAAGTACACCTACTAATCCAAAGATACTGCTTAATACCATCATAGCAGGTATTAAAAATAAAATTTGTCGTGATAATGATAATATTGCACTCTTCAAGCTTTTTCCAATAGCTTGAAAGAAAATTCCTGATGGTATTTGTATTCCATTACAAATACATAGCATTAAATATATTTTAAATGACATACATGCAAATTCCATATAGTTTTCATCACCACTACCAAAAATTGAAATCAATTTATCTGGTATTGTTTGGAATAATATGAATGCTATTGTACTTATTATAACACTAATTCCTAATACTCTTTTTAATGCACTTTTTACTCTGTCATATTTTTCTGCACCGTAATTATATCCGATTATAGGTTGAGCTCCTACTGCAATACCAACAATAATGCTATTTAATATTTGGTTAATTTTCATAACAATTCCTAAAACTGTAATTGGTATTTCTGCTCCAAATTTAGTTTCTGCACCATATTTAGCTAGTAAATTATTTTCTGCAGCTACTACAAATACAAAGCTCATCTGTGTAATAAAACTACTTATTCCTAAAGCTGATACTTTTTTAGCAGTATTAACCTGAAATTTAAAGTTGTCTTTTGATATATTTATTGATTTGAATTTTTTCAAGTATAAAATATTTAATATAAATGTTAGTATTTGACTAATAACTGTTGCAATTGCTGCACCTTCTACTCCCATTTTAAAAATAAATATAAAAATCGGATCTAATATAATATTTAAAATTGCGCCTAATACCATAGATGTCATTGCATATTTAGGTGTTCCATCTGCTCTAATGATAGAGTTTAAAGTTGTACCTATCATCATAAATGGTAATCCTAATACAATTATATATCCATATTTAAAAGCATATTCTTTTAAAGCATCTGTGCATCCAAAAACAAGTAATATATTTGGTAAAAATATAAGTGTGATTATACATAAAATTACAGATATAAAAATAGATAATATAGTTCCATTAACTACACCTTTGGCGGCTTCTTCTTTTTTCTTTTCCCCAAGTTTTAAACTTAAATAAGCTGATGCTCCATCTCCAAACATCAGTGCAAATGATAGTGCTATCATTGTTATTGGAAATACAACATTTGTAGCACCATTTCCTAAATATCCAACTCCCCATCCTATGAATATTTGGTCAACAATATTATACAATGAATTGACCAATAAAGATATTATACATGGAATTGAAAATTTACGGATTAATTTTCCTATTTTTTCTGTTCCTAAACTATTTTCTTCTTGTTCCATTTGTTACATTTCCCTCCTAATATGTTTTTAGCAATTAAAAATATCAATAGCAAAAATAATGTGGTTATTTATAAAGTAGTATTTTTAACTATTGATATCTATGAATTTTTATCTAATCGTTTGTTCCTGTACCATCAAATGGTATGAATTTATTAACGATACTTTCTTTATCAATTTCGTCTGCTCTAAATGTCATAAATGATGTATTAATTTTATTTTCTACTAATTGTTCTACTTCATCTTGTGTAGCATGTTCTGCTAATACTAATTCGCTTACTAATATTTGTTTTGCATTATTTAGCATTTTCTTCTCACCTGTTGAAAGTCCTTTTTGTTTTTGTTTAAAACTTAAATTTCTAACAACATCTGCTACTTCATATATGTCTCCACTTCTCATTTTTTCCATATTGTCTCTATAACGTTTATTCCAATTTTTATCCATTTGCGTCTCATCTTGCTCTAGTATTCCAATTACTTTTTCTGCTGACTGTTTATCAATTATATTCCTAACTCCTACTTCCTCTGCTTTAGCTGTTGGAATCATTACTTTTACTTCACCTGGCATCTTAAGAATATAATAAGATTGTTTTTCCCCTAAAATATCTTTTTCTTCGATTGAATCTATTGTCCCAGCTCCATGCATTGGGTACACAATTTTGTCTCCTACATTGAACATAAAAGTCAACTCCTTTCAGATTTTGCAGCAAAAAAATATTATAAAGTTATGTCAATACGATATAACTTTATTGGATTTTTTAACCATATTTATTATACTATAAAATTTGGTAAAAGTCAAAGACTTTTACCAAATTTTTTCCATTTTTTTATGTTAAATTTTAACCGCCTGTTGAGCCAAATCCACCGCTTCTTACTCCTGTTGCATTATCATTATCAGTTACAAAGTACTTTTGAAAAACTCCTTGTCCTATGCATTCACCTTTCTTTATTTGTATATCTTCTTCTTTAATGTTATAAAATGCAAACATTATATGTCCATCATTGTCTGCATTTCCATAATAATCTTTATCTATAACACCTACACTGTTAGCTAGTATTAAGCCTTTTTTCTTTGGATTAGAACTTCTGTTATATAAAAATAGTACTTCATCATCTAACATATATGCCTTTAGTCCTGTTTTTACAAGTGTTGGTGTCATTCCTTTCTTAAAACTTGGTATAATAATATCTTCTGCTGCTTCAATATCATATCCGGCAGAATATTGTGTTTTACGAACTGGCAAATTTATTTCTTTATTTTCAAATCCTTTTGCTACTTCAAATCCTCTCACTTTATTCATTATTAAATTCTCCTTTTCTATTGCTACTATGTTTAATATCTTATTATATCAAAAATGAGCCTTTTATAGCTCATTTTATTTTATAAACCTCTATAATCTTGAACTTTTTTGTATGCATATGCTGCTGATATTCCAAATATAACAATTAACGCTACTATTGGAAGAGAAGAATCAGCTAAACCTGAATGTGGTAAATTTGTATTTCCATATGTGTTATTTACTGTATTCGTTGTTGCAGTTGGTGTTGCATTACTTCTTAGTCCATTTGTATCTAAAGTATTAGTACCATTTGAAGTATTTGTTCCATTTTGTGTATTTGTACCAGTAGGAGTGTTTGTCGTATTGTTACCTGTAATTGAGCTTAAATCAAAATCATAACCATCATCTGCTGCTAATACACTTGTAGCAACTGATAAAACCATAGCTCCTATTAAAATAACTAGTATTAATTTTACAAATTTTGAACTTTTCATTTTTTCCTCTCCTTTAAATTGTTTTTATTAGTATTTTACAAATATTTTAAATTATACTAAATTTTAAAAATATTTACGACAAAATACAATAACTTTTTCACTTTTGTTTACTGTTATTATTTTATACTTTACTTTTTAATCTGTCAATAGTTTTTTTACTTTTTTTTCATTTTTTTATTTGCTTACATTAAATTTAAATAAAACAATGTCTCCATCTTGCATAATATATTCTTTTCCTTCTGAACGTACTAATCCTTTTTCCTTTGCCGCTACCATACTACCTTCTTTTATTAAATCATTATATGAAACAACTTCTGCTTTAATGAATCCTCTTTGAATATCTGTATGAATTTTTCCAGCAGCTTCTGGTGCTTTTGTTCCTTTCTTTATTGTCCAAGCTCTAACTTCTGGTTCTCCAGCTGTTAAAAAAGACATTAATCCTAATAAGTCATAACTTTTTTTAATTACTTTATCTAATCCTGCTTCTTCTAAATTATACATTGCTAGCATTTCTTTTTTATCTTCGTCTTCTAATCCTGAAAGTTCTTCTTCCATTTTTACACATAATGGAATAACTTCTGCTTGTTCTTTTAGAGCGTATTCTTTTACTTTTTTTATATTTTCATCATTTTCTCCTTGCTCTAATTGTTCCTCTGAAACATTTGCAACATATAATATTGGTTTTGTTGTTAATAAAAACATATCTTTTACAATTTCTTGTTCTTCTTCAGTAAAATGTAAAGTTCTTGCTGATTTTCCAGATTCCAAAGTTTCTAATATTTTTTCTAGCAAATCAATTTCTGCTTGATATTTTTTATCTGCCTTTAAATTTTTCTTTGCCTTATCTATTCTTTTATTTACTGTTTCAATATCTGCAAAAATCAATTCTAAATTTATAGTTTCAATATCTCTAATTGGGTCTATACTTCCATCTACATGTACTACATTTGTATCTTCAAAACATCTTACTACTTCTACTATAGCATCTGTTTCTCTAATATGTGATAAGAATTGGTTTCCTAAGCCTTCTCCTTTGCTTGCTCCTTTTACTAAACCTGCGATGTCTACAAATTCAATAATTGCATGTGTAGTTTTTTGAGGATTATACATTTGGGTTAATTTATCTAATCTTTCATCTGGTACAGCTACAACTCCCACATTAGGTTCTATTGTACAAAATGGATAATTAGCACATTCTGCACCTGCTTTTGTTATACTATTGAATAAAGTGCTTTTCCCTACATTTGGTAATCCTACAATTCCTAATTTCATATTTTTTGTTCCTTTCTAATTATTTTCTTTTATTAATTTCTTCTTGAATTTTTTTAATAAATTCCTCAATTTTTTCTACGCCCTCATCTCCTAATTCTCTTGAGCGTACTGCAACTGTATCATTTTCTTGTTCTTTATCTCCAACCACTAACATATATGGTACTTTTTCCATCTGAGTTTTTCTAATCTTATATCCTACTTTTTCATTTGATGCATCTATTTCCACACGAATTCCTTTTGCAAACAATTCATTGTATATTTTTTTTGCATATTCTAAATGTTTTTCGCTTATTGGTAAAATCTTAACTTGAACTGGTGCTAACCATGTTGGAAATGCTCCTGCAAAATGTTCAATTAAAATACCTATAAATCTTTCAATACTTCCAAATATAACACGATGTAGCATAACTGGTCTATGTTTTTCTCCATCTTCTCCTATATATGTTAAATCAAATCTTTCTGGCATTTGGAAATCTAATTGAACTGTTCCACATTGCCAACTTCTTCCTAGGCAATCCTTAATATGGAAGTCAATTTTAGGTCCATAAAAAGCTCCGTCTCCTTCGTTTAGTTCATATGGTATTTTTAAATCTTCTAAAACCTTTTTTAGTGTGCTTTCTGCCATATTCCATAATTCATCACTTCCCATAGAATCTTCTGGTCTTGTTGATAATTCTACTGAATATGGGAATCCAAATAAACTATATACTTGATCAACTAATTTTATTACTCCTGCAATTTCTGTTTCCATTTGTTCTGGTAAACAGAAAATATGTGCATCATCTTGAGTAAAACATCTAACACGGAATAGTCCATTTAATTCTCCAGATTTTTCATGTCTATGTACTAAGCCTAATTCTCCTGCACGGATTGGTAAGTCACGATATGAATGCATATCACGTTTGTATACTATCATTCCACCTGGACAATTCATTGGTTTAATTCCAAAGTCTACATCATCAATTTTAGTTGTATACATATTGTCTTTATAATGGTCCCAATGTCCTGAACGATGCCATAATTCTTCATTTAATATCATTGGCGTTTTTATTTCTACATATCCATTTTCTATATGTATTTTTCTCCAAAAATCTTCTAATACATTTCTTAAAACCATTCCTTTTGGTAAGAAAAATGGAAATCCAGGTCCTTCTGGTGAAATCATAAATAAGTCTAATTCTTTTCCTAATTTTTTGTGATCTCTTTTTTTAGCTTCTTCTAATAAATCTAGATATTCTTGTAATTCACTTGCTTTTGGGAATGAAATAGCATATATCCTTTGTAGCATTTTATTTTTTTCACTGCCTCTCCAATATGCTCCAGAAGAAGTTAATATTTTTACTGCTTTAACTTTTCCTGTACTCATTAAGTGTGGACCTGCACAAAGGTCAGTAAAATCCCCTTGCTTATAGAAACTAATTTCTTCACCTTCTGGTAATTCCTCAATTAGTTCTTGTTTATATGGTTGATCTTTCATCAATTCTAAAGCTTCTTTTTTTGGTAAAGTGAAACGTTCAATCTCTATGTCTTCTTTTATAATCTTTTTCATTTCTTCTTCTATTTTTGCTTTATCTTCATCTGTGAATGGTGTTTCTACATCAAAATCATAATAAAATCCATCATCAATGCTTGGACCTATTGCAAATTTTACAGTAGGAAATATTCTTTTTACTGCTTGTGCCATAATATGTGAAGTTGTATGCCAATATGCTTTTTTTCCTTCTAAGTCTTCATTTGCAAATGTGTGTATAGTTAAATTACAATCTTCTTTTATTTCATAACGCAAATCTTTAATCTTTCCATTTACTTCTCCACATGTTGCTACTCTTGCTAATCCTTCACTAATTTTTTTTGCAATCTCTAAAATACTCGTTCCTTTTTCTACCCCTATTTTAGATCCATCTTTTAATGTAATATTTACCATATTTTTCTCTCCCTTCGTTGGGTTCCATTATGTAGATATCAAAAAAACCGCTACAAATGGTTCACCCCTATATGTAAGGAGTGCTCTCCATTAGAACACGGTTCCATCCTTCTTTTTACTTGATTTATAAGATTATAACGCACCTTAAACGTCTAGCTTATTCACTAGAAACTTCAAGAGTTAGTTTTCAAATATGCTTGCTTGAATTGATTTCCAGCCTAGCTCAATTCTCTCTATTAGTAGTTCATATTCTACTTTTCTCTTACTTGTTTTTTATTATTTCCATTATTTTATTACTTTTTTTACAAAAAGTCAATAGAATGCTTTACATTTTCTTTTTTTTCATATATAATACTTTTTGTATTTGCCTTTATAGCTCAGTTGGTAGAGTGCAGCCTTGGTAAGGCTGAGGTCACGGGTTCAATTCCCGTTAAAGGCTCCAATTTAAGACAACTTACGAACTTTATGAGAGTTCGTAAGTTTTTTCGTTTTAGAAAAGATGAATCGAACTTAATAAAATTATTAAAAATGTTCTCTTAAATTAAAGAAAGGAGGGCATTTTTTATGCTTGAATTTAAAGAAATACAAGAACTAAAGCCAAATAACGAATTACTAGAACTTATAAAAAATTATACTTATACAACTAAAAACGGTAAAGTAAAGCATTTGTTATATACTAATCTACAATTTATCCAGCCAACAGAATATATAATTACATATCCAGTAAGCCTTAAAATTTTTGAATATAAAGTCAATGAGATAAGCAATAAGTCTTTTTATATCAAAGAATACAATGAAAAATATGATTTAAAAGAAATAAAACAAATTCTTATAAAATTAAAAAATTAATCTTCTATTTTACAATTTTATAGAAAATTTTGAAATTTAGATTGCAAAATTGCATTTTAGTTAGGAAACATATAGAGGAGGTGATTTTATGAGATGTGGAGTTTATGTAAGAGTTTCAACAGATGACCAAAGAGATAACGGATATTCTATTGATTCACAACTACGAATGATAAAAGAATATTGCGAGAAAAACAAGTATTCTATCGTAGATGTATATAATGATGCAGGACATTCTGGAAAAGATTTAATGAGACCTGAAATGCAAAGATTATTAAAAGATATTAAAATAGGCAAAATTGATAAATTAATTGCAATTAAAGTAGATAGACTTACAAGAAATAACTATGATGGCTTTTGGCTTCTTAATTATTGTGAAGAACATGATGTAAAAATAGAACTTATATTAGAGCCTTATGATGTATCTACCGCAAATGGTGAAATGATATTTGGAATGAATTTAGTATTTGGACAAAGAGAAAGAAAAGAAATCGGAGCTAGGACTAAAAGAGCAATGGAAGAAATGGCTATTCAAAAGATACATCCATCAAAAGCTCCTTATGGATATATAAGAAATAAAGGAACAGGACATTTAGAAATAGAACCTATTGAAGCACAAGTGGTAAAAGAGATATTTGAATTATGTAAGCAAGGAAAATCAACAAGAGGCATTGCAAATATTATGAAAGAAAATAATTCATATTTAAAAGAAGGCAAATGGAAATCAGATAGAGTTTATAATATACTAACAAACCCTATTTATATTGGAACATACGCTTATGGAAGATTTGCAAGAAAAGAGAAAGATATTTTATATGTAAAAGATTATTGTGAGCCAATTATTGATGAAAAAACTTGGAGTGAAACTAGAAAAGTTTTAGAGAAAAATAAACATTCAAATTATGGACAATATGTGCACTTATTTACTGGATTAGTTAAATGTCCCGATTGCAAAAAAATATTATCTTCTACAATGTCATTCAAAAATAAAGGAAAACAAAATGAAAAAGTTTATTACTTTTTAACTTGTAAAAATCCTAATTGTAAATCAAAAGGAATTCATTATAGTTGTGAAAAAATAGAAAAGAAATTATCGACATTTTTAGAAGAATTAACAGACTATATTTATAAAATGGAATATGAAATAATAACCTGTAATTCAAATAAAACAAAAGATATTAAAGACATAGAAAAGGCAATAGAAAAACTAAAAATGCAGGAAAAAAGATTAGTGGATTTGTATGTAAATTCTACTCTAGATATTGAAACAATCAATCATAAAAATGAAGTAATAAAAAATGAAATTAACAAACTAAAAAAGAAAAAAGATGAACTAATTCCAGAAGATGATATAAAAGAATATACAATAGAATTATCAAAAAAATTAGATTGCAAAATCGGAATAGATGAAAGTTTATTTGCTATAAATAAATTTGATTTTTATGATATGTGGCAAGATATAGATAGAAGAACTAGAAAAGAACTAATACAAAAATTAATATCTTCTATTGAGATAAAAAGGAATAAAAATTACGAAATTGAAATAACAAATGTAAAATTCACAGAAGAATTTATATCAAAAAATTCAAAAGAATATTTAAAATATTTGGGTGAAATTATAGAAAATGTGTCCTAGTAACTACCAGTATTTGTACCTCACAAATGCAAATTAATGTCCTAGCAAGCAATGAATTTGTACTCCCGCCAAATTCATTATATGGGATAAATCCCAATCCCTTTTTTGAGGATAAAATTTTAAAATAAAGGAGCAAAGAAATATGGAAAATGAAAAAGTAAATTATTTGATTGATATTATTAAAGAAATGGATATAAAAGAGAAATTAAAACTAGCAGTTAGAATAAATGAAAGTAGTTATACACCAATTGATTATGATAGAAAAGAAATGTTAAAAGTTTTTTCTAATGAACTAGCAAAAATAGATGAAGAATATAAAATATTTCCAGTTATAAATTCAAAGTATATAAATTTTGCTATGGCAAAAATTATGGAGATGAATATAACAGAACGAAATCAGGTTGTTTTATTTTTATTTAATAATATAAATCTATAATAAAAAAACAAAAATATTTATAAAACACTTGACGATTGCAAACAAATGTTTTATAATAATAAAAATTATATAAGGGTGTGCTATAAATGAAAAAAGATATTATAAAAACAGAAATGAAAGTAAAAGATAATATAATTGGAGTAATGAGATTTGGAGATGTAGATTACATTTCATTAACTGATTTAGCAAAATATGAAAATCCAAAGGATCCATCTGGCGTTATAAGAAATTGGATGTCAAATAAAGATTCTTTTGCTTTTTATAGCTTATGGGAAGAATTACACAATAATAATTTTAATTCCGTGGAATCCCACAGAATTAAAATTGATGAAGTAGGTTATAATCGTTTTACAATGACTCCAAATCGTTGGAAAAAAGAATTCAACAGTATTGGAATTATCCCAAGTAGCGGAAAATATAGTATAGGAACATTTGCTCATCCAGATATTGCTTTTGAATTTGCAAGTTGGTTAAATGTTGAATTTAAACTATATCTAATTACAGAATTTGAAAGACTAAAACAAAATGAAGCATATCAAAATAAAATTGATTGGTCTGTAAGAAGAGAACTTGCTAAAACAAATTACAGAATACATACTGATAGTATAAAAGAAAATATTATTCCTACATTAACTGAAAAACAAAAGCAATATATTTACGCTAATGAAGCAGACATATTAAATGTTGCACTATTTGGAATGACTGCTAAAGAGTGGAAAGAGAAAAATCCAAATTTGGAAGGTAATATGAGAGATTATGCAAATATATTACAATTAGTCATTTTAGTAAATTTAGAAAATTTAAATGCTGAAATGATTGAACAAGGTTTACCACAAAGCAAGAGATTGGAAAGGTTAAATGAAATTGCAAGGAAACAATTTGATATTTTACAGTATTCTTCAGGTATAAAAAAGATAGAAAATTTAGATAGCAATATGCCAAAACTTTTAGATAATAATAAAAAGATTTAATATAAAGGCAATGTAAAAAAGCATTGCCTTTTATAGAGTCATTTTTTATTTTAGAATATTTTTCCAAAATTCTGATGTACTAAAAGATAAACCTTTTTCACTTTCTTGTAGCCAAAAATCATCTTCTTTTGCTTTTTTACCAAACTTACTTAAATAGCTAATTTGCAATATTCCCATTGCATTAGCAAGAGATCATAAAATAGAGGAAAACATTCTAATTCATAATCAGTTAGTTTATTGTATTTTTGATATTCATTTAATATAATTTTTGTACTCGCTATTGTTTTATCTTCACTTTCTGGATTTAAACATAAATTACAAGAAGTCACTGCTAAATCAACAATTCTGGGTAAATAGTTAGATACTGCAAAGTCTATAATCCATAATTTATTGTTATTATCTTTCATAACATTTGAACTGATAATATCTCCATGAACAAAAGATGTAGGCAATTCTGCAAATTTTATATTTGCAGTTCTATCAATTAATGATTTGAAAACTTTATTATATTTATTATCTAGGTATTTTCCTTTTTCTTCATATTCTTTTATAAAATTAGTTATTGTCCATTTATCATAAATAAAATCAGATTCTAACTTTGCACTATGGATGTGTGCCATTTGTTCAACAATATTTCTAATTTCCTTCTCGGTTGGTATTTCATTTAAGTCATAAAAGCTTTTGCCTTCTATATATTCAAATACACATAATTTGAAAGTTATATCATTCAATGCTATTTCGCATAATATATCATTATCACAATTATATACTTTTGGAGTATTAATATTTAGTGAGTTGGCTAATTTTATTCTATCAATATATTTTTTTACATCTGCATCAGTTCTGTATTTATTAAATACTTTTACGCAAAATTTATCTACATCAGTTGTTAATATAAAGTTAAAATCTTCATACCCTACTAGTATTATTTCTTCTGATATATACTTGCCTACATTGTATTTTTGACATATTATCTTTGATAATTTAGATAAATCTGATTTAAGACTTATTCTATCATAAAATTCTTCTAACATAAAAATAACTCTCCTCTTTATTATAATAACGCAGATAATATTTGTGGAATATACATTATTGCAATATCTGCTCCTTTATCTAATAAAAATGCCAATATTTTTTTTGCTTTATCCCACTTTTTAGTTTTGCTATCTTTGCTATTTTGTAATTTTACTATTTCATCTAATTTATTTAATAGTTCTTTTTTATCAGAATCACTTAAATATGTATTTTCATAAATATTTGATTTTATATCTTCAATACTCATATTAAAATTAATATTATTTGTATTATTGTTATTATTTACATTAGATATAGTGATACCAGAACTATTCTGCTTATTATATAAATCAGGATTGTCACTTCGATTTAGTAAATATTCTAATTTTGACTTTATTATTTTAATGTTGTTAATCTCATTGTTTTCATAACCTGGAACACTTGCATATGCAATAATATTTTTATTAAAATCAGGATAATCAATTATATATTTTCCTAATAATGCATTAACTTCCGAATGAGTAGCCATATTCTTACCAATATATTCATCACAAAGTGCAATATCTTTTCTAAGCATTGTTCTAAATTTACTCATATAGTACCTCCAAAAATTTTAATTATGATTATTATACTATAAATTAACAAAATTCTCTATACTTCTATTGAAATTTAATAAGAATTCATATATAATACTTGTAAAAAGAGAACAAAGTTCGTAACTTGTAGCCCATCGGCTCCATCTGCCACAATTTTTATATAAAACAGATAGATATACAAATCAATCAGTAAAATGGTTGATTTATTTATTATAACATATTGGCTAAAAGTATAATCAATATCAATCCTATATACATAAATGCAAATAATGACAAGCCTACTATTCCGGTTACCATTCCAGCTTTTGCCATTTTGCTTCCAGTTTGTTTTGCTGATTTCACTCCAAATATAATTGCAAAAATTCCAGTTGGTAATGTGATATACCAGAATAGTGCAGTAGCAATTGATATAATTCCTAAAACAAGAGATGCTATATGCATAACCGATTTGTTTGTGTTTTTTTCCTCCATAATCAAAGCCTCCTATTTATCTTCAATTTTCAATTCATCAACTAATTCTAATGTATCAAGATTATTTACTTTTATAGCAGTTTCCGATACTGTATACAAATTATCTTCTATGTATAAACCTCTTAATAATTTAGATGAGTTATAATAGTAGTATGAATTTTTATTTTTTTGTGGTGCTTCATGTGTAATAATTCCTTTTAACTTGAAACCATTTTCTAAATTTATTTTATATACAAAATATCCTTCTGCAACATAAGATTTATCATATTGTGTGTATGCATTTACCATTGATAAATACGTGTCACTTGATGTACTTATTGCAAAGTCTTCTTTGTAATTATTTACTGGTATTGCGATTATTTCTCGTTCTTTAGAAAATAGCAAAGCTTTTGGATTTGTTAATATTGCTGATGTTGTTCTGCTATCTCCTATTATTGTTTCTGATATTTGAATAGGATTATTTACATCTGTAATATCAAATAAAGCCATTTTCATACCAGTTATTCTTGCTGTTGTTGATGTTACTCTACCGCTTGAGTTTCTATTTACTACTTCTTCAGATTCCATGCCAATACCAATTAGATGATTTTCGTCATATGGATGTAAATATGTGCTATATCCTGGAATATGTAGTTCCCCTAATACTTTTGGATTTGTTTCATTACTTAAATCGATTACAAATAGCGGATCTACTGTTTTATATGTTACTAAATATACTTTATTTCCTATAAATCTTGATGAATACATTGTTTCACCTTCTGCAACATATTTAGATGTTCCTATTTGTTGTAAGTTTTCGTCAAATATGACAATTCTTGCTCCATCATCATCATATATTGCTACTCTTAAATGACCGTTTTGTTCATCTAATGAATATTGATTGATTGTTCTGCCTTCTATTTTTGCTTTGCTTTTATAATAAACGTTCCCATTGCTTGAAATTTCAAATTTATATATTTCTGTTTGATATTCACCTGAATATTCGTATTCATCATAGTCAGTAAATACTCCTATAATTCCTTTTAAACCAAATAGTTTGCTTATTGGTGGCACTCCTTTACTAATTTCTTCATATTTTTGGTCTAATAAATAAATATTATGTTCTGATATATAGGCATTCGAAATGTCAATTAAATATGAATTTACTTCAATATCTGCTTTTGCATCATTCAAATCTAACATTGAAATTATAGTTTGCTTTCTGGTTTTTACATCTCTTAGATACTTTATATTTTCAAGTGCTATTTCGCGATTGTTATTATCTTCTTTATAATTTCTAATAATTTTATCGTCATCTTCTCTTAGTGTTCCAGATGCTATGACATATAGCTTGTTGTTGATACATCTTGATGTATAATATGGCTCATATAACTCGTAATTTTTTAATAGTATTGGTTTTGATTTTGTTGCTATATCATAAATTTCGACAATTGTGTCATTTTTATTATAATATGAATAATTGCTTGCATTATTGCTTTTACTTGAAATAACAACTAATTCATTTTTATATAAGATGAGTTCTTCTGGAATTGTATCATTTTTTAGCTCAATTGTGGCTTCGATTTTTATGTCTTCTGGGTTGACTACATTTGTTATTACTACTTTATTCTCAGAAATTGAATAAATGTAATCCCCGTCTGTTTTGATAATATCTGCTTCATCAACATTTTCCACTTGAATATTTGTTGTAGAATAGTCTTTTGATGATGCCGTTTCATCTGATGTGACAGAATTTGGCATTATATTTCCTTCTGTTGAAGTACCTTTCTCCACTACATCTTCTGCTAATATTCCCTGGCTTACAGTATCGTTATTTACATTTACTACAAAGCTAAATGGCATTGTGATAATATTTGTAACTATGTTTTTTATTGTAGTGTTATCTCCATCATATATATGGTGTAATTCGCTTTCTGATTTTACTGTTTTTAGTTCGATATTATCAGTGGGAAATATTAAAAAACCAGCAATTGCGAATATTATTAATAGTATGATTATAATAGTTATTTTAATTTTTTTATCCATAAAAGCACCTCTTATTTTTTCATATATATGTATATTATAACGATTTAAGGAAGATAAGTCAACATTTTCTAAATTTATAAAACTCTGTTAGTTTTTGAGTAAAAAAATGCCTGATTTATAAATCAGACATTTTTTTTATAGCTTTTTTTCTAATTCTTTGAATAGCATTATCAACAGATTTTACTGGTGCATCTACTTTTTGTGCTATTACTTCATAGCTTTCTCCTTGAATAAATCTATCTAAAACTTGTTTTTCAAACTTACTTAAACTGCTTTCAATTGTTGAGCTTATTTCTTTATAAAATTCCTTTTTCATCATTGTATCTAATGGATCTTCTACTGCTTTATTATCATATGTTTCCATCAATTCAATACTATCTTCTTCATTTGTATATGCTGCAACATTAAGAGATACATATGAATTTAATGGCATATGTTTTTGCCTTGTTGATGTTTTAATTGCAGTAATTAATTGCCTTTCCACACAAATATTAGCAAATGTTTTAAAACTGTTTTGCTTTTCACTGTCAAAGTTTCTAATTGCTTTATATAAGCCTATCATACCTTCTTGTATAATGTCTTCTTTTTCTGCTCCTACGATAAAAAATTTATTCACTTTGTGATTCACCAATGGTTTATAACGATTTAATAAGTATGTAAGAGCTTGTTCATTTCCTTCTCTGATTTTAGATATTAACTGTTCATCAGTGTCATTTTGGAACTTATCTGTTGTGTAATACACACTCTCATTTTGCATTTACTATAAATCCTCCTTGCTCTTATTGTAATGCTTCTTTAAAAATCTCCCAAACATCTTCTGTTTCCATTCCCTTTTCCCATGAAGCAACTCCACCTAATTTATATTTAGAAATTAAATCTAATTTTGCCTGCAAAGATTTATTATCTTCTATCCACATTTTTTTAATGTTATTACCTTCTTTATATTCCACGTAATTTTGTGCTAAATCTTCTTTCCATTCTTTTTGTGCGCTATTTGGAATGATTTTGTCAATATCTTTCATTGCAACAGTAGATTGTTTAACAATTTCTCCACTCTCGTTTTCTGTCCACAATCTTGTATATAATGGTACTGCTAAGATAATCTTATCACTTTCAATTTCTTCTGTTTCTAAAAATTTCTTTAAGCTTAGTTCTACCCAATTTAATCCAGCAGTTGTTCCTGCTTTGTTACTCGTTGCTCCATACTCATCATATGCCATAAACACTATATAATCTGCTACATCACCTATAACATGTCTATCAAAACACATAGACCATGTGTCACTGCCATCAGGTGCTGTTACATCAACAGATAATACTAATCCTAACTCTTTCATTCTAGGCATTAATTCAATAATAAATCTAGAATATAAGTCTTTATCTTCCTTTTTCATATTTTCAAAGTCAAGGTTTATTCCATCTAATTTATATTTTATACAGCTGTTTATGATTTCTTCAATTAATTGTTTTCTATTCTCATAATGGTTCATTATATTTGATGTAACTCTCATCATATCATTACCAGCATTTTGAAGCATTGGCCAAACTTTATATTCATTTTCATGTGCCCAATTTAAATAATCTTGTCCCTGTGTTCCAATATTTTCAACAATTTTTCCTTCCTCATTAATGGTAAAAAATGCTGGTGAAACAACATTTATACCATCTATTGTTGTTCCTTTTCTATCTGGAGCCGTTGCGGACTGTGAATAATAATCCCATACAAGATTTACTTTCCCGTTAATTTGTTTTTCATCTTCAATGTTTTGGCGTGCAACAACTTCATTTGCTACTTTATTAGCTTTTATATAGCCTATTTTTCCATTCTCTGTACGAATTTTTGCAAATCCATCGTTTTCTTTTTCTATTACAATAACACATTCTCCCTTTTTTACTCTGTCTACTGTTCTTGCTATAAATTTCTTAGTAGCTTTCACTGGAATATTTCCTGTAACAACTGCTTTAATCTGCTCTTTTGTTATAGAATCAATTATTAATACATTTGTATCTTTAATATGCGTTATTTCTATATTATATACATCTTTTAATTCTTCAATTGGTAGGTATACTATTTCTCCTTGTTTAATTGCATGTGCCGTTGTTCTTCTATCTGCTCCATTAATATTCATTTCATTTTTTTCGAAACCTATTTCAGCTATTTTTTTATCATATGTAGTTATAATTTTATTATTTTCTTTATCTTCATAAATATATTTGTCAAAAAAGTTTCCTAAGTCTTGCTCAGACATATATATCTTACCATCTTGCATTAGGACTTGTCCTTTTAAGTATTCTGTTACATTACGATTATTTATAATTAAATTTGTTGTTTTATAGTTCTCTGTAATAATAAAATTGTTAGCAATTAGAGCAATTATCATAAGTACAATTATTCCTATTATTATAGAAAAAGTTATTATAATTCTTTTTTTCTTTTTTTCGATTTCTAATCTTGACATATTTTGTGGTTCTTTTTTCATTTTTTCTTTTATTCCTTCCTTTGAATATAATATTACTATATCATAAATTTTTGTTTTAGGAAATGGATTTTTCAAATTTTTTTAATTTTTTTAGTTCCTCTTTTTGCTGTTTTGTAATGCGATAAGATTCAATTGCTTTTTGTATTGATTTATTATATGTAAATACATCTATTTTTGATGTTTTTAGATATTTTTTTGTTTGGTCATAAAACTTAGTAAAAGCTTCTGCTATTGCCCACGCTACAGCCATTTGGACATAGTATTGTTCCTTTCGAGATGTTTCAAATATCTGATTGAAAATATCGAATATTTGTAATAAGAATTCCTCTTCTATGTAATAATCTAATAGCATAACTACTCCAAATCTTACATAAAATTCTTTATCTGATTTTAGATATGGTTGCAAAAAGTTCCACATTTCTTCCTTATTTTTTTTAGTAATTTTCAATCCAGCACAAAATGTATCACAAACTGCCCAATTATCAATTTTAGGTATAAATTTTTTTATTTGTTCTTGTATCTTTTTTATATCTTTTTCATTACTTAGTCCAATTATCATTCCTTGTAGCATTATTTCTTCATAATATTCATTTCCTATTTCATTAAGTATTTTTTCTTGTTCATTTTGCACTATTAGTTTTTTTGCATATTTTCTTAATGTTGGAATTCTAACTCCAATCATTTCTTTTTTCATTGTTGGGCATAAATTTTTATGAAATTCTTTATACTTTACATCTGCCATTTCCATTAGTTCTTTTTTTATAATTTCTTCTTCCATTTTACTTTATACTCCTATATATAGCATTTTACCATATTTTTGAGTTTTTACAAGTTATTTTGTCGCATTTTTTTGGTTTAATACATATAATGTCATAAAAGGAGGAATAAAAATGTTTAGAAGATATCAAAAATGTTGCTGTATGAATAACAATTGTCAAAATGAAAATATGTCTGATATGTTAGAAACAAAATGTTCACAAGTACAATCTTATGAAAATGATTTTGATAGTTGTGGCTGTGGATTTGATGAAGAAAAAAGCCTATTTCCTTCAAATCCAATGCTCGCACAAAGCTACGTTCCTATCCAATATATGGATAAAACTTTTAAACCTTGTGTTGGTTTAAAAATGGGAACAATTTTCCCTGAACTTGTTAGCCCTTATATGCCTTGTCAGGATATGGAAGAAATGAAATATATAGAGGCAACAAATACAATTGGAAAGGGGTGCAATCAATAATGTTAGAAGAAAATAGAAATTGCGGCTGTGATTGTGGTAATGAAAATGAAATGATGAATAATAATGATTACGACTGCGAAACAAGACGTGAAATGATGCAACAAATTCAATCTTTGAATTTTGCCATTATTGAACTTGGTCTATATTTAGATACTCACCCAGAAGACCAGAAAGCACTTTGTTTGCACAATAAATACTGCAAAGAGCTTGACGAATTAGAAGAACAATATCAAAAGGCATTTGGTCCTTTAACAATTAAATTCCCATGCAATAAGTGGAGATGGTTAGAAGAGCCTTGGCCTTGGGAAAGGGGGAATTTCTAATGTGGACTTATAATAAAATGCTAGAATATCCAATAAATATCAAATGTACTGATCCAAGACTTGCTAAGGTAATTATTTCTCAATATGGTGGACCTGATGGTGAATTAGCAGCCTCTTTAAGATATTTATCACAAAAATTTGGTATGCCTGACCAAAATGCTAAAGCAATTTTAAATGATATTGGTACTGAAGAACTTGCTCACTTAGAAATGGTTGGAACCATTGTACACCAATTAACTAAAGATGCTTCTGTTGAAGAAATTGAAAAGGCAGGTTTAGCACCATATTATACAGACCATGGAGTTGATGTATATCCTTCTTCTGCTAGTGGTGTTCCTTTTACAGCAGCATATATAGCTTGTAAAGGTGACCCTATTGCTAACCTACAGGAAGATTTAGCTGCTGAGCAAAAAGCTAGAGCAACTTATGAAAAATTAATTAACTTATGTCGTGATAATCCAGATGTTATCGATCCTCTTCGTTATTTAAGACAAAGAGAAGTTGTTCACTTCCAAAGATTTGGTGAAGCACTTCGTGGTGTTCAAGATAAATTAGCACAGAAAAAATTCTATATGAATGATATGAAGCCATTAGATAATGATTGTGGTTGTAATAAATAGTTAGATTTATATAAATAAGAGGATTCCAAAGGAATCCTCTTTGTTGCCTACGCGAAGCAAGTTCCAATGAGGGTAATGGGTCCATGGAACTTTTTACTCTTATTTAGGATTTCGTTAAAGAATTCCTGTTTAGATAGTTTTTCCACTGGAACTGCCATATACCCTGGCATTTTTAAGTTGTTCCACTTCAAGTCAACCGAGTAAACTTCTCCGTCAGCAAGATGGGTCATTACATCATCGTAATTAGCACGCCCCTGCTTTAGAAGTCCTTTGTACTCGTCCTTGAGTGTCCAGTTTGCCCAAATAACAAGTCCTCTTGCTTTGTTTTCTTTGGCAGTTTGCATAAACCGCCTAAGCATTTTTTCTGTCATACCCTTCCTCCTTATTTTGTAGGCAATATTATGTTGTTACTCTTTTATTTTACCATATTTTCACAAAAAAATCAACAGAATATATAGCCAAAAAGCAGTCTGCTAAATTATTTGCAAGACTGCTTTTGGATTGGGAATTTTAGTCTATCTGAAAAAAATCATTGCTATTACAATAAGTGCTATCAATGATATTATAGCTTTTGCTGCATCTTCTTTAAGTCCTAAATTGCGAAATGCATTTACTAAGCTATCATATATATACATAAATAGCGGTTTTGTAATTGCCCATAATATCCGGAAAAAGATCAAATAGACTAGTAGTGCAATAATTAGGAAACAAAATAAGACTCCCATAATGCTTGTTCCTCCCTTTTTTATAAATATTCCCTACATATATAATATAACATATTTTTCCTTCGTTTTCAACATTATGTATATTTGCATAAATTACAAATTTATGATAAAGTATTAAATATGAAAGAAGGAAAGAATTGTATGAATATCGATTTGAAAACACCTGCTAATATAATAAAAAACGGTGGGCTAGTCATATTTCCAACAGAAACAGTATATGGCATTGGTACTAATGCATTTAATGAAAATGCTGTAAAAAGATTATATGAGGTTAAAAAAAGGCCTTTAAATAAGCCTATTAGTTTATTAGTTTCTAATATGGATATGGTAAATCTAATAGCTAAAGATATTAGTAATATAGAATATGATTTGATGAAAAAATATTTTCCTGGTCCTTTCACTATTATTTTAAAGAAAAGTAAGTTCGTACCAGACATTGTAACTGCAAATCAAGATACAGTTGGTGTCCGTATGCCTAGTAATGAAATTGCTCTAAAGTTAATTGAATATGCAAATGTTCCTATTGCTACTCCTAGTGCCAATATTTCTGGAAAACCAAGTGGAACAAATATACATATGATTGCAAAAGATTTTGACGGCAAAGTTGATTTCATTATTGATGGAGGTGAAAGCAATTTAGGTATTGCATCTACAATTGTTCAAGTTGTTAATGGAATACCTAAAATTCTAAGACAGGGTAGTTTAAAAATTTAAAAGAGAATAAACAAAATTATTCTCTTTATTTTTTTAATTCTTTTATAATTTCTCCATAATTAACTGCTTTTAAAATTGCTGTTCCTGCAACTAAAATATTAGCTCCCGCTTCTTTCACTGTATCTTGTGTATTTAAATTGATTCCACCATCTACTTCTATATCAACTTCTAAATCATTATTTTTTATAAATTCATCACATCTCTTTATTTTATCTGCCATATCACTTAGAAATGTTTGTCCTCCTTTTCCTGGTTCAACTGTCATAATTAATACCACATGAATATATGGTAAAAAATTATATATTTTTTCAATATCAGTATTTGGTTTTATAGCTATTCCTACTTTTGAATGTGCTTCCTTTATTTTATATATACATTCCATTACTTCCTCATCTGTTTTACAAGTTTCATAATGAAAAGTCATAATATTAGGCTCCAAAATACTAAAATCTTCAATTGCCTTTTTTACGTCTTGTACCATAAAATGTACATCTAATGGTAAATTAGAAATCCTTTTAATATATGATGCATATTCTAACATTTTATCATATGTATTTTTTTCGACAAATTTTCCATCCATAACATCTATATGAAAATAGTCTGTTTTTCCTTGCTCTAATGCTAAAAAAGTTTTTGCTTCCTCACCTTTTTCTACACTTAATATTGATGCAGATACTTCTACCATTTGTGTTTCTCCTTTTCTTTTAATTCTTCATAAATTTTACAAAATCTTAAATATCTATCTTGCGAAATTTCGCCTTTTTCTACTTCATTTTTAATTTCACATTGTTCTTCTTTAATATGTGTACACCCTACAAATTCACAATTTTGTATATATGGTTTAAACTCTACAAAGCATTTATCTAGTTCTTCTTTTGGTATTTCAGAAATATCAAATGTTGAAAATCCAGGAGTGTCTGCTATATATGTATCTTTATCAATTTCATATAATTGAATTGTAGTAGTTGTATTTTTTCCTCTCTGATTTTTTTGACTAACTTGTCCTTCTTCTGTTATTGTTTTTTCAAATATTGCATTTATTAAAGTTGATTTTCCAACACCAGAGTTTCCAGAAAATGCATTTATATTTTCTTTTAACTGCTTTTTTAATTGTGAAATTCCTATACTTTCATTTGCTTGTGTTTCCAGAACTTTATACCCTATTTTTTCATAAATCTGCTTAATAGTTTTAAAATCTTGTTTATTATCCAAATCTATTTTATTTAATACAATTAAACTTTTTATATTGAAAAACTCGGCTAATGCTAATTGTTTATCCAATAACAGCAAATCTGGTTTTGGCTTTTGACTAGACAACACAAAAACTATTTGTGTAATATTTGCTACTTTTGGTCTTTTAAATAGCACCTTTCTAGGCATAATTTCATCAATAATTGCTTTTTTTGTTTTTTCATCCTCTACAAAAATTTTTACCATATCACCAACAACAGGGGAGATTTCTTGTTGTTTAAATCTCCCCCTTGCGGTTGTTTGATATTCTCCTTGTTCTGTTTTTACAATATATTGGTTTGAAACATTTTTTATAATATGCCCTTCTATATGTTCCATTCAAATTCCTTTCTTTATTCTGCTGTATAAGATGGACTTGCATCACTAAATTTTATTTGTCCTTGATTTTTTAATACTCCATCAATATATACTTTTATATTTGATACTCCTGTTCCTTTTGCTGTTCCAGCATTAATGTTGGTCGAAGTTGGATCAACTGTTTCTGAAAAAATTGTATCTGATTCTACTTTTACTTCTAATTTTACTTTTTTAACTTGCTTTTGTTTTGTTGTATTTGTTGCATTTTCATCTTCTTTATCAGTAGAAGTTGCTTCATATTCTACTTTTCCTCCAAGTAGTGATTTAACATTTACTGTGATTTTAGCTGTTTTTAATTCTTGTAGTTTATTTACTGTTAATGTAACCGCTGTTCCTTCATCTACTTTTTTTCCTGATTCAAGGCTTTGTTTTAAAACTGTTCCATTATCTTTTGAAGTATTTTCTTCATAATTTATTGTTACTTTAAATCCAAGTCCTTCTAATTCGGATTTTGCAGAGCTTTCTGTTTTTCCAACTACACTTGTCATAGTAATTTCTTTAATTCCTGTTCCCGTACTTACATGTATTTTTACTGTATCACCTGCTGATACTTCTGAGTCTGGGTCTGTTTCTTGTTTAATTACATGTCCTTCTTCTATTGTTTTACTTGTTTCCTCTACAATTTCTGCTTTTAATTTTGCTTCTTCGATTAGCTTAATAGCTTCTTCTCTTTCTTTTCCCTCTACATTTGGAACAGTTGCTTTCTCTGTTCCCTTGCTAACAACAACTTTAACTGTACTTCCTTGTTTTACAGAATGATATTTATCAAAATATGCTGGATCTTGGCTAATTATATGTCCTTCTTCTACTTCTTTGTTATATTCTTCTCTCTCTTCTTCATAGACTAATTTTGCCCCTTCAATTGCCATTTTTGCTTCTTCCTTATGCATACCTACAACATTTGGCATATCAACTTCTGGTGGATTTGTAACATTTAAAAATGTCATTGTTCCTCCGAAAGCTAAGAAGAATAAAAGTATTAGTCCTAAAAATACACTTAGTTTTTTATGATTAGAAATCCATTTTTGAAATTTATTTTGTTTTTTTCCTTTTTCACTTCTATTGCTATATGGTTCTTGATTTATTTTTTGTGTTCTTGCTGTCTTATCATATGGAATTTCTTCTACAAAATCTCCATTAGGATTTTTTAATGCTTCTTTTAAATCTTGTAATAATTCCATACTTGTTTGATATCTACACATTGGTTCTTTTTGTATTGCTTTCATAATGATTTTATTTATTGATTCTGGAATATTGGGATTTAATTTTATTGGCTCTACAGGTTCTTCTTGCATATGTTTTAAAGCCACTGATACAGGTGTATCTGCATCAAATGGTACTTTACCTGTTAGCATTTCATACATTACAACACCCAAAGAATAGATATCTGATTTTGCATCTGTATATCCTCCTCTTGCATGTTCTGGTGAGAAATAGTGAACTGAGCCAATAGTTGTTCCAAATGCTGTAATTGTAGAGTTCGATACAGCCTTAGCAATACCAAAGTCAGTTATTTTAGCAACTCCATCCTCTGTTATAATGATATTATGTGGTTTTATATCTCTATGTATAATATTATTACAATGTGCTGTATCTAAAGCTGAAGCAATTTGTATAGCAACATTCATAGACCATTTCCAAGGAAGTGGTCCTCCCTCTTCAATAATAATTTCTTTTAATGTCTTTCCTTTTACAAGTTCCATAACAATATAATAAATACCATCATCTACACCAACATCATAAATTGAAACGATATTTGCATGTGTTAGACGGGCTGCAGATTGTGCTTCTGTTTCAAATCTTTTTATAAATTCTGCATCTGTTGTAAATTCATCTCTTAGGACTTTGACTGCAACATTTCTATTTAATATAATATCTTTTGCTTTATATACAATTGCCATTCCGACCATTTCCTACTTTTTGAAGTATTTCATATCGGTTACCTAATAATTTCCCTTCTAAAATCATTTTTATCTCTCCTCACTTTTTTTACTGCTATATATTTTTTATAATTACAACAGTAATATTGTCATACCCGCCTTTGTCATTTGCCATTCGTACTAATTCTTTTGTTGCTTGCTCAATATTTACTTTTGCCACTTGATATATGTTCTCTTCATCAACTAAATTTGATAATCCATCTGAGCACATAAGCAAAATATCATCTTTTAATAGTCCTTTTACCATAACATCTGGTTCAACAAATGCATTACATCCTAAAGCTTTCATAAGCATATTTTTCTTGGGATGATGTTCAGCTTCTTCTTGTGTAATTTCACCATCTTTTACTAATTTTTGCACATAACTATGGTCTTGTGTCAATTTTCTAATAAAAGATTTTCTAATACGATAAATTCTGCTGTCTCCAATATGTCCAATATATACCTTACTATTATATATTAAACATATTTCTAAAGTAGTACCCATTCCTTCTAGTTCCTTATTTTCTCTTGATTTTTCATATACAATCATATTTGCATATTCAATACTACTTCCTAATAGTTGAATAATACTATCTCTATCTTTTTCTATTTGTTCAAAATTATTTAATATGTATTTTTTGGCTGCTTGAATAGCAAGTTTACTTGCTATTTCTCCACCATTGTAGCCTCCCATACCGTCGGCTAACATATATAATTGCACTTTATCTAATGGATTAGAAATATAGAAAGAATCTTCATTTATCTCTCTTACCTTTCCTACATCAGATTTTGCATATGCTATTATCATTTTTTCACCTCAAATCTTCATCTACGTTATATCATAAATATTTGTTTTTTGCAATTGCTTTTAATAAATTTTATGTTATAATATACCAAAAGGAGGAATTTATATGTCAACACCACATAATGAGGCTAAAATCGGTCAAATTGCAAAAACTGTTATTATGCCAGGAGACCCTTTACGCGCAAAATATATTTCAGAAAATTTTTTAGATACGTATCAGCTTGTAAATCAAGTAAGAGGTATGTATGCTTATACTGGAAGTTATAAAGGAAAAGAATTAACTATTATGGCTTCTGGAATGGGAATGCCTAGTATGGGTATTTATTGTTATGAATTATATAAATTTTATGAAGTAGAAAATATTATTAGAATAGGCTCTTGTGGAGCATATAAACCTGAATTAAAGCTATTTGATATTATTTTAGCAAATGCAGTATTTACCGAAGGAAATTTTGCACTTACTTTGAATAATGAAGATTGTCATATTATTCAATCTAGTACAGAATTAAATCAAAAAATTATAAGTACTGCTAAAAATCTAAATATACCAATAACATTAGGAAATACAGTTTGTAGTGACTGTTTTGATGTCTATATGACTGATGTAAACCAGTTTTTGTCACGTATTCCTGCTGATTTTAATCCTATTAGTGCAGAAATGGAATCTTTTGCTCTTTTTTATACTGCAAAATTATTAAATAAAAATGCTAGTTGTTTAATGAGTGTTGTTGATTCAAAATTTATTAAAGAAATCGCAAAACCTGAAGAAAGACAAACTGGATTAAATAATATGATAAAACTTGCATTAGAAAGCTGTTAATATAAAAAATAAAGAAAAGGTAAAATCCTTTTCTTTATTTTTTTATAGATAATATTTTATATTTCATAACTCCTGCTGGTGCATTAACCTCTACTACTTGGTTTTTTCTTGCTCCTAGTAAAGCTACTCCTAATGGTGATTCATTTGATATTTTATTTTCTGCTAAGTTTACTTCTGTTGATCCTACTATTGTGTAATCAATTTTTTCATTAAATTCTAAATCATTTACTCTAACAACATTTCCAATTTGAACAGTTTCTGTATCAATTTCTTTTTCATCAATTATTTTTGCATGTCTTAATTTATTTTCCAATTCTACAATTTTTACTTCGTTCTCTGCTTGTGCATTTTTAGCTTCGTCATATTCTGAATTTTCTGATAAATCGCCAAATCCTAAAGCAATCTTTATTCTTTCTGCAATTTCTGCTCTCTTTTCTGTTTTTAAAATATTTAATTCTTTTTCTAGATTATCATATCCTTCTTGTGTAAGGATTACTTCTTTTTCTTCCATTTTTTAATCATTCCCTTCTGTAATATGTATAATATATTAAAGCACAAATTGATATTTGTCAAGCTTTTTTAAAAAATTTTCTTCCTTCTTTGATGTAATCAATTCCAGAAAATATTGTTGCAACCGTTTGAACTATCATCATTACTGTTACAACTAAATTTAATACTAAGTCTGAACCTCGTAACAACCCTAAAAAGCATTCTCCAAATGAATATGTGTCAACAAATGCTAGTATTATAGCTATCATCTGTGTTACAGTTTTTAATTTTCCCCAATTTGAAGCTGCTATTACTTTTCCACCTTTTTCTACAGCTATTAATCTATATCCTGATACAATAAATTCTCTTGATAACACAATTATAGGTATCCAAGCTGGTATTTTCTGCATTTCAACTAACATTATCATAGCTGTTAATACTAATATTTTATCTGCTATTGGATCTAAAAATTTTCCGAATGTTGTTATTTGATTTTTTTTCCTTGCAATATATCCATCTAGTTTATCTGTAATTGATGCTATAATAAATATTAAATCAATTAAAAAATATGTAATAGGAATTCCATATATTTTTCCTTCAATTCCGAAAAACGGTATTATAACCATTATTGGCACAAGTATTATTCTAAATATTGTTAGCTTATTTGCTAAATTCACTTCTTTTCCTCCCCTTTTGTATTATTTTTCTATCGTTTTAACAACTTCTTTTGCTTTTTGCAATTGCGTATCTTTTTCTTCTGGAACATCTAATAGATTTGTTACATCTTCTGGTAATTCTACCTTAACATCTGGTTCTATTCCAACTTTATTTATTTTTTTATGATTTGGAGTTTGATATTCTTGTGTTGTAATTTTAATAGCTCCACTTCCTTTTACAGATAAAATATCTTGAATTATTCCTTTTCCATATGTTGTTGTTCCTACTATTTTTGCTTTTCCTAAATCTTTTAATGCTCCTGTTAATATTTCTGACGCACTCGCCGTATTTTTATTTGTTAAAATTACTATTGGTATATCTATTATTGGGTCATTTTTTGATTTTTCAACAGTTTCTTTTCCATTTTTATCTACTTCATATAAAATTACACCATCTTTTTCTATCATATAATCTGCTATTTTTGTCGCTTGGTCTACTAAACCTCCACCATTGTTTCTTAAGTCTATTATCAAATGTGTCATTCCTTCAGCTTTTAATTCGTCATATTTTATTTTAAAATCATCTGCTGTTGTTTCATCAAAAGAAGTAAATTCAATATATCCTATTCCATCTCCTAGCATTTTTCCTTCTACTAGATTTATTTTTATCTTTTCTGTTTTTATTGTAATCATTTTTACCTCTTCTTTTCGCTCTATAAAAATTCTTACATTTGTTCCCTCTTTTTTTTCTTTTATATCATTTGAAAGTTCTTCCATTTGACTTGCTGTATATTTTTTATCTTCAACACCTATTATATAATCCCCAGGCAATATTCCTACTTTTTCTGCAGGTGAATTTTTAACTACTGATACTATCTTTACTTTATCTTGTTCTTTATCACCAGTCAAATATACTCCTATTCCAATATAATTTCCCTTTGTATCTTGCATATATTCTTCTAACTCATCTTCTGAAATATATTTAGTATATGGATCTCCTAAGCCATCTACATATCCTTTTATAGCTCCTTCTTTTAGTTTTTCATTATCTACTTCTCCTAGATAATATTGGTCTATAATCTTTTTATATGTATATAAATCTGATGAAATATCTCCTATTTCTTCTCTTGTTAATAAAAATAGATTTCCATCATTTTTTATATATGCATATAATCCTACTGATGTTATTAGAAATGTTATAAATGCTGTTAGTATAACTAACATTACTGTTCTATATATTCTACAAATTGTTTTATCATTCAAATTTAATCATCCTTTCCAGTAATATTTAATATAACAATTGGGCGGATTATCCTCCGCCCTATTATATCATATGCAATTATTTCTTTGTCAAGACTTATGGTAAATAATTTAATGGATTTTTACGGCAATTATATGTACCAGGTGATGTTCTTACTTCAAAGTGTAAATGTGGTCCTGAAGAATTTCCTGTGCTTCCAACTCTCATTATTTGCTGACCTTGTTTTACCGTTTGTCCCTGTGATACACAAATTGAGCCTGCTTGTCCATGTGCATATAATGTATATAGACCATTTGTATGTGCTATTATAACGTAATTTCCATAGCTTGTAGAAAGTGCATGTGTTTCAGAAACAACTCCATCTGCTACCGCATATACTGGTTGTCCATTTATGCCAGCAGGTCCATAGTCAACCGCACCATGTATTGCACCACTAGAATAATACCACGTTGTTGTTACTCTTGCATATGCAGCTGGAACTGGATGTATAAATCCACTAGAGCTCGTACCAGAAGTAGCACCTCCACTCGTAGCTGAACTTCCACTAGTATTTGTTTTTTTACTTTGTTCTTGTTGTTTCTTTTTTAGTTCTTCTAATTGACGTTTTACTTCTGCTTGATGTGCTATAATTGCTTGGTCAATTGCTACGTTGTCTTTCTTTATTTCATCTATTTTTGCTTGTAAATTTTGTTCTTCCTGAGATAGTTGTGATACTTTGTTTTGTTTTTCTGTTTTGCTAGCTTCTAACTTAGATGCTACAAGTTGTTTATTAGTTCTTGCTGATGTTAATTTGCTTTTACTTTCTTCTAATTCCTTTTTAGCATTTTCTATTTCATTTTTCTTTTTATCAATTTCATTTAATAGTTCTACATCACATTGTGCAATTTCAGATATTACATAATAACTAGAAATGAAATCTGTAACTGATTCTGAAGATAATAATACATCTAAATATTTAGTTTCTCCTGCTTCATATAAAGCTACAACTCTCTCTTCCAACATTTTCTGTTGGTTGTCATAGTCTTTTTGTGCTTGATTTAATTTAGCCGTTGTATCTTGAATTTTTGTATTTGCATCAGATATTTGACTATCTAGTTCACTAATTTGGCTTTCGTAATCATTTATTTGAGTATCTAGTTCTGCAACCTCTTTTACTGTTTGATTTTTTTGCTCTGTGACTTTATTTTTTTCTTCTTCTACTTCTTTTATTTTTTCATTATTACTATTTTTTTCATTATTTAATTTTGTTTCTTCTGCATCAAGTGCAAGTGAAATATTACATCCACTTAGCAAAACAAAAATCAAAAAAACTCCTATTATTTTTTTGCCTAAGTTTTTCATTTTTACCTCCTTAGTTTGATGTGTTTTCTGCTGATGTATTTTGGTCTTGTGTATTATTATCTTCTTGTTTGCTTTGTTCAGTTTGTTCTTTATCTTCTTCAGAGTTTGGAACTAGTCCATTTGTAATATATGGCATTGGATCTGTTACAATTCCATTTTTTCTTACTTCAAAATGTGCATGTGGTCCTGTTGAATAACCTGTTGATCCTACTTTTAAAATAGCCTGATTACGGGTTACTTTATCTCCTACTTGTACTAATATTTTAGATCCATGTGCATATAATGTAGAAATTCCACCACCGTGATCTATTAAGACCATATTTCCATATGCTGAGTTATATCCTGCTTTTGTAACAATACCATCATTTGCTGCAACAAAATTTGCTCCCATTGGTGCTGATATATCAACACCTGTATGTAATTTATATACTTTAGTTATTGGGTGAACTCTCATACCATATTTTGAACTAATTTTTGTATAACCTGGAACTGGCCATGCAAGTTCTCCACCAATATATACTGTGTCTATTCCTCCTTTAGCAAGTTCTATAATTTGCATATTTATTTCTTTTAAAGCTTGATTATATTCATCTATTTTGCTTTGAGTTTCTTTTTCTTGTTCTGATAATTTTGATATATAATTTTCTCTTAATTTTTTAGTTGTTTGTAATACCTTTGATGTTCTTGTCTGTTTTTCCACAATTGTGGCTAATTCTGCTCTTTCTTTTTCCAATTTTATTTTTGCATTTTCAATATTATTTTTTCTCTCACCTATTGTATTTAAAATATCTGCATCATAGTCTGCAATTTCTGAAATTACAAAGTATGTAGAAACAAAATCAGAAACATTATCACATTTTAGTAAAACATCTAAGTATTGAGTATCTCCTGCTTCATATAATGCAACAATACGTTCTTCAAATATTTTTCTTTGCTTGTCATATTTTTCCTTTTCAATTTTCTGTGATTCTTCTAAGCCTTGTATTGTTTGCTGTAAAATTTGGATTTTTTCAGAGTTTTCCGCTAATTCAGCCTCAGCATTTTCTATCTTTTCATCTAGTTTTTGAACTTGCTCCAAATTTTCTGTAATATCTAATTGTATTCCTGAAAGTTCTTCATTTGCTTGCTCAATTTGTCCTTCTATTTCTTTTTGTTTGTCTTGCAAAGATGTAGTGTTAGACGTTGTATTTGTTGTATTTTCTACAACATTTTCACTATCTACTGCATATACAAAACTTGAACATAACAAGCAAATTAAGATTATACATAAAATCTTACGCATTTGTGACTCCTTTAAACTTTTAAATACTTCCTCATAGAAATAACACTACCTAGTGCACCAATACCAATTCCTAAAAGCATATATACAACAATGATAGAAGATAGCATATCTCCAAAGCCAACTAAACTCATACCTATCATTTTCATAAATGAACCATTTACTAATTCTTGAGCAATAAAGTTATATGCTCCTCCTATAATCACAATTGAAACTGCACTCGAAAGAATACCAATTATCATACCTTCTACAATAAATGGCCATCTTATAAAATTATTAGTTGCTCCTACATATTTCATAATTGAAATTTCTTTTCTTCTTGCATGTACTGTTAACTTGATTGTATTTGATATTATAAATATTGATATTACTATTAATAGTAATAATATTGCACCTGTCACAATACGAACTCCATTTGCTAAACGAACTAATGCTGTAATTGTTTCATCACTACTTGTTATTTTAGCAAAATTATCTATTTTCTTTATTTGTTCTTGAATATTTTGGCTATCCTCTAGGTTGTTTATTTTAACCATATATGAAGCTTTAAATGCTTCTACATTAAATCCATCTAATACTCCCTTGTCATCTTTAAGCCTTTGTTTCATTGTATTTAGTCCATCTTCTTTGGAAATGTATTCAGCTGTGCTAACTCCTTCTATTTTTCTAATATCTTCACCGAATTTTTGAATTTCTTCTTGCGTAGCATCTACTTTTATAAATACTTGAAATCCTTGTTCTGCTTTAATATCGTCTACAAAATGATTGATGTTTTCTCCTAAAATTAAAAATACACCAAAAATAATCATAGTTGCACACATAATTACAAGTGATGCACCTGTTGATTTTTTGTTTTTAAATACATTGCTAAATCCTTCTCCAATTAAATATCCTAATATGTTATATTTCATAATCATACCCACCTTTTTTGTCGTCTCTGATTATATGGCCATTTTGAATGTGTATAACTCTTTTTTTCATTTTATCAACGATATCTTTTGCATGTGTTGCAACAACAACAGTTGTTCCTCTCATATTGATTTCATTTAATAGTGTCATAATATCCCAAGCAGTATCTGGATCTAAGTTTCCAGTTGGCTCGTCCGCAATTAGCATAGATGGAGCATTTACTAATGCTCTTGCTAATGCAACTCTTTGCTGTTCTCCACCTGATAATTCATTTGGATACATTTTTGCTTTATTGCTTAGTCCCACCATAGATAATATCATTGGAACTTGTCTCCTAATA
>CANQWU010000003.1 GCA_947627605.1 uncultured Clostridia bacterium
GGTTTCACTACTTTCCGCGTTCTTCCGTCTAACGTAGAGCCTTCTGTAAATGTTCCTGCCGCCATAATTACTTGGTCTTCATATCCTCCCATATCTGCTGGCTCTGGTATAACTTGACTATCAATTGGTGAACCTTTTTGAATACCTTGGCAGAATTTTATTAGTTTTTCTTTACTTCCTAAATGTATAGTTTGAACTATATCTGCTCTTATCTCATCATATTTTGGTTCTACTTCATATCCTAATTCTTCTAAAATTTTACTTGCAAATATTGCTGTTTTTACACTGCTTGCTACTACTTGTGGTGCAAAAAAAAGTCCTTTTAAAAAATTGGTATTTTGTCCCAATGATGGTCCAATTTCTTTTCCAATACCTGGTGCTGTCAATCTTTCTGCACATAGTTCAATCAATGCTTTTTTTCCAACCATATATGCTCCACTTGTAGCAATTCCAGCTCCTAAGTTTTTCATAAGTGACCCTACACAAATATCTGCTCCTACTTCAATTGGTTCTTTCTCTTCAACAAATTCCCCATAGCAATTATCAACCATAATTATTACTTGATTATTTACTTCTCTAATCTTTTTTATAACCTCTTGAATTTGTGATATCGTTAAGCTTTTTCTTGTTGAATACCCTCTAGACCTTTGAATCTCGATTAGCTTAATATCTCTTTTTTTAATTCTTTGTTGTATTCCTTTTATATTAAATTGATTATCTACCAATTCTATTTGCTCATATTTTATTCCATATGACTTTAAAGAATTCTGACTTGAATTTTTTCCTAATCCAATTACTGTTTGTAAAGTGTCATATGGTGCTCCTGTAATGCTAAGCATTGTATCATTTGGATGTAATAAAGCAGATAAGCAAATTGCTAAAGCATGTGTGCCTGATATTAGCTGAGCTCTTACTAATGCATCTTCTGCTTTAAAGATATTTGCATATATTTCTTCTATTTTATTTCTTCCTGACTCATCAATTCCATATCCTGTTGAAGATTGTAAATGCATTTCTTGTAAATTACATTCTTGAAATGCTTTTATTACTTTATTACTATTTATTTCACATATTTTTTGAACTTTTTTAAATTGCTTTTCAATTTTCTTTTCTATACTATTTGCTAATTCTTGTAGTTGTTCTTTTTTCATAAAAATTCCTCCTAAATATGTTTCTATTTTACCATAAAATAACCGTTTTTACAAGTTTTGTATTGATTTTTTATGTCAATTGAGATATAATATATTTAATATCACTTAAAAAGTGGTATAGTATAAATATTTTTAAGGAGGGGCTTCACACCATGGTTAAACTCAAATTGCAAGCAAACTTTCCTGAGCTAAAATTCATCATTTCCGCTTTAAATCGGATGGTGATTCAGGGAAACAAAGTAACTGTTGCTGTCCATGATTTTCCAAACAAGTTTGTCTCTGTTAAGTTGCAGAGATGCAAAACCTACTCATTTGTTGAATTGAAAAGAGATCTCGCATCTTTCGACGCTAAAGCAAAAAAAGATTTTGCTGAGTTAGAAAGCAAGCATATCTTTCTTTTTGAAACAGATGATGATGGTTCCTACCTTGGTATTTCTGGATATGACTCATATTGGGAACTTCCAAAATTTGAGGCTTTGGGGATACCAGAAGTAATAATTCCTGAATTAGATAGTGTTTCTGCAAAATGTGAAGTAAATGTAAGCTTTCCATTGAGGAAAAAATTTGATGAACTCTTTGACTTCGTTAAAATTTTCAATTTACTTCTTGCAAGAGATTTCTATGCTAGAATTACTGTAAGAGAAGTAAAACATTTGGAACTTCATTTTACTGATGGAATCCATGATTCCAGACCATCTTTAACTCTTGGTTTTGGTCTTCGTATTCCATACAAAAATTCTAAAGAAGCTATTGATTGGGATGATGGATTTTATGGAAAGGAAGCCTGTGCTTTTAATCGCTTGCTAATTAAAAACGAGACTACAGTAAGGAAATTCTATTGTGTACCTCCTGATGTAGATTCTCATGGCCCTAGGTTAGAGTTTAAAGCTTTATAAGATTTTTGAAGTTTTAGGCTTTCACTTAAAAGCAGGTACTTATATTAAAGTGCCTGCTTTTTCCATATCAAAAAAGAGCAAATACCTTGATTTTCAAGTTTTTGCTCTTTAAATATTATTTTTAGTTCTGTGTATAAGGCAAAATCGCAATATGTCTTGCTCTTTTTACAGCTGTTGTGATATCTCTTTGATGTTTGCTACAAGCTCCAGTTGTTCTTCTTGGTAATATTTTTCCTTTATCATTTACAAATTTCTTTAATTGCTCTGGATTTTTGTAATCTAATTCAAAGTTTTTGTCACTACATAAAACACAAACTTTTTTTCTTTGTTTTCTAAATCTTGGATTGTAATCCTCATCATAGTTTTTATTGTTATTTCTTTTATTTTGTTTTTTATCTGCCATTTTTCTTTCCCCCTTCCGGTTTTAGAATGGTAAATCATCGGTTGAAGATGTTACCTCAAAGTCTGATCCCATATTTCCAGGTGTTGTTTCTCCGAAGGCATTATCAAATGCTACATTTCCAGCATCTCCTTCTCTTTTACTATCTGCAAAATATGCTTCTTCTGCAACAACTTCTGTTATATAATGTTTTACACCTTGGTCATCATCCCAATTTCTTGTTTGGATTCTTCCGATTATACCTACTTGTTGACCTTTTTTAAAGTATTTACTACAAAATTCTCCTGTTTTACTCCAAGCAACAATATTTATGAAATCTGCTTGTCTTTCTTCTCCTTGTCTTGCAAATCTTCTATTTACTGCAAGGCTAAAAGATGCAACTAATGTATTGTTTGTTTGAGTGTATCTTACTTCTGGATCTCTTGTTAATCTTCCCATTAAAATTACTTTGTTCATATTTTATCACCTTTCTTTACTTTTAATAAAGGTCCCTTTTCTTTATTTTAATTTTTTGACTATGTATTAGTCCATTTTGACAACGATAAATTTTAATACGTCATCTGTAATTCTGTAGATTCTTTCTAACTCAGCAATCAATTCTGGTTTTGCTTCAAAATGGAAAACTACATATATTCCTTCTTCATTTTTCTTGATTTGATATGCTAGTTTTCTTTTGCCCATTTCTTCTACAGATTCTACTTTTCCATTCTTATTTATCAATTCGGCAAATTTATCTTGTAGTGATTTTACAGCTACTTCATCTAAATTTGGATTGATAATGATAACACTTTCGTATTTGTTCATTATGCTCACCTCCCTTTGGATTATAACCCACCTATTTCTAGATGAGTAGAGATTACGTTCAAAGTATCTTTTATTGTGCTTTACATATAATGCTTTTTGAACATTGCTATTTTATCATCTTTTTTTAATTTTTGCAAGTATTTATTGAAAATTTTTCCAAAAAACATTGACAAATCAGTCATTTTGTAATAAAATAGTTAAGCATTAAGTAAAATGAAACTTAAATCTATAGTTTCTCCCCGGTAACTTAAGATTTAGTTCATATAAAATATATAAATAGGAGGGTGTTATCACCATGAATAATACAACATATAGTGCAAAAAAAAGTGAAATAGAAAGTAAATGGTACATTATTGACGCAACTGAAAAACCTTTAGGTAGAGTTGCAACAGAAGCAGCAAAATTATTAAGAGGAAAACATAAACCAACATTTACACCTAATATTGATACAGGTGACCACGTTATTATTATTAATTGTAAAGATGTAAAATTAACAGGTAATAAGTTAGATCAAAAATTATATAGACATCATTCAGGTTATATTGGTGGAATGAAAGAAGTTCCAGCAAGAGTTATGCTTGAAAAATCACCTGAAAAAGCTATGATGTTAGCTATTAAAGGTATGTTACCTCATAATTCTCTAGGAAGAGCTCAATTAAAGAAATTAAGAGTATACGCAGGTAGTGAACATGAAAATCAAGCACAAAAACCAGAAGTATGGGAGGTTAAATAGAAATGGCAAAATCAGAAAAAATAGTATATTATGGTACAGGTAGAAGAAAATCTTCTATAGCTAGAGTAAGACTAGTAGAAGGTTCAGGAAAAATTACAATAAATGGAGAAGATATTGATAAATTCTTTGGACTAGAAACTTTAAAAGTAATTGTAAAGCAACCATTAACAGTTACAAATTCAACTACTAAATATGATGTTATTTGTTCTGTAAAAGGTGGCGGATTTACTGGTCAAGCTGGAGCTATTCGTCATGGTATTGCAAGAGCATTAAATGAAGCAAATTCTGAATATAGACCTGTTTTAAAACAAAATGGATTTTTAACAAGAGATCCACGTATGAAGGAAAGAAAAAAATACGGTCTTAAGAAGGCTCGTAAAGCTCCTCAATTTAGTAAGAGATAGAATTTCATATATTTTAAATCAGTAATATTTTTATTACTGATTTTTTTATATAAAAGAAGCCACCTTTCCAAGTAATACTTGTAAGGTGGCAAGGCGGTTACTTCTGTTTCTGGTATTTAGTTATTTTGAAAAATGGTCCATCGAAAGGTCTGTTTATTTCTTCACCTCTAAGAGCCAATTCTCTTTCTACCAGATGATAATATTCCTTTCTTTGTGTGAATGGAATACCCTCGTCATCCATTGTAACGGTGTATGGATTATAAAAAGAAAATTCTTTCTCATACAACCGTTGGGCCTCATCAGAGGCTTTTGCTTCAAGTTCCCACTGTTGCATATTCATAACCTCCTCTTTTTTATTAGCATACGCTTATATTTATTATACTCCTACTTTATGTAAATGTCAAATTATTGTAGTACGTTTAAGGTATCTCCACTACTTTCCATGCCTTCTAAGTTATAGTAAGTATCTGGTACATTTCCGATTATTACATTTTCCATAAGTAATACTTGATTTTGTATTGTTTGTGAAATGGTTTCAAATGGTGTTAAAATTACCACTTCACATTTCACCTGTAAATACACTCTGTGAAGTGTTTGATTTATACCTTTTGCTGTAAATTCACTCTTTAAGTCTGTCTCTACACTTCCTGCAGATGCAACCTTTATATTTATTCTTGGTCCTCCTCCTGCAAGTAGTTTAATTCCTGTAAAACTTCCGAAGTGGAATTTGAATATTATCCTTTCCCATATTATTTATTGCTACTTGAATTCTATTTGGTACATCTGAACTTATTTCATTCATTGGAATAATATTTGATTTTACCATTCTAATATTTCCATCTTTATCTCTTTCAATTGAAAATAAATCTTCATATGAATATTTTTTTATCACTTCTGAAGCTTGCTGATTTGATACTATTGTTGCAATACCTTTTGCCTTTTCCTCACATAATGTCCTAAAAATTGGTTCTATTGCATTTAATATCAGTATTGCTGTTGAAAATGCAACTACCAAAATAGCTATCATTTTTATAAGTGGACCTCCTTTTGGAAGTCCACTATTTCGTATTTTTGAAATGTTTGGTGATATTGATATTTTACGAATTTTTGGTATTCGAAAACGAAATCTTGAATAAATCTTATGCATAGTTACCTACTTGCATTCTTACATATTTTGGAATATATAACTTTTGCCCAATTTGTAATTGATTTTGATCTTCTATATTATTCACTTTAACAATATTATCTACTGTACTGCCAAACTCTTTTGCAATATTCCACAACGTGTCTCCTTTTTTTACAATATATATTACTATACTATAGTCTTGTTCTTCTCTTTCTCTATCTTCTTCTACTGAACAAATTAAACTTGCATTTGCATTTCTATACATATCTGTTTGAACATTCATATTTATACGACATGCTATATTTCCACCATCTTGAATCACAAAGTCTTGTGCTATAATTTCAAAGTCATTTTGTGTGTTTAAAGTTTCTCCTCTCTCTATATTTTCTACTACATATTCAAAAGGCACAGTTGCTTCTCTTTCAGATACTTGCATATTATTTCCTAAAAATAGAAAATGCATTTTTAATTCCATTTCATATAAAATTTTTGAATTGATTTTCGTTTCTTTTTGTAATAATATT
The DNA here is from genome assembly GCA_947627605.1 of uncultured Clostridia bacterium. Classification (GTDB taxonomy): domain Bacteria; phylum Bacillota; class Clostridia; order TANB77; family CAG-508; genus CAG-269. The sequence goes on from CANQWU010000003.1 coordinate 6,039, forward strand.
TGTGAATCAACATCAAGTAATTTTTTCCCATCTATTTCACTTAAGTTTATTGTTTCTTGTATTGTTTTTGTTTGCTTTATAGATTTTTTATCGCTCATTGTTAATACTGACGTTCTTTCAATTTTATATATCATATCTGGTCTATATAAATCTTGTATTAAATTGATATTCTTTTCTTCATATACATTGCAACTTACTTCATATTCCATTTCTACATAAATAGAATGTTCTTCTTGTGCATTTGGTTTAACTATCACATTTCTTAATTCATAGCAAACATCATATGTATTATTTTCTGAAACATTTGGAATATCTATAAATCCTACAATTGGTATTTTTTGATTTACCATTCCTATACGATTATCTTCTGTCAAGTATAATATTTTTATTTCTGATTCTGCTTTTGTTAATACTTTATTATAGCTGATTTTTACATCTTTTTCTATTACATTTGTTGAAACTTTTAATATTTCTGCTAATTGGTCAATATTATCTATTTGAATTGTATCTTTTGCATAAATTTTCGTACTTCCCGTTCCTATCAATGAATTCATTGCAAAATTATCTTTTAATATTTGTATATCTTCTTGTTCAGTAATATCATTTACAACTTCTATTTCCTCTTTGGCAAATACTTTTATACTTATCTCTAATGCTACCTTTATTCCTATCTTTCTTCCATTTATAACTTTAGCTTCAACACTTTTTACAGTTGTTGATAAACATACCTGCATATCTGATGTAACATTTTCTATATCAATATTTTGAGAAAAATCTAATGTTGTATTAATTCCTCTTATTCCCTCTTCTATTCCTTCTGGCATATACATTATATATGTGGTTATACCTCCATCTATTTTTATTTTTCCTTCTTGTAATTCACGTTTATAAACAGATGCTATTCCACTTGTATAAATTGTGTTTAAAATATCTGGCTTAGAATCTGGAACAATCATATCTCCTTCTACAAAAACAATTTCTGTTTTTTCTGCTACTATTTTATGAATACATAGATTTTCTTTTGCTATATTCATCATAATTAACCTCCTTAATATTTTTCTTTATACATATATATGTCCACTTCCTTGATTTATTCATTAAAATATAAAGTTAGCACTTTTCGACAATTTTCTACATAGAATATAGTAGCCTATATTTTGAGGTGGTAATATGAAACAAATAAAGAAAGGTAGCTTTGTGGTTAGAAAATCACATAATAAAGATGTGATTTTTTGCGTAATGAAAATTATAAAGACAGATAAAGAAGATATTGCTTTACTTCATGGGCTAATTGAAAGATTTGAAGCAGATAGTCCTATTAAAGATTTAGAAATTGTTAATCAAAAAGCCATAAAAGAGGAATTATCTAAATTTGATGAAAAAGTTGATAATAAAATTGATGAAATATTAACATCTAAAATACAAAATAGAACTGTAAAAGAGGAATCTATCCCAGGTAAAATATTACATTTAGATGGTGATAAAAAATATTCCACAAAATCCTACTATTATTATAAAAAACTTGGTTTAAATGCAGTTGTTAAAAATATTCCAGAATATAAGCAACCTCAAGTTGTATATTCTTTATTGGAAGCTTATTCTCCTGATATTCTTATTATTACAGGACATGATGGTATGATAAAGAGCAATGTTGGTTATCATGATATATATAATTATAGAAATTCAAGACATTTTATTCAAACTGTAAGAGAAGCTAGACGTTATGATGCAGATTATCACAAAAATACTGTTATTTTTGCTGGTGCTTGCCAGAGTTATTTTGAAGCACTTATTTCAGCTGGTGCCAATTTTGCTTCTTCTCCTGCTAGAATTTTAATTGACTTTTTAGATCCTATTGTTATAGCTGAAAAGGTTGCTCTCACAGAAAATTATAAATATATAACAATTGAAGATTTAGTTAGTGAACTCCGTGATGGAAAAAGAGGTGTTGATGGAATAGGCGCAAATGGTAAATTAAATCATATTGTTACAAAGTTGTAACAAAGTTGTAATCTAAATGTAATATTGTTGTCTTCGTCTTACGTAATCATTGATACTACTGATTTTTGCAGTTTTTACTTTCTTCTACATCTTTTGACTTTTTATACCAAAAATGCTATAATTCACTTATCTTAAGAGAGTAGGTGATGACATGATTTGTAAAAGCGATATTGCAAATCTTAAAACTGACATCTTAGAAAAAGTGGGTCAAAAGATAATAGTAAAAGGTTCTTTAGGTAGAAGTAAAGCCTTTGAAAAAGAAGCTACTATAGAAAAAGTATATCCTTCTGTTTTTACAGTAAGATTTAAAGAAAAGACTAGCAATGATACTTATAGTTATACTGATATTTTAACAAGAACAGTTGAGGTTGATGTTTTTGATGGGACTTCTTATAGTCCTCTAATTCCACCTCCTGTAGAAACAAAAAAGAAAAAAAGTGTTATTGAAGCATAAAAGGTTTGGATTTTCCAAACCTTATTTTTTTGCCATATGTAAATTGCTATATTTTAATTTGGTTGCCATACCTCCTCTTATATGTCTTTCTGCTTTATTCTCGTCTAGTATTTCTCTTACATCTTTTGCTAATTTTGGATTTATTTTTTTTAGTCTTTCTGAAACGTCTTTATGTACTGTGCTTTTAGAAATCCCAAATTTTTTTGCCGCTCCTCTTACTGTATCTTTTGAATCTATTATATAGTGTGCTAAGTCTATAGCACGGTCTTCAATTGATATATTCTTCATAAAGCAAACCCCCATATGAATACTTTTGTTTAATTGTATTCGTATAAGGTTATGATTAGAACTAGCAAAAAATCTCTCTTAGAAAAAATAGACTTTATTTATATCTATACTCCTATTTTTCATTTCTGGCATTTGACTTTTTTTCTATCCTTACATTCTTTTCCTTTTCTATAGCTGATATTATTTTATCCTGATTTTCTTCAGCATATTTTAGTGTTTTTGCAGTAATATTACTATCTGAATATTTTTCTTCACACATTCTTATTTTATCATTTGATCTTCCCTATTATTTCATTTTATTACAAAATTTTATTATTTTAAAAGGGGAACTATAACTTCATTTGAAGTTTAAAGTTCCCTCTTTGTTATGGCTTTGGATTTACATTATGGCAAATACATCTTAAGCAATGTTTCTAATGATGGCTTAAGGGTCGGATGCTGACCTTCGCGAGGATTAAGTTTTGCATAATAATCAATTTTTTCTACGCGAACTGATGAAAAATCATGCTCTACCACTAATGAAAACGGCTCATCTTTTGTGATTCCATTTTCAAGAGCCGGTATTAATCTTTCTACCAGTTTTTTAATCCCCTCTATATCCTCTGGTGTTGTGCTTCCATTTACCTGTGCCAAGTGTCCAACAGAATATATACGTACCTTTTTGTTTGCAAAGGTTTCATGCAATTCTGCTTTTGGTAGTGTTGCTCCTTCACTTATTAGAAGTAACACCGGCTTTTCTGAGCTTTCAACTTTTTTTACCAATCTTTCTTTATCCCATTCATAATTAGCAGGGATTGCAAAGATGTCGATAAACTGCTGGTCTAAGCCTGCAACAGGTCCTGACACAATTTTTTTGAGAACATAAGCCAATAAGTCGTCTCTGTTTCTTCCTTGCAACACAATTGCGGAAACAGAAAACTTCATATTATCCCGAGTACACAAAGTTGCATTAGCAAAATTATTGATTAAGCCTACATATGTTTTTACTGCCATGTCAATTCCTAATGCTGCACCACCCTCAATTCCGTCAACAGTGCAAGGCATAATAAATGACATCATAATACCTTTTTCCTTAAATCCTTCTGCAATCTCTGCAACTTGTCTAGAAGAACCATCTCCCCCTGCTACAAACACCCACTTGATATTTCTAGCTTTGCATTGTTCGATTGCATTTGCTTGAAGCTCAGGCTTTGTTAAATCTACACCTCTGCAAGTGCCGAAATATCCTCCGTGAGCTTGCTCAACAGTTGCTTTTAATTCAGGTGTCCATTCCATAATGAAACGTTTTTCCAGTAGTGCCTCAAAAGAATATCTACCAACATATATGTGGTTAAAGATATTCTTTTTCTTCACTTCGTCCATGATTGTCCGCAAAAAACAATTTGCAGAATCAACCAGTCCTCCACCATAAAGGAAGAGGCAATTGCCATTTTCTTTTTTCATAATAGAATCCTCCTTCTTTCTAGTTATAAATTTCTAGCATACGCTATTATATATCATTTTACATAAAAAGTCTAGCCTTTTTATATGTTTGACTAGACTTTTTTGATTTTTGTACAAATTATTTTCTACATTTCTTTTTTATTTACATATACTTTGTCCATTACTTCATCTGGATAATGATTGTCTATAAATGTCTCTACTTTGTTTCTAGGTGGAATTTGATTTTTTCTAGCATCTTGCCTCATTCCAGCAATACAAGATATTACAATATCAAATATCATAAATACCAGTAATCCATATATAACAAATCTTGCAAATTTATTTTCTATTAAAATATCTAATTTATCTACCCAAGGAAATACTAGTTTCAAATATACTACACTTATTAATCCCCAAAAGAAACAATATAGTAGTGAAGTCCTTCCATTTATATCTAGTATCATTCCTGAATAATCCCAAGAAATTGTTCCAAAAATAACTTCTTGTAAAAATGAAAAAGTATATTCCAGAATCCCCCCTATAATCATACCAGTAAAAAATAATTTAATTGGATTTTTGACTTTACAAATTAATAAATAATATGCAACAGCTCCAACTCCATATACTTGTATAAATGGTCCATATATTAGTCCTTTTCTAAAAACTAACATTTTATCCATTAGTAATCCATATACAATTTCTATAAAAAATCCAAAAATACTTCCGATGAAAAATATTAAAAATATTTTCAATATTTGATTTCTTAGTTTTTTCATATTTTTCCCCTTAATTTTTATATGTATTATTATATATCATATTATGAAAAATAGGAAGTATTTTATAAAATTTTATTTCTTGCACAATAAATATAATTGTGTTAAAATTTTTGTAAGGAGAAAATTTATGTTAAGAATTACAATTAAAATTAGAAAAGATTTAACTGAAAATGAATTGAAACAAGAAATTTGCAAAAAATACAATATGATTATTTCTGATATACAAGATTGGAAAATTATCAGAAAGTCTATTGATGCACGTAATAAAGAAGATGTTCATTATGTGTATATTGTGGACATAGAAATTAAGCAAGAGAAAAGATATAGCAAAATAAAAAATGTTCAAGTTATAAAAAGGGAAGATATCCCTTCTTTAAAATTAAATATTTCACCCAATAAAAATGCAAGACCAGTTATAATAGGATGCGGACCTGCAGGACTTTTTTGTAGCTTAGCATTTATCGAAAATGGTGTTTTGCCTGTTATTATTGAGCAAGGAAAACCTGTAGAAGAACGTCAAAAAGATATTTCTCAATTTACTAAATCAGGTATCTTAAATCCACTTTCCAATATTCAATTTGGTGAGGGTGGTGCTGGTACTTTTTCCGATGGCAAGTTGACTACCAATATAAATTCTCCATTTTGTCAAACTGTATTAGAAACTTTTGTTAAATTTGGAGCTCCAAAAGAAATTTTGTATAATTCTAAGCCTCATATTGGAACAGATTATTTGATAACTATTTTAAAAAATATGAGAGAATATATTTTATCTCATGGTGGTACTATTCTTTTTAATCATAAATTTATTGATTTTAAGACTAATAATAATAGTCTTAAAAGTGTTATTTTTGAAAATGTGATTACAAAAGAAACTTTCGAGTTAAATACCGATACTCTTATATTAGCAATTGGTCATAGTAGTAGAGATACATTTTATAAACTCTATGATAAAGGAATTTTTCTAGAACCTAAGAATTTTTCTGTTGGACTACGAATTGAACATCTAAAACAAGATATCGATACTGCACAATATGGTACTATTACAAAATTACATCTACCACCTGCTGATTATAAACTGGCATATCATTCTCCTAATAGCAATCGTTCTTGCTATACTTTTTGTATGTGTCCAGGTGGAACAGTAATAGCTTCTTCTAGTGAAAAAAATACCATTGTTACAAATGGTATGAGTACCTTTTTACGTGATGGTATAAATTCCAATAGTGCTATTTTAGTTAATGTCACACCTTCAGATTTTGCATCAGATTCTCCTTTAGCTGGAATTGATTTTCAAAAAGATTTAGAATTGAAAGCATTTATGTTAGGTGGCTCTAATTATTATGCACCTGTTCAACGTGTAGGTGATTTTTTAAAAAATACTGCTTCTACATTTATTGGAAAAGTGAAGCCAAGTTATAAACCAGGAATTACGCTTTGCAATCTCAATAATATTTTACCTGATTTTGTTTCTGAAACATTAAAACAGGCTATTCCATATTTTGGAACAAAATTATCAGGATTTGATAATCCTGATAGCATATTAACAGGAGTTGAAACAAGAAGTTCTTCCCCTGTCAAAATTATACGAAATGAACATTTTACAAGTAATGTCAATGGTATTTATCCTTGTGGTGAAGGTGCTGGTTATGCTGGTGGAATCATGACAGCAGCTATTGATGGGATAAAATGTGCTCTAGCTTCTCTATCAGATATTCCACATCTTTTATAGTATTAAAATCACCAAAAGTAACTCTTAATGCTCCTGATGCTAGTTCTGGTGGAACTCCAATTGCTGATAATACATGTGATGGAGCACTACTTCCTGAAGAACACGCTGAGCCTCCTGATGCGCAGATTCCTTCTGCATCTAATTTTAATAATAATTCTCCTGAGTCAACATTTGGAAAACAAACATTGCAATTTCCTGGCAATCTATTTTCTAAACTTCCATTTATATGACATTCAGGGAATTTTTTTCTTATTTGTTCAAAAAAGAAATCTCTCATTTGTTTTAGTTTTTTTACATAGTTTTCCATATCTCTTTCAGCTAACTCGCAAGCTTTTCCTAATGCTACAATTTCAGCAACATTTTCTGTGCCTGCTCTTTTGTCTCTTTCTTGATGTCCTCCATCTAAAAATTTATATAATTCAATACCTTCTTTTACATATAATGCTCCTATACCTTTTGGTGCATATAGTTTATGTCCAGAAAGTGATAGCATATCTATTCCCATTTCTTTAACATTTATTGGAACATTTCCGAACAGCTTGAACTGCATCTGTATGGAATACAATATTTTTTGAATGTGCGATTCCGTGCTATTTCTTTAATTGGCTGAATTGTTCCTATTTCATTATTTGCAAACATAATAGTTATAAGAAATGTTTTATCTGATATACTATTTATCAAATTTTCTATATTTACAAAGCCTTGCTCATTTACATCTAAATACGTAACATTAAATCCTTGCTTTTCTAAGCTATGACAGGAATTCAAAATTGCCGGATGTTCAATACCAGATGTAATAATATGATTTCTTCCTGTATTTTTTTCTTTTTGCAAGAGTGCCATTCCTTTTAGTGCCATATTATCACTTTCAGATCCACAGCTTGTAAAAATTATCTCATTAGGCTTACAATTCAACAATTTTGCTACTCTTTCTCTTGCTTCTTCAATTGCTCTTTTGGCTTTTCTGCCTAATCCATATATTGAAGATGGATTTCCATATTCTAAACTTAAATATGGGAACATTTCTTCTAACACTGCTTCTTTTACTCTCGTTGTTGCACTATTATCAAAATATTTTATATTCATACTGCTATATTCCTTTCCAAGGCTTTAGTTTCTAGTATTGCCTTGTATATAATATATGCAGTTTTACCTTAAAATAGACTTTATTTTTTCCATATTTTGCATAGCAGTTTTATATCCCAAGTTATAACAGCTGTCTATTTTCTCTATATCTAATAATCCTGTCTCTTCTGTATCTACTGTCAAAATAAAATCACTATCTTTGATACCTTCTTTTGAAATTTTGCTTGCCATTATATCAATTGTACGCATAGAAATATCTAAAAAATTACTGTTTTCATCAATATAATCTGCTTTGAAGTTAATACTAATAACTTTATCTGCTCCTTGCTTTTTTACTTCTCTAGCAGGTACATTGTCTAAAATTCCTCCATCTAGAAATTTATGTCCTTGAAAATCACAAGGGCAAAAATATCCAGGTAAACTACTACTTGCTCTAACTGCTTTACCTATTGAGATATCTGAAATATATTGTTTTTCACTGTTTTTACTATTTGTAAATATATATTCCTTTGCTTCATTTATATCAACTGCCGGTATAACGATTGGCTTTTCAAGGTCCGCTATCTTTCTTATCCCCTTTTTTAATCCTATCTGGTTATATGCTTCTTCTATTATTTTTCCTGAATTAAAGCCACAAACTTCAAGTTTTTTGTTTGCTATGAAATTACCAATCGTATTAATAATCGGCATTGTGTCCACACTTAGCATTTGTTTTGCATATCTTTTAAATAAAACATAAATATAATAAGGAGAAAAGCCCAGAGCATATAGTGTCGCCACCATACTTCCTGAACTTGTTCCCCCTATAATATCTATTTTAATTTCATTTTCTTCTAAAGCTTTTAATACTCCTACATGTGCAATTCCTCTAATTCCTCCACCTGCTAATGCAATTCCTACTTTCATTACAGTTTTCATTCCTTTCAAATATAAATGATTATTTAGTATAATAAATCTTTCCAGAACTAAATTGCATTTTATGGTATTCTCCTATAAATTCTGGTTCTTGAATCGAGGTAATATTGCTTTGTTCTGGCTCAAGTAAAACTTTTCCATCTTGTTTTATTATTCCCCACTTTTCACCTTTTAAAATGCCTGCAAATCCATATTTATTAAATTCTGTCACTTTGTCATAAGTTGCTTCTACTATCATATTTCCTGATTTGTCTTCAAATCCCCATTTACCATCTTTTTCTTTGGCAAACAATTCATTATCTGAGAAAATTTCTTTATTAGTTAATATTTTTCCCTCTAATGTCAAATATTTTTTTGATGTTTCATTATAAAGAATAATATATTCATCATTTTCTACAATGTTTCCTTTTTCTAAATTTGCAATATTTTGCGCCTTATCGTTTGTAATTTCTAACATATCATCAGTGCTCATTTGAATTAATTTAGTATTTGGTATTACTTGAATTAATGCATATTTGAATTCTGTTTTTGCATTATCTTCTGCATCAATTATTCCTAATTTTTTTCCTTCTTTAGATGCTATAAATAAATCATCTTCTAAATATGCTATATACTTATATTCTTGCGTAATTGCTTGTTCACCTTTACATATTTGATATGTTGTGTTTCCATCTAGTGTTTTAATACGTATTGTGTATTCTTTTTTTTCTGGAATAGTAACAATTGTAGTATCAGCAGACATATTTGTTAAGTTTCCTTTTGCATCATATACCTCAGTATTCTCTTCATTTTGTGCATATATATAAATTCCTTTTACATCTATTTGTTCAAATTTACAATCTATTATTTGTTTTCCTTCTTTATCAATAACTCCATATTTTTTCCCCTGCTGTACTACAAAAATTTCATTGTTATCATCAAAACTTATAGATTGATATTCTGGCTTAATTAGTTCTTTTTCATTTTTAAATACTCCATATCTTCCCTTTTGTGCTACTAATAAATATACATTATCTTTGTCTCCTATATCTTGTATTCGTTGCATATCATTATATATAGTTTCTAACTTTTCTTCTCCTTCATATGATACATATCCATAGCGATATCCACTTTCCGTCTTATTAGCTATGATATATCCATCATTATAATATTTTTCATTTTCTTCAAAAAATGCATCTGCAGATATTTGATCATATAAAGCTTCCACTAATTCATAACCTTTTAAATTAATAACTCCGTATTTTCCATCTTTTTTGACTATTAGTTCTCCTTCTTTATATTGGAGTGTATCAATTTCATCATATATTGGTTTTGTAATTTCTTTTCCGTCTAAACTAATAATTCCATATTTACCATCTTTTTTATATTTCACAATTGATTTTTCATATAACAAGTCACTTGAAATATTTTTTAACTGTAATACTTCAACGTTTTCATATTGTTTATATATTTGTTCACCTTTTTCATTGAACACTATATTTTTATCTCCTAAATTACACACAAATATAGGTTTGGAAGGATTTGGAATATTTACTGCATCATATTCTTCTGGAACTAATATATTACCTTGTGTATCAATTACTCCATATTTTTGTTCTTCTGCTAATTTAGATACAAAATATTTATAATCTTCAATTTTTTCAATTTCATAATCTCTATCTTTTTTATTTTTCTGTTGGAATATAAAATATACAGCAGTAGCTATAATTGCTAAAATTATTATAATTATTGTTGCAGTTATGACTCTTTTTTTCATATTTTATTCATTCCCTTCTTTATTTCTTACTGATTTTTACATGCTTTTATTTTTAATATTCTATTATCTTCATATTCCTCAATTTTATAAGTTACTTTTTTAGTTTCTATAGTAGGATTTTCTTCTTCTTTTGGAATTCTGTCTAGCTCGTCTTGCAAAAATCCTGATATTGTATCATAATCTCCTTCTGGGATTTCTGCATTTAATAATTTATTTACATCATAGATTGTCATATTTCCTGATAAAATATATGTTGTTTCATCTATTTTTTCATATTCAATTTCTTCTTCGTCATATTCGTCATAGATTTCTCCAACTAGTTCTTCTAAGATATCCTCCATTGTAATCAATCCAGCTGTACCACCATATTCATCTAAAATAATTGCCATTTGTGTCTTATGTTTTTGCATTTCACGGAATAAGTCGTTTATCATTTTAGTTTGTGGTACAAAGTATGGCTCATGAATAATATTTTTCATTCTAAAGGTCTTTTTACCTATGTTTTTTAAAATATCTTTAATATATAAAATTCCTTTTATCTCATCAATTGTTTCGTCATATACCGGAATTCTACTATATTTATAATCTTCTTTTGAAATTATTTGCATTAGTTCTTCAATATCTGTACTAATATCTACAGCGAATATGTCCTTGCGGTGTGTCATAATTTCTGATACTGTAATATCATCAAATTCAAACACATTGTTCAATAGTTCTTTTTCTTCTTCTTCTATTGTTCCTTTTTCTTCGCCCTGATCAATCATCATTTTTATTTCTTCTTCTGTAACTGTTTCTTCTTCATGTTCATCCACACCAAATAATTTTGAAATTTTATTTGTAGAAAATGTTAAAAATCTAACAAATGGAGATGTTATAATCGATAATGTTCTTATCAATCCAATTGTTGCAAATGAAATTTTTTCATAGTTTTTCATTGCTAAACGTTTTGGTACAAGTTCTCCAAAAACTAGAGTAAAAAATGATAATATAACTGTTATCAATATGATAGAGATTGTATTCCAAACACCTACACTAAAGATTGGTATTAATTTATATAGTACTGGTGCTAGTTCTGATGCGAATGCATCTGATGCAAATGCACTTGATAAAAATCCTGCTAATGTAATTCCTATTTGTATTGTTGCTAAAAAACGGCTTGGATTTTTTAACATTTTTTCTATATGCTTTGCTTTTTTGTCTCCTTCTTTTGCCAATCTCTCAATTTTGGCGTCATTTAAGGAAATAAAAGCTATTTCACTTGCTGCAAAAAATGCATTAACCAAAATTAGTATAAGTAGTATCAGAAATTCCATTAATATACCTCTCCTTGTTTTTTAGTATGTGTTATTTTGCTTGTTTTATTATATATGTTTTCTTTTTTTTTTTCAATATATTTCTAGAAAAAACAGCCTAAAAAGCAATTACTTTTGGTTATTATGTAATTGCTCTTTTTTTTACATTCCTGTTACAGGTAATTTTTTTGTTTGTTCTTCTGTTTTTTCTTTTTGATGTTCATTTACTTCTTCTTTTTGCTCTTCTTTTGGAGTTTCATTTACTTCTTCTTTTTGCTCTTCTTTCGGAGTTTCCTTTATTTCTTCCTTTGGCTTTGGATATTCATCCTCTTTTGATTGACTTACTACTTCTTCTGCTGTTGCTGTCATTGCATATTTCTGATATAGTGGATCATCTGGTACTCCTTCTATAATTGCTTTAGAGTATATTGTTGCATTTACATATAACTCGAATTTTATTTCTTGATTTATGTATTCTTTTGGTATTAGCACTTTAAATTTCTCATTTTCTTTGAACTCAGCTTTTGGAACATTATTTTCATCTGTTATTTTACATATATTTTTTTCGTTATTTGCAAAAAATGCTACATATCCTAATACATAACTTTCTGATGTTACTTGATATGTTTTTGAAATATAATTATCATCTATAGAATCTACTTCAAATTCTTCTTGAGTTTCTTCTATTGTAATTACATTTTCTGGACGTTTTTCAGTAGATACTTTTGCATTTTGAACAATTTTTTTCAATGCATTTAAAGTTCTTTCTCCTGCTTCTCCTATAGCTTCAAAGTCTTTTAAATCATATCCATATAAATAGCAATAAATTGCCTGTTGAGTTGCCATATACGCCTCTTCTATTGTTTGACATCCTAATTCTTCTATCGTTTTATATGGAAATCCATTTATAATATATCTCCATAATTTTTCATCTTTGATATAGTCTTTTTCTTTTATTCCATAAATAGTTTGACCATCTACTCCCTGTTTGGTTATATCTAAACAATATGTGGGTAAATAGTGTATTTTTGTAGTATAATAAACATAGTTCGTGTCGACAATTTCTCCTTTATATTTTAATAGTTCACCACAACTTCCTCTATAATTTAATGGTACTTCTATATCTGGAAATGTTTGACAAGTAGTTACTACTGTTAATACGTCAAATATTAGTATAATCATAATAATTGATATTCTTTTTACTATTTTTTTTACTTTTTCTTTCACATATTTCTCCTTTTCTCTTCTATATTTTTTCTTTTCCTATTACACATCTTCTAAATTCTGGTTCATTCTCAATACAAGTTATTAGTGTAATTGTATTTTCTTCGGTCTTTTCTAGTTTTGTCCAATCTGTATCTTTTATAATGGTATTACTGGTGACAGTATAATCTTTACTAAAATTTTTGTACTGATATTGAATGATATCTCCATCCTTTAAATTCTTTATGTCTGCAAAATAATTGACAGCATAACCTCTGTTGTGTGCTGCTAATCCAATATTACCATTTGTTTTGCTAGTTTCTTCAAAATGCCCTATACTTCCATTTAATATTTCTTCTGTTGTTCCTTCTTCAATGCTAGCTTCTAATGAAATTACTGGTATTTTTAATGTCCATTTATTCTCTTTTATTATTTTCTCTTTTTCTGTATTAGTTTTTTCACTATTATTAAATTGTACTTTTATTAAATCTTTTTGTCCTATAGAAAAAAGATTGTTTATTCTCATATCTCTAATTTGTATATTTATAAAGCAAATTAGTGAAAAAATAATAATTGTGCACACTAAACTAATAGCATTGATATATTTAGTTGTATATAATCTATACATACATATGCCTCACCTGCCTTATAAAATTGTTTTCTTTTTTGGAAATTGAAAAGAATTAATTTTTTCGAAAAAAATTTTTAAGATTAAAATCCATATGGCTAAAACCTCATGGTAACATAATATCACAAAAAAGCATTTTTGTAAAGCACTTTTCATCGCAAATTTTGACAAAATTCGACTTCTCTATATTATTTATTTTCTATGTTTGCAATTTTTTTTAATTTATTTAATTCTTCTTGCTTTATATTTGTTAATTCTATTATTGTTTTTTCATTAAATTCTTTTTTTAACATTTTTATAATTATTTCATATATTCCTTCTTGCCTTCCTTCTTGTATCCCTTCTTGTATCCCTTTTTGTCTTCCTTCTCGCTTTCCTTCTTCTAGTCCCTCTCTTCTTGCTTCATCTTTCCAATTTTGTTTTTCTTCTAATAATATGTCAATAAAGCTCATACTTTTTTCCTCCTCAAATTCTTCAAATTTTTTCTTTACTTCCTCATTTTCTAAAACCGTATCATATACGTAATATGCTATTTCCTTTAAAATCTTAATATTTTGTATGTCTTTTTCAGTATACAATATGTACTGAAATATATTATCTAATTCCTCTTTATTTTTTGCCTTTTCTAATCCTAATATTCTTAATGTAAAAAGATTATTGTGCAAAAGTTTCTGTATATCAAAATTATTTATATCTAATATATCATATTTCCCAATTTTTTGATTTTTATAATTATGAAATGTCTCTTGCATTTCTTCAATGCTTTGTACTGCATTCCATTTAGTTTTATTGTTTGTATATATTACTATTGGTATAACAAGTGGTACAACTGTAGTTTTTTTGTTTTCCTTTTTTGGATTTTCTAGTTTTATAATTTCAATTTGATATTCTGCAATTCTTTGTGCCATATTGTAATCTATTTTTGATTGATGTTCCACTAAAAAGAAAACATTACTATTTTTTAGTTTGTATAGAGTATCTGATTCTCTATTTTGAAATTGTGAATTTATGAATTTACAAATATATCTTTCTAAGTCCTCCTCTTTTATTTTATTTTTCAAATTGAAATATTGATTGATTAGCCCAACTGCTTGGGCTTTGTTAAATAAAACTTTTCTAAATATTTTATCATAGGGTTGATATGTTTTTGTCATAAATTTATTTTACATCTCCTTTCATATTTTATATTGTTTTTTCTTATAAGTCAAATTTTATTTACAAGTAAATATGTGCTTTTGCTTAAAAAATCTTCTTTTTTTATTATTTTTCTTGTTTTTGGAAATTTTTTCGAATAAAAATAAATAGATTTTAAAAATAGAATAAATTTATACTAACACAAAAAAACTAATTTTTCAAGTCTTCACAGCATACTTTTCATCGCAAATTCTGACAAAGTTCGACAAAGGAGAAAAGTTACTCCTTCTCTCCTTTATCTAAATCAAAATAAAATTCTACACCATCTTTATGATTAATTACGCCGTATTCATTATTATAATGGCTCATTATTGCTTTAACAAAGGCTAATCCTATTCCACTACCTCCGACTTTCTCTGTTTCTTGATTTATCTGCCTTATAGAAACGCTTCCATATATTTTCTATATCTTCTTTTGCAATATTTTCTCCTGTATTAAATACTTTTATACGTACTTTATCTTTTGATATCTCATTTTCTATATATATTTCTTTCCCATTATTAACCTCTTTCACATTTTTAATAGCATTTGTCAAGTAGTTTGTTATAACTTGCTCAATAAAGAAATCATCTGCAAATACTAAAGTTTCTTTGTTTGTCTTTAGTAAGACTTCTACATTTGCTTCATCTAATAGTACTTTTGAATTTCTAATTACTTCTTGCTCTACTTCTACAATGTTAAATGTCTTATTATTAAATTCTCTTTTTCCATATTCAAGTTTCATTAATTCTAACAGTTGCTTTACTAATCTATCCATTTTGTTTGTTTCATCTAGAATAACTTCTGCATAAAATTTTCTACTTTCTTCATCTGAATTTACATTTTCTAATAATCCCTCACTATATCCTTGTATTAGTGCAATTGGAGTTTTCAATTCATGAGATACATCAGAAATAAAACTTTTTCTCATTTCATCAATTTTAGATTTTTCTTCTATATCTTTTTCTAATTCTATATTTGTGTTTCGTAATTGTTTTATTGTTTCTTCTAATGTATCTGACATTGTATTAATACTTTTTCCTAAATTATCTATCTCGTCATCTGCATCTTTGATTCTATATTTATGACTAAAATCTAAGTTTGCCATTTCTGTAGCAATCTTATTTAATTCTAGTATTGGTTCTGTAAATTTTTTGGAGATAACCGATACTAGTATAGCTGATATTATAATAGTAAATCCTGCCATTAATAATAGAAAATGATTTGAAATACGTACACTGTCTTGAATTGACGTTACTGGTATTCCTATATGTAAATGATATCCATTATCAAATTTACCAGAAAGTATAACATATGTTAATCCATTTCTAAAGTCTTTTTGTCTTACAATTATAAAATTTTCTGTATTTTCTACTAGTTCACCCATATTATCTTTATATATTGGAGAAAAATTATTATTTGAATTATATATATACATATTATCTTCATCTGTTATTCTAATGTCAAAATTATTCTGAATTTCAATCTTCTCTAATTCTGATTCTAAATCTAATTCTGGATCTTTCCCATTATAATAATTATTTAGTTGATAATATATGTCTTTTAAAGTTTTTTGTTTTGAATATAAATAAAATTTTTCTAATGCAAAACTATTTAGAATAATTAGAAAAAATATAATACACAATACAGCAACACATAATGTTAAAAATAACTTTATTTTAACAGATTTATTTAAGTTCTTTATTTTTGATATATACTTTCCCATATTTTTTCTTTCCTTATTTTACTTCAAATTTATAGCCTACACCTCTAATAGTTTTTATATATTTTCCTTTTTTTCCTAGTTTATGTCTTAATTTTTTTACATGACTATCTATCGTTCTAGAGTCTCCATAATAATCATAATTCCATACATTATTTAAAATTTTATCTCTTGATAATGCAATATTTTCGTTCTCTACTAAATATGTTAATAATTCATATTCTCTTAAACTCAATTCAATTTGTTTTCCATCAATTGAAATTGTTCTTCCCTCTTTATTGATTTCAATTCCACCATAGTCCTTTACGGTATTTTCTCCTCCTTCTATTCTTCTTAAAATAGCTTCTACTCTTGCTACTAATATTTTTGGACTAAATGGTTTTGATATATATTCATCTACTCCTAGTTCAAACCCAAATAGTTCATCTTGTTCTTCTCCTCTAGCTGTTAGCATTACGATCGGTACAGTTTTGCTCATTTGCCTAATTTGCCTTAGTACAGACCAGCCATCTAATTTTGGCATCATCACATCTAATAAAATTAGTTTTATTTTGCTTTGGTTTTGTTCATAGACTTGTATTGCTTTTTCTCCATCTTCTGCTTCTAATATAGAATGTCCTTTTGCCATTAAAAAATCTTTTATCAATTTTCTCATTCTTGTTTCATCATCTACAACTAAAATAGAATCTTGAATCAATTTTATCACCTCTGAATTATTATACTTAATAATTGTGTCCATTTCGTGAAAGAAGCATGTAAATACATGCTTCTTTTGTTAATTACCCCATATAGTCTCTTAATTTTTTACTTCTACTTGGATGTCTTAATTTACGAAGAGCTTTTGCTTCAATTTGTCTAATTCTTTCACGAGTTACATTAAATTCACGACCTACTTCTTCTAATGTTCTTGATTTTCCATCTTCTAATCCAAATCTTAATTTTAGCACTTTTGCTTCCCTTGGTGTTAATGTATTCATAACTTCTTCTAATTGTTCTCTTAACAAGGTATATGAAGCTGCATCATGAGGTGCTGGACTATCCTCGTCTTGTATAAAATCTCCTAAATGACTGTCATCTTCTTCGCCAATTGGTGTTTCCAAGGATACTGGATCTTGTGCAATTTTTTGTATTTCTGCAACTTTTTCTACTGATATTTCCATTTCTTCTGCAATTTCCTCTGTTGATGGTTCTCTTCCTAATTGTTGTAAAAGATGTCTTGATGTTCTAATTAGCTTATTTATTGTTTCTACCATATGCACTGGTATTCTAATTGTTCTTGCTTGGTCTGCTATTGCTCTTGTTATTGCTTGTTTTATCCACCAAGTTGCATAAGTACTAAATTTAAATCCTTTTGTATAATCAAATTTTTCAACTGCTTTCATTAGACCCATATTTCCCTCTTGAATTAAGTCTAAAAATAGCATTCCTCTTCCCACATAACGTTTTGCAATACTAACAACTAGACGTAAATTAGATTCAGCTAATTTTTGTTTTGCATCTTCATCTCCTTTTAGAATCTTTTTTGCCAATTCTAGTTCTTGTTCATAAGCTAATAATGGAATTCTTCCTATTTCCCTTAAATACATACGCACTGGGTCATCTACATTAATTCCTTCAAAACTACTATCTGTAAAATCTTCTACTGCTAAGTCTTCTACTTCTTTTAAGTCTTCTATATCAGGTTCTTCATCAAAGTCATCTTCAATTAAGTCAACACCAATTTCTTCAAAAGCATCAAAAACAGAATCCATTTGATCTGGATTTACATCATCTAATTGCTTTGCTAAATCTTCATATGTTATTTTGCCTTTTTCTTTTACTTCTTTTAAAAGTTTTTGTACAGTTGTATTTTTTATATCATCTTCATCAACTTTTTTCTCTACTTCTACTGTTTCTTCTTTTTCTTCTATTTTTTGCTCACTTTTAGGCATTTCCTCTTTTTTAATTTCTTTTTTTTCTTTTTCATTCTTTAATTTTTTTTCTTCCTTTTCAGGCTTTAAATTTTCTTCTACTTTTGCTTTTTGTGGTTTTTTATCTACAGTTTCTTCTTTCTTTTCTGATTTTGCTTTTTTTATATTTTTTTCTGTTTTAGTTATTTTTTCTGTCTTTACTTCTTTTACTTCTGCATTAGCTTTTGAAACTTCTTCTTTTTTCTTTCTTGGCATTTTGATTCACTCCTATTTTATTTTTGCTAATTGAATAATTAATTCACTTAGCTCTTTTTCTAATTCTTTTTTCTCATCACTTGGTATTTCTTCATCTAGTAATGATAAAATTTGCATTTTTCTTGCATTTAATTTTTCTTTTTTATATCCTCCGTATAACATCATCAATTGCTTTTTCCATATCCTGAATTTCATAATCATCTGCCATAATTTCAGTAACATGGCTTTGTTCTTCTTCATTTAAGTTATCTAAAATTCCATTAATATTACTATTTCCTTTTTCGAATTCTTCATACAGTTTTTTTGCAATTCTTTGATTTAAAATATCTTTAAATTCTTCTGGTTTTATGTTTTGTTTGATAATCTCATATAAGTTTAAATCACCTGTTAATAGAATTGATAAAATCATATTTTCTCTTTTTTTAATGCTTGGCAATATATCTTCTGAGCTTTGTTTTTTATGTACTACTGCTTTTCTTTTTTCTAAAGTTTTTTGTCCTTCATTGCTTGAATATAGTAATTTGTTAACTTCTGCATAAATTGCTTCTCTAGAAATTTGATATTCTTTTGCAATCTTTTCGATATATACTTCTCGTTCTATTGTATTAGGTACTTTAGAAATCAATTTTGCTATTTCATTTAAGAATTTAATTTTGTCATTTACATTTTCTATATTTAAGTCATTCTTTAATAATTTTACTTTAAATTCTAGAACAGACATTGCTTTTTCAATTAAATTTTGAAATCTTGCACTTCCGTATTTTATAATGTACTCATCTGGATCTTTTGCACCCTCCATTTGTAAAATACGCATATCACATCCCATATTTTGCAATATGTCAATTGCTCTAATTTTAGCATTTAAACCTGCTTCATCTGCATCAAAGCTTAAGATTATTTGCTCTGCATTTTTACGTAATAAAAATCCTTGTTGTCCGAGTTAGTGCCGTTCCTAGTGGTGCTACAACATTTTTTATTCCTCTTTGATGCAAAGAAATAACATCCATATAGCCTTCTACAATTAAAAGCTTTTTTAAGTCTACCTTTTTTGCCACATTAAGTCCAAATAAATTTCTTCCTTTGCTATAAACAACATTTTCTGGTGAATTTATATACTTTGGCTTTGAGTCATCTAGCACTCTACCTCCAAATGCAATTACTCTACCTCTTACATCACAAATTGGAAACATTAGTCTGTTACGATATCTATCAATATATTCACCATTATCGTTTCTGTTTACTAATCCTGATTCTAATATTTCTTTTTCTTCAAATCCTTGTTTTTTTAGTGCTGTATATAGCTCATTGAATTTACCTGAAAAGCCAATTTGAAATGCCTTCAGTGTATCATTTGTTAACATTCTCTTTTTTACATATTCTTGTGCTATTTTTGCATTTGGTGTATATAAATTTTTGTGATAAAAGTCTGCTGTAAATTCATTTACTTTGTATACCTTTGCTTTTAATTCTTCTTTTTGAGTATCTGCATTATTTTGCAATGTTGGAAGTGCTATATTGGCTCTTTCTGCAAGTAATTGTACCGCTTCTATGAAGTTTATTCCTTCTATCTTCATAATAAATGATATAACATTTCCACCTGCTCCACATCCAAAGCAATGAAATATTTGCTTATCTGGTGAAACGGAAAATGATGGGGATTTTTCATTATGAAATGGACATAAACCAAAATAGTTTCTACCACTTCTTTTTAACTGCATATATCCGTGATATGACATCCACAATGTCATTAGTTTGTCTTATATCTTCTATGATTTCGTCACTATATCTAGCCATTTTACCCCACTTTCTTTCTTACTTTTCCTTTTTTCTTACCACAATAATATTATTCGACGAATTTTACATAAATCCTCCTTTTTAGTAAAAATTTTTAACCATCTATTTTATGCAACTAGATGCAAAAAAATACCTCTTCTCTCTGAAAAGGTATTTCTAATTTTTATTTTCCGTAATAACTATCCAATAAAATTTGTTTAATTTCAGATACAAGTGGAACTCTTGGGTTTGCAGTTGTACATTGATCCTCAAATGCTCTATCTGCTAGCATATCTACTTTTGCTAAGAATTCGTCTTCTTTTATACCTGCTTCTTTAAATGATTTTGGCATATTCAAATGTTCATTTAATTCTTGTATTCTCTTAATTAAACTTTCTATCGCTTCTTCTTTTGTATCTGCCTTTAATCCCATTTTCTTTGCAATATGTGCATATTTTTCATCTGCTATAAAATATTCATATTTTGGGAAAGATACAAATTTTGTTGGTTCCTCTGAATTGTATTTTATTACATATGGTAATAAAATTGCATTAATTCTTCCATGTGGCAAATGGAACTCTGCTCCTATCTTATGTGCAATGGAATGATTTACTCCCAAAAAAGCATTTGTAAATGCCATACCTGCTATTGTACTTGCATTGTGCATTTTCTCTCTTGCGTGTTTATCACTTCCATCGTCATATGCTTTTTCTAAGTTTGCTAAAACTAGCTCAATTGCTTTTTCTGCTAGACCATCTGTATAATCAGATGCCATATTAGAAACATATGCTTCTAATGCATGTGTTAATACATCCATTCCTGTATCTGCAGTAACAGATTTTGGCAAACTCATTACTAAATCTGGGTCTATAATTGCTACATCTGGTGTTAATTCATAATCTGCTAATGGGTATTTTTTATTAATTTTTTTATCTGTAATTACAGCAAATGATGTTACTTCTGATCCTGTTCCAGAGGTTGTAGGTATTGCAACCATTTTACATTTTTCACCTAGTTTTGGGAATTTATACGTACGTTTACGTATATCCATAAACTTTAATTTTAGTCCTTCTACATCTGCATCTGGATGCTCATAGAATAACCACATACCTTTTGCTGCATCAATTGGACTTCCTCCACCAATTGCAATAATAACATCAGGCTTAAATGTTTCCATCATTTTTACACCTTTTTGAATTGTTTCAAAAGATGGATCTGATTCAACATCACTAAATATTTCTGAATGTACATGTTTTTGTCTTTTTCTTAAGTGATATAGTAATTTATCAACATATCCTAATTTTACCATACCTTCATCTGTTACAATAAATGCTCTTTCTATATCTGGCATTTTCTCTAAATATGCTATTGAGCCTGCTTCAAAATATATCTTTTCTGGCACTTTAAACCATTGCATATTAACCCTCCTATCTGCTACTCTTTTAATATTGATTAAGTTTACTGATGATACATTTGCTGTTGTTGAGTTTCCACCAAATGATCCACATCCTAGTGTTAATGATGGCATATTTGTATTATATATATCACCAATTGCTCCATGAGTAGATGGAGAATTTACAATAATTCTACCTGCTTTCATTGTTTCAGAAAATCTGTCAATTACATCTTTATCTTCTGAGTGTATAACAGCTGAATGACCTAGTCCACCAAATTCTAATAGTCTTTCTGATTTATCAATTCCTTCTTCTTCATTTTCAACTATATAGTATGTTAATACTGGACTTAGTTTTTCTTTTGAAAATGGATATTCTCTTCCTATTCCTTCTTCATATACAACTAAAACTTTTGTGTCTTTTGGTATTTCAAATCCTGCTTCTTTTGCAATTTCGTAAGAAGATTTTCCTGGTACATGTGATTTTAATTTATATCCATATTCTTCTGTATAATCAAACATTGAATTTTTTAATTTTTCTTTTTCTTCTGGATTAACA
Organism: uncultured Clostridia bacterium; assembly: GCA_947627605.1. GTDB lineage: Bacteria > Bacillota > Clostridia > TANB77 > CAG-508 > CAG-269. Next base: position 28,375 of record CANQWU010000003.1, read on the forward strand.
AAATAGCTACCAGCTTTTCTCATATATTCTTCAAATTCTTTGTAAATATCCTTATCTACTAATACTGCTTGTTCTGATGCACAAATCATACCATTATCAAATGATTTTGACAATACAACATCATTTACAGATGTTTTTAATTTTGCTGATTTATGAATATAGCAAGGAACATTTCCCGGTCCAACTCCTAATGCTGGTTTTCCACACGAATATGCTGCTCTTACCATTCCTGTTCCACCTGTTGCTAAAATTAAGTTTATATCTGGGTGATTCATTAGTTCTCTTGTTGCTGTTATAGATGGTTCTTCTATCCATAAAATACAATTTTCTGGTGCCCCTGCTGCTACTGCTGCATCTCTTAAAATTTTAGCAGCTTCTCTACTTGATTTTTGTGCAGAAGGGTGAAATCCAAAGATTATAACATTTCTTGTTTTTGCTGAAATTATTGATTTAAACATAGTTGTAGATGTTGGGTTAGTGACAGGTGTAACTCCTGCTATAATTCCTACAGGTTCTGCTATTTCTAAATAGCCTTCTTCTGCATTTTCACTAACTATTCCTACAGTTTTTTCATATTTGATACTATGGTAGATATATTCTGTTGCAAACATATTCTTTGTAATTTTGTCCTCATATACTCCACGTCCTGTTTCTTCTACTGCTAATTTTGCTAATTCCATATGGTGTTCTAATCCTGCAATAGACATAGCTTTTACAATATTATCTACTTGTTCTTGATTTAATTTTAAATATTCTTTAGAAGCAATTTTGGCTTTTTCTACTAATTCGTTTATCATTTGTTTAATTTTTTCTTGTTCAACTGTATCCTCCATAATTTTTCCTCCTTAGTATTATTCTATCCAATTATATAAATATTATAATTAAAAGTCAAGAGAGAATAAATATAAACATTTATTCTCTCTTTCAATTATATACTTATTTTTCAATATTTTCGTAAGCTTCTTCTGGATTTATATGTTCTCCATTTAATCTAATTTCAAAATGTAAATGTGGTCCTGTTGAATTTCCTGTAGAGCCTACCTCAGCTATTATTTCTCCTGCTTCAATTGTTTGTCCTTCAGTTACATTCATTTTACTTGTATGTGCATACCAAGTTTCTACACCATTTCCATGGTCAATCTTAACCAAATTTCCATATGAGCCAGAATATTTGGCACAAGTGACAGTTCCACTTGCTGCTACTTTAATTGGCGTTCCCTTTGCTGTTGCAATATCTAATCCAGTATGATTTGATGAACGAATCCTACTACTAACACCATATCTTGATGTTATTGTTCCCTGTACTGGAAGTACAGCCAATTTTATTCCATTTATTGTTGTTTTTTCTATTCTTATTTTCTCTTCTTGTATAAGATTTAACTTTTTATATACTTCTTCCTTTGCCGTTTCTAAGGTATTTTCAGGAAGTTCCATTTCGTCTTGAGTTTCACATTCTATAATTTTAAGATCTGCTGTTTCATCTTTTTGTTTAATTTCATTTACGATTTCTTGTGCTGTTTCTAGTGTATCTACTGATGATATTTTTTCTTCTCCTATATATATGTCAAAATATTGATAAGTAATTATCATGTCTTTTTGCATAGCCATTACTATTTCGTCTTCGTTTGTTTCTTGTTTTCGTGATACAAGTTTTAAAGCATATTCTGGTTTTTCTTGAATTTCAACATTATATACATTTTTAGATTTATAATTTTCTATTTGTGCTACAATCGTACTCTCAAATTCCTTTTTGTCATCTATATATCCAATTTCATTTCCAGCAAGTTTTACTTCGTAAATTGGTTTATATTTTACCATGGCAATTCCTATAATAATTATTAATGCTATTAACATTAGATTTAAAAATTTAAATGTCTCTTTCGTATAAAATCTAAGTTTCTTCTTTAAAATAAAATTCACTCTCCTTTTTCGGCCACATCTTTTATTATACTATATATTCTCACCAATTTCAAATTATGTATACATCATTTGGAAGATTTAACACTTTTTTTAAAGTTTTAGTTCCTTTTATTTCCAATTTTGTGTATTTTTACTAATTTTTTCTTGATTTTTCTCTTGTTTTCTCTTTTTATCTTTATGTATACTACACTAAAAAAGAAGTCTATTATTAAAATAAACTTCTTTACTTAAGACTGTATATGTGAAATATTAATGACTTAATTTATAAAGTGCATATTGATTTAATGATACTCCTTCCTTTTCTGCTTCTACTGACAATTGATAGTGTAATGATTTTGGTATTCTTACTATAAATTTTCCACTAAAGTTTTCGTATCCCACTGGTAATGGAATATCAAATCCTCCTTCTAATTTTGCTTCTATCCATCCTTCCATTGCTTCTCTTAAATTTTTATATGCTTCTTCAAATGTTTCTCCTGTACTTTGGCATCCATCTAATTCTAAAACATGTGCATAAAAATAAAAACCACTTTCATCATTTATTGGTTTAATGATATAATTATATGGTAATTCCATATAATCTTTTACTGTTTTCATAAAGTTTCCTCCCTTATCTAAAGTGTACTCAAAGAATAGACTTTTTATTCGTCTATTCTTCTTAGTACATCTTTCACATACACAGCCTTCACTGGATTATCTACTTTAATTGTTATAACATCTCCATTTTTATTTATAAAATGTCGATGTGACGTTCCGCTTTGGTGGCTTCATATTATATCCGTTATCTTCTAGTATCTTTGCCAACTCTTGAAATTTAATCCCGTTAGGCTGACGTTGCATCTTAAGTATCAATTTGTCAGTATTGGACATTTTACATTCCTCCTTTATGCATAAAATATACTGATATAAAGACTTTTTTGTTAAAATGTCCTTTATTGCATGATACTATATTTGATACTAATTGTCAATAGTTTTTTGAATTTTTTTCATTTTTATTCATTTTTTATTTAACTTATATGTTTCATTTTTAATTTTGTGTTCCTTCAAAACTCATAAGTTAAATGATATAGTATGGTAAGAATAGGAAGGTGATAAAAATGGCTATTGATTATTCTGTAATTGGTTCAAGAATTAAAGAAGCTAGACTTTCTAAAAACCTAACACAAGAAGAATTAGCTGATAAAATCGATATATCTGTTGCATTTTTAAGTAGAGTTGAAAGAGGAAACTCTCATATCAATTTAAAAAGATTAAATCAAATTTGTGGATTACTAGATGTTCCTGAAGGCTATATTTTAAATGGTGCATCAAATAATTCAGAAAATTATTTAGAGCATGAGTTTGCTGAACTGCTAAAAAAAGTTTCACCAGAAAAACAAAAATTAATCTATAATGTAGCAAAAGCAATAGCAGAAACAGAATAATAATATTTTTAAAAGCCTAAAAAGGCTTTTTTATTACTTCTGATATTTTTTCTTTTTTTAATATTGTGATAATAATTTATAAACTGGTTAAACTAGTGATAAATAAATTTTACTATGAAAGGAATGTTAAAAATATGAAATTTGAAGAATGGAATGGATTTAAATGTGGAGATTGGCAAAATGAAATCAATGTAAGGGATTTTATTCAGCACAACTACACTCCATATGAAGGAAATAGTGACTTTTTGGAAAAAACTACTTCAAAAACAGAAAAGCTATGGAATAAAGTATTGGATTTATATAAAAAGGAACATGATGCACCTGGTGGTGTATTAGATATTGATACTAAAACTATATCTACAGTATCTTCACATGATGCTGGATATATTGATAAAGATTTAGAAACAATTGTTGGATTGCAAACAGATGCTCCTTTAAAAAGAGCTATTATGCCTTTTGGAGGAATTAGAATTGTTGAGAAGTCTTGTGAAGCTTATGGAAGAAAAGTTGATGAAGAAGTTGAAAATATTTTCCATAATTATCGAAAAACACATAATGATGGTGTTTTTGATGTGTATACACCGGATATTAGAGCTGCTCGTTCAAGTCATTTAATTACTGGTTTGCCTGATGGTTATGGTCGTGGAAGGATTATTGGAGATTACAGGAGAGTTGCTCTTTATGGGGTTGATTGTTTAATTGCAGAAAAGAATAAAGAATTAGAAATTTTAGATGTAGATGATTTTACAGAAGAAGTAATTCGTGAAAGAGAAGAAATTCGTGAACAAATTAAAGCTTTAAATGCTTTAAAATTAATGGCATCAAAATATGGATTTGATATTTCAAAACCTGCATCAAATGCTAAGGAAGCTGTTCAATGGCTATATTTTGCTTACTTAGCAGCTATAAAAGATCAAAATGGTGCTGCTATGAGTATTGGTAGAAATTCTACTTTCCTAGATATTTATTTTGAAAGAGATTTGCAAAATGGTACTTTAACAGAATCAATGGCACAAGAAATAATGGATCATTTTATTATGAAATTGCGAATGGTGCGTTTCTTAAGAACTCCTGAATACAATGAATTATTTAGCGGTGACCCTGTCTGGGTAACTGAGAGTATCGGTGGAATGGGCATTGATGGAAGAACTTTGGTTACAAAAAATTCTTATCGCTTACTTCATTCTTTGGAAAATTTAGGCCCTGCTCCTGAGCCAAATTTAACAATTTTATGGTCTACAAGATTACCAGAAAATTTCAAAAAATATGTTGCAGGATTATCTATAAAGACATCTTCTCTTCAATATGAAAATGACGATTTAATGAGAGTTACTTTAGGAGACGATTATGGAATTGCTTGTTGTGTTTCACCTATGAAAATTGGAAAACAAATGCAATTCTTTGGGGCAAGGGCAAATCTTGCAAAAGCACTTCTTTATGCAATTAATGGTGGAAAAGATGAAATAACAGGAAAGCAAGTTACTCCAAAATATGAACCAATTTTATCTGAATATTTAGATTATGATGAAGTTATGGAAAAATTTGATCAAATGATGGAATATGTAGCAAAAATCTATATTAAAGCATTAAATGCTATTCACTATATGCATGATAAATATTCTTATGAGGCTATTGAAATGGCTTTACATGACAAAGATTTTATTCGTACAATGGCATGTGGAATTGCAGGGTTATCTGTTGTAGCAGATTCTTTATCAGCTATTAAATATGCAAAAGTAAAAGTAATTCGTAATGAAAATGGTCTAGCAGTTGATTATGAAATAGAAGGAGATTTCCCAAAATACGGAAATGATGATGATAGAGTTGATCAAATTGCAGTGGATATTGTAAAAGCTTTTTTAATTAAGTTACAAAAACATCAGACATACAGAAATTCAAAACACACTTTGTCTATTTTAACTATTACTTCTAATGTTGTATATGGAAAAGCCACTGGCAATACTCCTGATGGAAGAAATTCTGGCGAGCCATTTGGGCCAGGTGCTAATCCATTACATGGTAGAGATTCTACTGGTGCTCTAGCTGTTATGAATACAATTGCAAAATTACCTTTTCAAAATGCAGAAGATGGTATATCTTATACTTTCTCTATTACACCTAATACTCTTGGAAAAACAGATGAACAACGTGTGGAAAATTTGGTTAATATGTTAGATGGATATTTTAAGCAAACTGGACATCATATAAATGTAAATGTTTTTGATAGAAAACTATTAGAAGATGCTATGGAGCATCCAGAAAAATATCCTCAATTAACTATTAGAGTTTCTGGATATGCAGTTCATTTTACAAAATTAACAAGAGAACAGCAATTAGATGTTATCAATCGTACTATCCACGAAAGGATTTAATATGGAAAAAGAAGATTTAAGATATTATGCTAAAGTGCATTCTATTGAATCCTTTGGAACAGTAGATGGTCCCGGTATTCGTTTTGTATTATTCTTACAAGGTTGTCACTTACAATGCAAATATTGTCATAACAGAGATACTTGGAATATGAATGGTGGAGATTATAAATCTTTAGATGAAATTTATAATAAAATTATAAATTATAAAAATTATATTTATCCCAATGGTGGTGTAACTGTTACTGGAGGCGAGCCACTTTTACAAGTACATTTTTTAATATCTTTATTTAAGAAACTAAAAAATGATGGAATTCATACTTGTATTGATACTTCAGGTATGGTATCTATATCAAAAGATATACAGGAGCTACTTTCTTTAACAGATCTAGTATTATTAGATATTAAGCATATAGATAATGAAAAATGCAAAGCTTTAGTAGGTGTTGGAAATACTCTAGAATTAAATTTCGCAAGATATTTGAGTGATAATAATATTCCTATGTGGATTAGACAGGTTATAGTTCCTGGATTTACTGATAATAAAGAAGATTTGTTGAAATTAAAAGAATTTATTTTATCTTTAAAAACTGTTGAAAGAGTAGAGCTATTGCCATATCACAATATGGGAGCATATAAATGGAAAAATCTTGGAGAAACATATTCTCTTGAAAATGTTTCTCCTGCTACTCCTAATGATATTGAAAGAGCAAAGAAAATATTAGCAATTTTTTCATGATTTTCCAATTTATGTTGCAATTTAGCAAAAAAAGTTATATAATGGTAACATAATATTGAAAGGATGTCGAAATTATGAATTATTCTACAAACATTCAAAATTCAGAAGATAAAATTCAAGCTGTTAATTTTGCAATAAAAGAAGGTAGATTTGAAGATGCTTTAGAATTAGGTAATGACCCTTCAGTTAAGGATATTGCTGAAATACAGTCAAAATTATTGTCTATTTATATTTTACAAGATAATTTCGATTCTGCTCTAAAAATAGGTAATAATTCAAGATTTATAGATGTTCCTTCAATACAGTCTAAAATGATTGCTATAGCTATTATTCAAGAAAGATTTGATGATGCAATACGAATTGGAAGTAGAGAAGTTTTTGCTGATAACAAAACTATACAAATGCAAGTAGAAAATGCTAGGCACTTACAATCCAAGTCAAGCTTATCTTTTGAAGAATTGTTAGACAAGGAGCAATTTTTGTCTATGCTAAAAACTAAATTGTATTATGATAAAATAACATTAGAAGATATAAGTTCTATAGAAAATTGTTCTCTTTTATCTGAATATCAAAAACAACTTATTCTGCTTGCCATTTACGAAAAGCAAAAAGATATTAAAAAGCTTTCACAAGTTGTAAAAAACTATAAAGAAAAATATCCAGATTCTGAGCAAAATAAGATCTTCAATACTATTTTTGAAAGAGCAAAAAATAAAAAACATAGAATATTTGATTTTCTATTTTATGATAATTTGTTACATTGGAAAATAGACTCTGAATTACAAAAACAATATGAAAATGAAAAAACTAATACTACTCCAAAAATTCAGTTCAAAAGAGTTCCTATTGTTCAGACAACATCTCCATATTATGAGGAATCTGAAGAATATATTAATTATTCAAATAATTATATAACTTCTGAAAATGTAAATACTTCTTTTATTGATACCTTAAAGATATCAAAAGAAAAAGTTTCTCATATAGATACTATAAAAACTCCCAAAAAAACAAAGGTGCAAAAAAGCATAACTCATTATGATGAAATTTTAAAATATTTGAATGAGAAAAGAAAGCAAATTTATATAGCTTCAAATTCAACAGATATTTCAACACAAAAAGTGGCTATATCACAATGGGATAAAATGGAATTATTGCTTGAAAAAGTAATGAAGAATAAAAATAACTTAGAATATTTGAATAGTTTATATAGTAAAATTACAAAATTGCAAGAATATGAAAATTCTAAAGCTAGATAATTTTTATGCAGATATATTGAATATATCTGCTATTGATAAAAGGGAACTTCGAAAAGTTCCCTATATTTGTTATATTCCTTTATATTTTTGATATTTTTTATATGTAACAAATCCTACTCCAGAAATTACGCTAATTGCCATTATCATTATTATACTATTTCCAGCATAAGGTAATTTTGTAATTTTAGAATGCTCAACTTCCTCTCCTTCTCCTCCAGTAAATGTTTTCCATGAAAATTTGTCTGATCCATAAAAGAATAATGAAAATGCTGTATTTGAGGAATCCGTTTTGTTTGCCCTTGCTAAAGTTACACCTTCTGTTTGTACATATTTGCCATTTTCTGCTTCAACTACTGCATATAGGAAATAATATTCTCCATCCACTATATTCTTTACATCAAATAGTGGATTTTTATCTCTTATTTCTATTCCTCCAGCTGTTCCAGTTGCATTTGAATTTAATGTATTATCATAAAACCCATTATTTTTTTTAGCATACTGTAATAAGTCTTCAAATGCTGTGCCTTTTTTATTTTGTATGCTTTGTAATATTGTGTCATCAGAAATTTTTCCTATTTTAATATGTACTTTCCTTACTGTATTTTCTCCCCAAGGTGTATTAAATAATATTTGTGTATAGCAATCAGCACTATCGGAAATTTTAGATATTCCTGTTGCATAAAATACATCTGTATATTTCTTTTGTTCAGGTTTTGGTAATTCCGTCTTGTCTAATATTTTCTCAGATACATTTTTTGAATTTGCATCTAAATAATAATCATAAATATATACATATTGCTTAGCAGAAAGTTCAAGATATTCAGAAATGCCCGCACTATATAAAACTTTGTTTTCTTCGTCATAAGATAGTTGATTCCAGTTAGTTGAAAAAGTTGGTTCTGTATTTCCATCACCTATATAATAAAAATATGCATGTCCCTCTTCAGGTGTAATATCTGATACTGTAAATTTATATTTTTTTACATCACTAGTTGGTTCTACTTTAATTTTAGTAGCACTAGGATTTTCTTCACTTTTTGCTGTTATGTCAGTTGAGTAAAGGTTACAGTCATAATATGTATTTGTAGAATTAGTGATTTTTACCCATAAAACAAAATGAATTTGACCCGTATATTTACTAAAATCCATCTGTATATTATTTTCTTTATCTTCTGTACTTGTCCAATCATTTGTATATTGAGGAATCAGTGCTTTATATTCACTGTCAAATTGATCTATTTGTTTTTCTACTTCTTGATAATATTCTTCATAGTCATTACATGCTATGTCATATGTTTCTTGTGCTTGTTCTATAGCATCTTCATCTACTGGCTCAGTTGCTTGTAATTGTTGTATTTCTTGTTCTAATTTTTCTATATTATCTTCCTTTTGTTGTAATTGTGCTTCTGCATTTTCCACATATTTTTGGCTTTCCTCACTTTTTGCATCGATTTTTTTCTTAGTTTCTGATGTTATATCCTTTTTTTGGTATGAAATATTGTATCCTTCAACTTCTTCAGCTAGTTTTATTGTTCCTGTAGCAATGCCATTTTGTATATTTATTATACTTGGAAATATAATATAATTGTTTGAATCAAGTTCTTCTACTGCCATTACTGCATATAAGTTGCTTAACATTAACATCATAAATATAGCTATCACTATGCTTGCTATTATTTTATTTTTCAACTTTATTCCCCCTTTATTAATAATTTTAATATGTATAATCAATGTATAAATACAACAATTTATGTTGTATTTATATCACACATTTAGTGACATACTCCCACCACTTAAGAAGTGAGGGCTTCTCGCTTGACAGCACTAATATGCTGAGCATAAACGAGCTATCTCTGTGTGTCCCACGGTTTTATTTATTTATCATGCTATTGCAAGTTTCATTCCTTCTTTTCTTATATTTTTTGTAGCATTTATATCCCTATCATGTTAAATATACAACTAAGCCTATTCCTATTATTAGACTTACAATAATAGCTATTGTTACTATAGATATTATTATTTTTTTCATTTATTTACTTTATGATATGTTTTTATATATCATTTTCCTCTTTCTTTTTATTTTTTCCATTAGGCTTTGTCTTTTTGTCCCAACATTTTATTGATGCAAATATATTCACTACTAAAGAAACAATACATATTTTAGATAAAATATTACTATTTATTTTAGAAGTTATAGCATTAGTTCCCATATCTCCTACATCTACAAATGTAAATGTGAATAAAATAAGTGAAATGCATAAAATAGCAAAATAAATATAATCTTTCATTGTTTTATTTTTTTTATTTGCTACATTAATTCCTGACATTGTAAATAAAGCAAAATGTGCTATTGGCAGTCCGGTCCATATAAGTAGGACTGTCATCCATCCTATTGTCATTAGCTTTCCGTATAAAGAAATTAATAAAGTTGCAATTGTTATAATGATCATTGCTACTCTATATCTAGGTCTTTGATTGTCTATCATACTGTCATCTTGAATTTGATTATTAGTTTGTTCCATTTTTATTTGCCTCCTATACTTAATTCTCTAATTTATTTATATAAATTTAAAAAAGTGCAACAATGTAGACTATATGTTTTATATCATACATTTTTAAAAAATACAACAATATACACCATATATTTTATTACATTTTAATTACACTAGAATCTATTTTATCATAAAAAATATAGCAAATTTCATATAATTTGCTATATTTAATCAATCATTTTCAAAAAATTCTTTGATTGCTCCATTTACAAGTCTAGTAAATGATATGCCTGTTTGCTGATGGTATTCCTTTATTTTATCTATATTATTTTTCCTTAGCATTAAATTTCTATATGTTACAGTTTCATTTTTTGGCTTTGCATAATAATTAGGTTTATTTCTGTTGATATACTCTTCTATTGCTACATTAATTACATCACTTAGCTTAGCATCATACACTTTTTCTGTTAATTGTCTTATTTTTTCATATAGAGAGTCATCTATATTTATCGCTTTTGAAATAGTTTTATTTTCTTTTGCATATAATTTATCTCTAATGTTCATATTATCACTTTCCTTATATATTTATACAATTATTATAATATAATTATATTAGAAAGTTATGTTTTATAACACTCATTTATAATGTTATAATATGAACATTATTTGTTGTAATGGTTAAGTTTTTATTTTATTTTTTATTTTCTAATAGTTTCAGCCACATCTTCTATACTTTTTTGTGGTGTTGATGCACCTGCCATAATACCAATTTTTCCATATTTTTTTACATCTTCTAAATCAAGTTCTTCATATGTTTCAATACATATGCTATGTTCACAATATTTTTTTGAAATATCATATAGTTTTCGTGTATTAGAGCTATTCTTTCCCCCAATAATGATCATGTAATCCATTTCATGTGCCATTATTTCTGTTTCTCTTTGCCTTAATTCTGTGGCTTTGCATATGGTATTATTTATTACTAACTCTACATCTCTCATTATCTCGTTTTGTATTATTTCTTCTACTATAAAAAATTTTTCTAGGCTATATGTAGTTTGTGAAATCAATAACAATTTTTTTATTCCTGATTTTTCGAATTCTTCAAGTGCTTGAAAAACGTCTTTTTCAGTATCTTCTATAACTGAAACATTTTCCCCACAATGACTTAAAGTTCCTAAATTTTCTGGATGTGTTCTATTACCACATAAAAATATATAAAAGCCTTTATCCTTATAGTTTTCTGCTATTTTATGAATTTTTAATACATTAGGACAAGTAAAATCTTTTATCTCAATCCCTTTTCGTTTTGCAATTTCATAAATACTTTTTGGAACACCGTGTGCACGAATAACTACTGTCCCTTTTGCTTCTGATAAATCTTCAATGAATTTAACTCCCTCATTTTTTAATTCTTCTATTACCTCTTTGTTATGTACAATTTCTCCTAAGCAATATATTTGCTCTTGTTCTTTTGCTAAATTACTACAATTATCAACTGCCCTTTTTACTCCCATACAAAATCCAGCTGTTTTTCCTATTTCTATTTCCATTATTTTCATCCTCATTTCTTATTAATCATAGCATAAATTTCATTTTTTAGGCATTCTACAATTTCCTCTTGCTTTACTTTTTTTATTATTTCACCTTTTTTAAATAATAGTCCTTCCTTTATACCTCCTGCTATTCCAATATCTGCTTCTCTTGCTTCTCCAGGTCCATTTACTGCACATCCCATGACTGCAACTGTGATGTCTGATTCAATTGTTTGCAAAAACTCTTCAACTTCTTTAGCTATAGGTATTAAATCAATTTGTGTTCTTCCACAGGTTGGGCAAGCAATTAGTGTTGGTGATTTTTTATATAAATTACAATCTTTTAAAATTTCTTTTGCTACTTTTATTTCTTTTACAGGATCATCTGATAATGAAACACGAATAGTATCTCCTATTCCTTGTCTTAGCATATATCCTAATCCAATACTTGATTTTACTGTTCCACTAAATTCTGTACCAGCCTCTGTAATTCCTAAATGTAATGGACAAGAAAATTCCTTTGAAGCTTCTAAATAGCTTTCGATACATAAGTCTAGATTTGATGCTTTTAAGGATACTGCATAATCTTTAAAGTCTAGGTTCTCTAAAATATCAATATGTCTTTTTGCACTTGCTACCATTGCTTTTGCGGTAGGTTTACCATACTTTTCTAATAACTCTTTTTCTAATGAGCCTGCATTTACACCTATACGAATAGGAATATGTGTATTCTTGCATGCTTCTACTACTGATTTTACTCTATCTTGAGAACCTATATTGCCTGGATTTATACGAACTTTATCTACACCAGAATCTATTGCTTCTAGCGCTATTCGATAATCAAAATGAATATCTGCAACAATTGGAATATGAATTTGTTTTTTTATTTCTTTTATTGCTTTTGCATCTTCTATATCTAAACATGCAACTCTAATAATTTCACATCCAACTTTTTCAAGTTCTAAAATTTGCTTAACTGTTGATTTTACGTCTTTTGTTTTTGTATTGCACATTGATTGTATTACTACTTTATTTTGTCCACCTATTTGTACATTTCCTACCATAATTTTTCTTGTTTCAGTTCTATCCATTTTAATTCCTCCACATAGGGAAAAAGGAGATTATTTTATCCCCTCTTACATCCCCAATAATTTAACTTCAATATTTTCCATTCTATATTTTCCATCAACTAATTTGAATTCCACTAATGTATTTTCTAGTGTTTCTTCGTTTTGTCGTAAATCTGTTGTGAAATATAGTTTGATTTGTGGTATTTCTACTCCGAGATTTTACAATTTCTTTAAATGTTTCAGCCATATGTTTTTCATCTTCACATACAAAAATCAGTTGTGGAAGAGAGCTAAAGCCTGAATCTCCAGCTACAAAATTACCATAAAAATCCTGATATAGGCGCATTTTGTCTACTAATTTTTTCTCCCATTCTGTTTCTCTTCTTATTACTTCAAATAAAAATTGAATAGATTTATTATTTTTTGTTAATTTTACACATCCTCCTGTTGCTTTAAATACTTTTCCCGCAACTTTTGCATTTATTGTTGGTTTTACAATAAACTCGTCAAATGCTTTTACTTTTCTTAAGTACGCAATAATTGTTTGGTTTCCAGCTAATCTCTTTTTTATCATAGGAACTGGTTTTGTATTATCTGAAGGTTGCCATTTGCATTCAATTTCTTTAGAAGTTAATAAATATTTGCCCATTTTTTCCAAACAGTATATTCTATAAATTCCCTTTCCCTCATCAGAAGTAAAATAATATCTTGTTAAGATTTTTGATTTTACTAATGCTTCTAATTTATTATTTAGTTTATCTTGTGATTTAGGGTCAATTCCTTTTATTTCTAGCATTTGATATAGCTGTCTTGATGTTATAAATTCAAATTGATTTACTAGCTCTAAAATTGCAAAATGTATATCAGTAATATGTCCTATATTTATTTTGTGAACAATTTGGTTCATAGATACATATCCATCTTTCCCATCAAATGTTTTTATTTCACCTTCTCTAATTGCAAAAGGTGATACCTGTGCTTTAATTTGGTTATCTTCAACCATATTTATTCCTCCCTATATGATAAATAATTTTATTTTTCTTTTATCATAATCTATTTTTTTGATGCAAACATCGACTTCTTGACCATATTCAAGTCCTGTCTTGAATTCTGACATTCCTACTAAATTTGGTGATAATTCAATAAAAATTCCATTTTTATTTTTTTCTGTTTCTCTTACAATCCCTTTAACTTTCTGTCCTATTTGGAATTTTTTTGCATTTTCCTCCCATGTTCCATAGTTTTCTTTGTATGATAAAGAAATTTTACCATCTGCTCTATCTATAGATTTTATCACAATTTGTACTTTTTGTCCAATTTTTAACCTTTCATATGGTGTCTTGATTCTTGCTACTGATAAATCTTCAATATGAGCTAAACCTACAAACCCTCCACCAATTTCAATAAAAGCTCCATATGGTGTGATGTTTTTTACAATTCCGCTTACTTTATCTCCTACACTTAGTTCGTTTTTTACAGTCTCTATTACTTCTTCTTGTACAAGTTTCCTTGATAAGATTGGCATGTTTTCTTCATTTAGTCCATTTATTTTAAATTGAACATATTTATGAACTTTTCCTGTGCATAAATTTTCTTTGGGTAATCCATTTTTCTCGACATGTATTCCTTCTACTTCTTTTCGTGGCATAATTCCCATTATATTATTTCCTAATTGTACATGTAAATTAAAATTTGAATCGCATTCCTTGACAATTCCTTGTAATATATCTTTATTATTAATATATTGCTCCATATTTTCACTTTGTATATTTGATAAGTTTTCATTCCAACCCTCTGGTAAAAACTGAAATGTATTCATTTGTAATTCTCCTTTTTTCTTCTGTTGTTTTTTTCATTATATACTTTTATTTTTTTAATTTCAAGTATATACCATTAAGGATATATATATTTCCATTTTCCTAATGGTATATCCTTTACACTAAAATTCCCTATTTTACTTCTGTGCAATGCTAATACTTTTCTGTCTATAGTTTCACACATTTTTCGAATTTGTCTATTTTTTCCTTCATGAATTATAATTTCTAGTCTAGAAATATTTTTTTCTTCATCTGTCTTTAATATTTTAACTTTTGCTGGCTTTGTAATATATTGACCTATATCTACTCCGCTTCTTAGTTGCTCAACTTCTTCATTTGTTATAATTCCTTTTATTGTGACAGTATATGTTTTTTCTATCTCATGCTTTGGATGTGTCCATTTATATACAAAGTCTCCATCATTTGTTAAAATAAGGGCTCCTGATGTATACATATCTAATCTTCCTACTGGTACAACTCTTTCTTTTACTTTTACTAAGTCCATTACTGTATCTCTATTATACTGGTCTTTTACAGTTGTTACATATCCAATTGGTTTATTTAACAAAATATATACTTTTTCCTCTTTGCTTTCCACTTTTTTTCCCTGATATGTTACTATATCTTTACCCGATACTACTTTTGTTCCTAATTCTTTAACTGTTTTTCCATTTACTTTAACTTTGCCATCTAAAATATATTGTTCACAAGTTCGTCGTGACCCAATTCCATTATTTGCTAAATATTTTTGTAGCCTTAATTCCTCCATTGGTAACCCAACTCCTTTGTAATAATTTGATTTAAATATTCTGGCAATGGGGCCTCTATATACATATTTTTTCCCGTGATAGGATGATTAAATTCTAATGACTTGGCATGCAAGCATTGTCCTTTTATTCCCCATCTGTTTTTTCCATTTGAATATACATCATCTCCTAATACCGGATACCCAATACTAGATAAATGAACTCTAATTTGATGTGTTCTTCCTGTTTCAATTTTAATTTCTAATAAAGTAATCCCTTCATTTAGAAATCTTTCTAGCACTTTAAAGTGTGTAATTGCTTCTTTTCCATTTCTTGCTACTGCCATCTTCTTTCTATCTGATGTACTTCTAGCTATTGGCATATTGATAGTTGCTTCATTTTCTTTTACAATTCCTCTTACTAATGCTATATATGTTTTCTTTATTTCATGATTTTTTAGCATGTTACTTAAAGCAATATGTGTATTATCATTTTTTGCTATTATAACCGCTCCAGATGTGTTTTTGTCCAGTCTATGCACAATTCCTGGTCTAATCTCTCCTCCTATTCCTGATAAGCTATCTTTACAAATTGCCATTACTGCATTTACTAATGTTCCATCTGGGTTTCCATTTGCTGGATGTACCACCATTCCTTTAGGTTTGTTTACTATAAGCATATCTTTGTCTTCATATATAACTGAAATTGGAATATTTTGTGCCTTCAATGGTATTTCTTTTGCTTCTTCTTTTTCAATCTCAATTTTATCTTGTTCTTGCACTTTATATGAAGGTTTTACCTTTTTTCCATTTACTAATATATTGCCCTTTTCTAATAGCCTCTGTACAGTTACTCTTGAAATATTTTCTTTTTGTGCTAGGTAACTATCTATTCTAGAATTTACAAGTTCTTCTACAATAATTTGTTTCACTATTTTTTCTCCCCACTTAGTCTTTTATAAATTATAAAGTCATCATCTTCATATAATTGAAGATAATTTTTATCATTTGATTCTCTAATTAACATATTGACTTTTGCGGTTTTATATGTAATTACATGAGTAATACCATATTTTTCAAACACATCTTCATAATATGTTCCAATAGTTGATACATCTATAAAATCTCTAAAAATATCATTTTCTAAGCCATTAAATTGTGGATCATATACATCTGCTCTTGAATCAATAAATACCGGTATTCCTCTAAATAGCATATAGCTTCCATAGTTATACTCGTTATAAAATCTAGCAGTTCCAATATCTATATTTTCTAATATATAGTCACAAGCTTCAACTGGATATGTTGATTTACTAATATATGCATTCTTTCTTTTTGGCTTCATAATATTATAGCTCATATATATAACTAATACTATTGTGAAAAGTATTGGAATTGGTTTTAGAATATATTTTATAAATTTATTTGTATCCACTTTATATTCTGAAAACATTTGCATAATTATCTTTGCTAAAATAATTGCTCCTACAATTGTAAACATCGTAATTTGTCTTCTTGATGCAAGCATTAAATAACATAGTCCACTTATAAAAAATAGGTCTCTTAAATTTATTTTTGCCTTTGTAAATATTAATATTGCTAAAAATATAATTATTATACACATTGCTTCTGTATTTTCTGCTAGTGTCATCGGTAAGTGTTCATTTATATCTTGCATCGTATTTCCTTTAACACTTTTATATAAATATGTATATGGCGTATCACCTATCGGTGTTAGTAGTCCAGTAAATATGCAAATTATCATTATTAAAATTAAAAATTTTACATTTTTGTTATTTTCGATGCGAATTTTATATGGATTTTTTTGTGTCTTTCCTCTCTTTATTTTTACCCTTGATAGTTTTTCTGTATCTTTGTTCTTTTTTTCCTGTAATTGTTCTAGTTTGTCTTCGTTTATTTTCTTTCCGTTTTCTTTATTCTTTTCTAATATCTTTATTTTTTGATTTAAAAAGAACATTTGAATTTTATTATATACTATTACATCTGAAATATTTGCAAGTATATATTCTGCTATATATGGTAAATATAAGACAAAATAAAAAGGAAATACTGCTGCATGTACATTCGCTATAATTATTGGTATTATTATTAAACCAAGTGCATAATACCATTTCTTGGTTTCTAAGAATTTTTCAATAAAGAAAATTGTCCAAGTAAATAAAATAAATGTAACCAATTGTGCCCTTGCAGCAATGTATGGTTTTAATACATACATTGCTCCTATGGTTATTATAAAAGATACTACTTCGTTTTTTGATATCTTTTTTATTACTCCAAATAGTGATAATCCTAAAATACATGATAATATACAAGTAGTAACATATATTCCTTGCCATCCAAAATTAGCATATATTATATATGATATTAAGTCATATAGCCAATGTGGATATGTATATATTAGTCCCTCATGCCATGAAAATGGTTCCTTCATGTCAACTCCATATTGTGTAATATGTTCTCCTACTTTAACAGTATAATATGTATCATTTTGCAATGTAATAGGTGTTACAGCAACTGAAAATATGGTAATTAGTGTAAGTACTATAATTGTAAATATTGTATTTTTTGATATTTTAATATCTTTTTTTGGTTTCATGTTTCCTCCAAATTTAATTTCTTATATAGAAAAATTATACTTGCTTTTTTTGTAAAAAGCAAGTATATAGAAAAATTAAATATTAGATATTTTTCTATGTTTATTATAAAATCTATTCTATTTAAAATAACAGTAAAATTCTATTAGATAAAGAAAAAACTGCCAACAAAAATATTTTGTCAACAGTCTAAAACAGTTATACTGCTTCTTGATTTTGTTCTACATTTTCTACTTCTGCTTCTTTTTCAGGATCTACTTCTTCAACAATTTCTAAACTTCCTATAGAAACTTCATATGCAATTCTATTTTCTACCCTACCATCTTCAAATTTTTTCTCATATTCTCTAGATTGTACTCTTCCTACAATTCTTACTTTTGTTCCTACTTCAAGATTTTGAGAAAATCTTGCATTTCTTCCCCAAGCAATGCTTGGTATATAGTCTGATTTATTATATGCTCTATTTACTGCTAATAGTAAATCTGCAATTTCTCTTCCAAATGGTGTTTGACGATATATTGGTTTTTTACAAATAAATCCTACCAAAACTACTTCATTTGTTACACTATCTTTTTTTGCAAACTCACTTTCCATTTCTTCTTCTTTTAATTCAACAACATCTTTTGCAAAAACTGTTAAAATTAATTTGTTTTTTTCGTTTTCATAGTTATTATATGATCTGAATTGTCCTTTTACCAATAATTTTTTTCCTTCTGATAACATTTCATCATTTATAATTCTTTCTGAAACTGTAATTGGTATTATGTCTGCATTTCCACTTAAACGTGCTATACTTAATTTAAAAGTAAAAAATCTCTCTCCATAAATCTCGTGACTAAATTGTTTTTCTCCTGTAACTTTTCCAACTAGTGTTAAATAGTTGCTATCTAAATAACTTGTATCCAATTTTGTTTCCTCCCTATTTTTATTTTTCAATTGTATAGTTATCCTTCCGTATCATCTACATCTATTATTATACATCATTTTTTTGGTTTTGTCTACATAAAAAGTTAATTTTTTTCAATTTTTCGTAAATTTTCCATATAATATATTACAAATAACTACTATCATATGCCCATATATGTCTAATTTTTTTATTTTCTTTATTTTCTCTTCTCCTATTTCTTGCAAATTCCCATTTCTACTTAAAATTTCTCTTTGCACAGCTATCATTATAAGTTCTTCACTTATACTAGATACTGTAATTGTACATTTATGATGTAATCCATAAGTAATTACTGATTTTTGTGTTCCTTTCAAAATATCAATAGTTTTATTATTGTCAGTATTTACAGCTATATATTGAGTGTATTTACATATATTATCAAAAGCTTCCATATTGTTCCAATTTTCCATATTGGCATCAATAATTACTGTATCAAAATTTACATTTCTCAGACTCTCTATATTAGCATCAGTAATCAAAATTATATTTATATCTTTATCATTTTTCATTACTGATTGTAAAATTTCAAATTCTTTTTGTTTTGTAACTATACCAACAAATGCCATAAACAAAACTCCATTTCTATTGTTATAGTATTCGTAATTATGGAAAATTTATACACTCATTTTGATTTTCATTTACTACTTGAGTAGATACTGTCCTTGCATCTTTTTCATATTCTAACATCATATGTGCAACACAAAAAAGTAATATAACAGTAATAATTGATATGCAATAAGTATATATTTTATCTTTGTTAAATACGAAGAACATAAAAAACCTCCTTAAGATATTCTATTTTATCCTCTTTATTGTTCTTGAAAATAATTTAAAATGCCATTATAAATTCCCCAAGCTAATCTATCTTGATATGTATCTTGTAAAAGCTTTTTTTCTTCTTCCGGATTTGATAAAAATCCACATTCTACTATAGATAATGGTATTTTTACATGTTCTACAATATATACGTTTTTTAATTTCATAGCTACCCTTTTATTTTCCTTTTGCATAGCTATATTTAAACTGTTTTGTAAATTTTTAGCTAAATTTTTGCTTTTATCATTGTTTTCTTGAAAGAAACATTGCCAACCATCATATTGCGATTCTGGTATTTTGTTTAAGTGTATAGATACAAAAATATCTGCTGAGGAATTATTTCCAATTTCAACACGTTTTTTTATATCTGATATCTTTTTTTCTCTTATTGTTTTTGCATCTATTTCATATATTGCATTTTCATCAGACCTTGTTAAAATTACTGTACATCCACTTTGTTCTAATATTTGTTGCACTTTTAATGCTATTTTTAAATTTATTTGTGCTTCTGTTATTCCATCTTTGCCCTCAGCTCCTTCATCTGGGCTTCCATGTCCAGCATCTATTATTACTACTTTATTTGTTGCAGGTGTTGTAGCAGTATATTCTGCTTTTTCCATTTCTTTTTGCTCTGTTTGATAGGCAAATGTAAAAATTCCTAATAGAATTACAAGTATAATTATACTAATTCTTTTTCTATTCATTATAATCATATTTTGCACCTCTTTATACAAAATATTATTTATATGTATTTTTTATGCATAAAAAATTGCAAACTTTTAAGTTTGCAATCTTTATTATTATATCTATTTTCTTCTATCAATTGAATAACTACTACCATTTACTGATTTTGCTGCATGTTTTACTTGTGCTCCTATCTCACCAATTTCTAGCATATTATAGAAACGATTTACATCTGCAACAACAACTCCTATTGATACTGAAGTAAGTGGGAATTGTTCAATTATTCCTCTTCTGTTTGCTACTTCTATATAACCTTTTTTTACATCTTCTGGTGTAAAGAAATCTAATACTTTTGCATCAAAATGTGATATTATATCTTGACATATTTTGTCACAGTTTGTTGTTGGTACAATTGCTACAAAGTCATCTCCTCCTATATGCCCTACAAAACTTCCTTCTTCTATCATATTATGAACACTTGCTAAGATAGTATCTGCTGTAAATTTTATTATTTCGTCTCCTTTTAAAAATCCATAAACATCATTATATGCTTTGAAATTATCTAAATCAACATACAAAACTGAAAATGCTTCTTTATTTAATAGTCTCTTTTTTAATTCTGCATGAATTTGTACATTTCCTGGCAATCCTGTTAGTGGACTAATACGACGATTTATTGTTAGCAATCTTCCTATATTTTTTACTGTATAATATAAATAGTTTTCATTTACTGGCTTTTTTATGTAATATTCTATTGATTCTTGTAAAATTCGAATACGGTGTTCTGGATTATCGTTTGAAGAGACAACTATTACTGGGGTAATTGTGTTATCCTCATCATTCCTAATTCTTCTACACAAATCAATAACATCAACATCTATTGCATCTTCATTTATAATTATCATTGCTGGTATATTTTTTAGTGCAATTTCAATCATATGAGACTTTACACTTATAAATTTATATTCTTTATCATCTTTGAACAATTCTTGAAACACTAATATTGATGAATCATCATCATCAATAATATAAATCTCTTGTACCATATTCTATCTCCTATCTATTTGTCGTCTAGTTTCTTTATTTTCTTACTATTTTTTACTATTTCAAGCCTTTTGCTTAAAATTTCTGTGATTTCTTTTGAATCAATAGTTGGGAATGCTTTCTTTAAACGATATACATTTTTGTACATTTTTCGCAGGATACGTGTTTTTTTGATGTCCATCCTCCTTATTTCTTTTCTTGCTTTATCTGTACCCATTTCCTTTAATTCTTCTAATTTTGCCTTTATTTGTGTATTTAACCTTTCTATTTTTTCTAATGCTAAACGTAAGTTTTTAATTTTTGCAATTGTTGTAACTCCATCTACTATTACAATAAAAAATGCTATATAAATAATCAGGTGTAAGTATATACTATCTATAGTTTGTAATTCTTTTTGTATAAATGGATTTATATATCTTATAAATACAATTCCTAAAATCCCCCAATAAATTGAATTGTTTAGGCAAATTCTTCCTTGTATATTAAATTTATGATCTGAATAGTCCCAATACTTCGTTTGAAATAACTTTTCAAGTAACACTCCTACAATATATTCCCAAGCTGTTAATACTATAAATCCCATTACAAATAGGAGAATAATATTATCCTTAAATCGTTCTAAAAACACATAGATAATAATTGCTCCTATTCCATAAATCGGGCAAAACGGTCCTCTTAAAAAGCCTGTGTTAATTATTTTTTTCTCGCAAATACTTCTAAAAATTGATTCCATAATCCATCCTAAAAAAGAATAGATAACGAAATATGTTACTAACTCAAATATTTGGTATTTCACTTTGTAAACTTAACCTTCCTTTCAGCCTTTTGGTTGTCTGAATTTGTAACTTCAACTTTCATTTTATTTTCACTGCCATTTTGTAATGGAATTTCAAATTTAAATTCTTTTCCAGATATTTTTTGTCCATATTTTTTACTATCGTCTTCATCTAGAGTAACAACAACTTCTTGCAACTCTATATCATCCGTAACTGTAATTACATATGCAGTTGCTTCTTCTATTACTTGACTATTTGGTTGAATTTCTATCTTTGGTATAGACACTCCGTTTGTTTCTTGTATTTTTGTTTCTGTATGGTTATTGACATCAACTACAACAACTGTCAATGTATGTCTTCCACTTAAAGTTTCTATTTCTTCATCCATAGTGCTTGCATCTATGTCTACTGTTTCTTCTTCTCCGTCATCCCATCGATATGTCATATATGCAATTTCTGTATCTCCAGAATAGCTAATCCTTATTTTTCCTGTATCTGTTGCTTCCAATATAATATTACTATCTAATTCATATCTTTTTGTATGTGTGCTTTCGTTATTTTGTATATCTACAGCTGTTATTTTTAATATATTACTTCCTGATGGTATTTGTATTTTTTGTTCTACATATGCATTATTATTTCCTGATAGAGTGGTTTGTCTTTCATCGTTCCACTGATAAATGACCTTATCAATTCCTATATCACTTGTTACGGTTAATAGCAAAGTAGTTTCATCTCCTGGTACTTCTTCTAAAGATATTACAGGGTTTACCATTGCTACTTCTCCACCGTTTTGTCTCAGCTTGATATATTGCATATGAACCTGTTGCTATTATTGAAATACCAAATACTAATAAAATAATTGCAAAAATTCTTACTATTCTAGTTATATCTGATGGTTCTGATGTTCTTGACATTTTAGGTTGTTTTTCTTTTTTGGGTTTATTATTGGGTTTTGATGAATTTGTCGCTAGTATTTGATTCATTATTAATCTCATTCCTTTCAAAAGTACAATTCTTGTGTTATTGTTTTACTTTTGTTTTCTCTTCTTACGAGAGATTATATCATAGCAAAATTTAATTGTAAACAATTTTTTTATAAAAATATACTTATATTATTGCTGTTTTTTATATATTTAAAACTTAGTTAAAAAAATTCCTATTTTAAATAGGAATTTTTTTATATTTTATATTACATATTTTTTGATTAAAGTTACTCCGCCAGCTATTGTAATTAATATACTTAAACCTAAAACAATATATACTTGTGCTTTACCTGTTTTAATTGATAGCATAACTGGTGCATCATCTATATCATCTTCTTTTGGTTTTTTGTTGTCTGGAGTTGAGTCAATATCTGGTACTCCTTTATCATTGTAATCCTCAGAAATTTCTGCTGTGTTTGTTTTTAATCCCATATTGTCTTCGTTATTTATCCAAGTCAATAATACTTCTATATCTGCGCTTTCACCTGGTTGCAATAATTTATCTGCTAACAAGTTTGTTGATATTATATTGTTTCCTTCGTCTTTCCAACCTGGATTATCTTCTTCTGTAAATTTCAATCCTTCTGGAACGTAATCTGTAATTTCCTTTGCATATCCTGCAATATCACCTTGGTTTGTAATTCTAATTGAATATCTGAATTTTACAGTTACTTGGTTTAGTTTTTTACGGTTTAAATCAACTTTTACAATTGGTTCTGGGTCTTGTTCTGCATAGTGTCCTGTTTGTGTAACCGTTTGTTTTCCATTTTCAATTACAATTGCTTGTGTTACCCATTTTCTTAAAGCTAGGTCAAAAATTTGCTTTTCATTTTCAACTTGATCTTTTATTAGTTCTATGTCTTCTTGATAGCTATCTTTGTTTATTGTAATCTCTATTGGATCTGCATTTCCTTTATATCCTTCTGGTATGTTTGTTTCTACTATCCAATAATTTGTGCTTGCATTATCTGCATCATAACTATATGTTCCATCAGATTTTAGATTTGCTTGATCACTATATGCATCTCCTCCGTATTTTAATCCTATAATTTTTACTATTCCGTCTTCATCTGATGTTGCTGTCAATATTGGATTACTTCTGCTTATTGAATCTTGCTCACTTGCATATACTGTGAATTCTGCTCCTTCTAATCCTACTTTTTCTGAATTTTCATTATAATATTTGTAAATTGTTATTCCACCTGTATGTACTTCTGGAATTTCAGTTTTCTTATCCTTCTTATCTAATAATTTATTTTTATATTCCAATGTTGCTTGGTTTGGAACTTGTTCTCCTAAACTTGCAAGTAGTTTTCCATCTTTGTCTTTTGCAAATTTTGTATTGAATTCTAAGCGAATTTTATTTCCTCCATTGTCTAATATGTTCTTAGTTGCTTCTTTTGGATTTCTTTCATCATTATCTATAAATGTTACTACTAATGTTCCAGATGAAGTTTTTTCTTCTACTCCGTTTTCATTTTCATTATATGCTAATACATAATCTGTATCTTTGGCTAATGTTGCAATTTCTTGTTTATTTTCATCTATTATTGTCACTTTTACATCATCTAGTCCACTAAATGTTAATCTATAGTCTATATCATCTGTTATTTTATATATTTCGTAATCTTCTATATTTACTGGTATATCTGATTCTATTACCCATTTTTGTACTTCATCTGCATCATATCCTGAATCTTGATTTTCTACGTCTTTTACTCCTTTATGTATCTCTGGTTCTTCTATTATTATTACTTTTTCAAAGTCATCGTCGTCTTCTTGTCCTGGTACATATGGTTGATTAGATTCTTCTTCTTTGTATCCTGGTTTGTCTGGCTCTTCTGGTTCTACTAAGTTATCTGGTGTAGAATCTCTATCATCTACGTCACTTCCATCATAACCTTTATCTTCCGCTATTTCTGCAATATTTGTTTGATTTACATTAGTTTTTACAGTATCATTTAGTCTACACATAATTGGTACTTCTGCATAGTCTAGTTCAATCTTGCCATTAACTTCAGTTGGAGCATCTATAAGTTGATCTTTTAAATATTCTGTTGATACTGTTCTTGTTTCGTCATCATAGCTCCATCCATATTGTTTATTATATTCACCATCTACAAATTTTAATCCTTCTGGTAAATAATCTGTAACTTTTGTTGCATATCCTGCAATGTCGCCTTCATTATATACTCTTAACATATATACAATATAGTCATTTTTGTTTACTACAAGAGGTTCTTTTGAATGTTCATATGTTGCTGTTGTAATAATTTTTCCGTCTTCTCCTACTGTATTTAATAATGATGTATTTACTTTTGGTTCTCTTGCATATTTGCTTGAATCTTCTTTGTCCATTAATTTTTCATTTTCTTCAATTGTTTCGTCTGAACTTACTGCAGTAACAAATTTTCTTAATGCTAGGTCAAATTCTTGTAATTCTATAATATCATAATCTTCTTCGTCTTGATAATTGTCATGTGGTTCTTCTCTTCCTGGCCATTCTTTTGGCACTGAATCTCTATCATCAATATCTTCTCCATCTTCATCTTTGTCATCTGTTATTGCGGCTTCATTTCTAATTTTTGTTTTTCTACCATTTTCTGAAATAACTCTCATATAGATATATAAATCTCTATAATCTGGGTTTTTATCAGTTTCTGTATCTACAAAGTCTTTATTTTTATCAAATGGTTTTAACAAGTTTGAGTTTGCTTGTTGTTTGTCTTTTCCTTCTCCTTTTGCTAAATAAGTCGATACTGCTACTGGTATTTTTGTTGAAGTTCCTTCTTCTTCCCATTCTGATGGTTCCCAAACTAGTTGGTTATTTAACAATGCTTCTTTTTCTAAATCTGATAATGTTGTATCTTGTTCAATTTCCTCGTCACTTTGTAATGAATATATGAACTCTAATCCTTCTGGTATATCATCTGTAACTTCAGAAGCATATCCTGCAATATCTCCTTCATTATATACACGAATACGATATTTTATTATGTCACCTTTTTTTACTTTAACTGGAGTAGTATTTTTATCACTTTTCATATCTGTTGATGTTCCAGCTTTTAGTTTATCTACATTTTCATTTGTAATTCTTTCATCTACTGGTTTTCCATTTACTTCACAAATTGCTTTTGTTAATGCTAAGTCAAATTCTTTTGGTAATAGTTTTAACTTTTCAAAGTCGTCGTCATCTTCTTGTCCTTTAAAGAAATTATTTGGTTGTGCTAAATTGTCTGAATTATCTGATTTTCCTTTATAGCTTGGTAAATCATTTTGTGATGGATTTGGTGCATCTGCTGGTTCTGAATCTCTATCTTCTCCAACTTCAGATGTTATTAATATACCGTCAGCTGTGTTTTTCTCTTCTGCTATCCATGCTACATTTGTTAATATTTTTTCTTCTTCTGAATCTGGTTTTTGTGTTACAGTACATTCAATTTCAAGTGTTTCTGAATCTAGGTTTGGTTCACTTGTATATGGCTCTAATGGATCTGTCTCATTTTTTCGTGTGAACGTAACTTTATTACTACTATTCTCATAATTGGCATCATATTTTTGTGCTGTTGCTTCACTCATACCTTTATATTGTAATCCTGTTGGTAATTGGTCCACAATTTTCGTTGCTATTCCTGCTCTATCACCTTCATTATATATTGTAATGTTATATGTAACAACATCTCCTTTTTCGACTATAACTGGATCTTTTCTGTGATTGTATGTTGCTGTCTCTGTTGATGCTATTGAATCTGTTGTGATAGATGGATTTCTCTTATCTTCTGTGTTTGTTAATGTTCTATTACCAACTTTTGTAATATATTTTCTTAATGCTAAATCGAAATTATTTGCTAGTAATTGTAATTTTTCAAAGTCATCATCATCTTCTTGCCCTTTAAAGAAATTATCTGGTTGTGCTAAATCGGCTGAATTGTCTGATTTTCCTTTATAGTTTGGTAAATTCTCTTGTGAAGGATTTGGTGAGTGATCAGCAGTTGGTAATGAGTCTCTATCATCACCATCATCCCTTATTTCTTTATCAGCTTCATCTGTATTTATTGCTTTTGAAATCCATGCAACATTTGTTAAAACCGTATTTCCTGTTTTAGGTGCTACTGCTGTTACTTCACAAATAATTGTAAGAGTTTCTGAATCTAAGCTTGAACCACCTGCATAAGATTCTATTGGATCGCTGTTATCTTTTCTTGTAAATGTAACTTTATTGCTTCCTGAATCATAGCTTGCATCATATCTTGCTTGAGTTTCACTACTCATTTCACTATATTTTAATCCTGTTGGCAATTGGTCTACAATTTCTTTTGCAATTCCTGCTGCATCACCTTCATTATATATTGTTATATTATATGTAACTTTACTTCCTTTTTTTACTGTTACTGGATCTTTTCTGTGATTATATATTGCTGTTCCTGAATTGTTGATTTCTGTTGCAGTTATTGATGGATTTCTTGTTCCACTTAATTCAGAAACATCTACATTATCTACTTTTGTAATATATTTTCTTAATGCTAAATCAAATTCATGTACTTTTTCTACAACTAAGATAGGTTGCATATTTCCAAGTTTATCTATATCCCAATTTGTAAGTAGAGTTATTTTATTTTTAGCTTTTCTTCCACCAGTTTTATATATCTGCGCATTTGCTTTTGCTGTATCTATTAGATAACGATATAATAGGTTTAGTTGCTCTGCTATATCTTCTGCGTCTCCACCAAGTGCTTGGCATAAACTATCTTTGTCACTCATAGCACTCCAAGCTCCGCTATCTCCTATTTTATAATAAAACCAGTTTCCAGCATCTGAACTATAAAATTTGTTAAACTTATCATTATTGCTGAAATACCAAAAAGCTGCTTGTTGAATTGCATCTATCATATCATCTGATAAATAATTTTCCGTAGGGTCTATTCCTGCTGCTTGTAACAATCTTTGTTTATCAGTTTCTGCAGATTTATTATCAATCTTTATTCCATCAACTGGTCGAATAGCTGATTTTACATAGACTAAATCTGCTAATGCAATAATACTATAATATGTGTCATCAGCTTCTTCTCCTACAATAGTTTGCAAAGGTGCATCCCCTGTCTTTGCCTGCATAACCCCTCTATCTGCTACAAAATCAAATGCTTTTTTATATTCGACTGGAGCATTTGCCTCTGCAAATCCTACACCATCTTTTACACAATAAAAATTAATTGTATCATCACCATTATATTTTACGAATTTCCAAATAGTGGCACCATCAGAACCACCTGGATCGCCAATTGCAAATCCCATGTTTGCTATTGGTTGTGATTCACTTCTTAATTCTTTTCTAGCTAATTGTATTGATATATCTTCTTCAGCCTTTACAAAGTTAGGCATAATTAGCATTGTAATTACTGACATTACTGCTACTAAGACACTAGCTTTTAATTTTTTGTTTTTCATCACTATCTCTCCTTACATATTACATTAATTATATTAAACAACTTTTTTGTACTTAAGTCAATACCTAATTTTCCCATTTTTTTATGCGATTTTAGCAGTTTTCTGTGTATTCTTAGGGAAATAGATTTTTACAGTTTTTCAATTTATATTAAGCCCTCATTACAATTATATTACATTTTTGTAATAAAATCAAGATTTTATGTGAATTTTGTCGATTATTTATTGTTTTTTCTAGCTTTTTTCTGTTTTTTATATCATATTTTTTTAAAATCATAATAGACTAAATAGAGGGATTTTTATGATGAAGAAATTTTTTTTAAGAATAATTTGTATATATATTATTGTTTCTTATGCATTTATTCCATATATTTATGCAGATGATATTGATGTTTCTGAAGAGTTCTCCTTTGATAGCTTACAAGTGTCAAGTGCATTAGCTTCTGACTTATCAATAAATTCGCGTGCTTATGTAGTAATAGATAGAAATACTAATTCTATTGTATTAGAAAAGAATTCTAATCAAAAAAGAAAAATGGCTTCTACCACAAAAATTATGACTGCGATTGTAGTTATAGAGCATCGTGATTTATCCGAAACTGTTACAATTTCAAAAAAATCTGCTAACACAGGTGGCTCTAGATTGGGTTTAAAGACTGGAGATAAAGTCTCCGTTAGAGATTTACTATATGGTCTTATGCTTAAATCAGGAAATGATGCAGCCGTTGCTCTTGCTGAATATGTTGGTGGTAGTATTGAGGGTTTTGCTAATTTAATGAATAGTAAAGCTAATGAATTAGGTTTGAAAAATACTCATTTTGAAACTCCTCATGGTCTAGATAGTGATAATCACTATACTACTGCATATGAACTTGCATTGCTTTCAAACTATGCTATGAATAATAAAACATTTTCTACTATTGTTGGAACAAAGTCTTGTACTATCTTTATAAATGGTTATTCTAAGGCTATTAATAATACAAATGAATTGCTTGGAAATTTAAGCGGTGTTTATGGTATAAAAACTGGTTTTACAAATGGTGCTAATAGATGTTTAGTTTCAGCTTGTAAAAGAGGAAATCTTGATTTAATATGTGTTGTTTTAGGTGCTGATACTAAAAAATTTAGAACTACAGACAGTATAAAACTTCTTGAATATTCTTTTAATAATTTTAAGTTGATTGATGTTGGAAAACTTGCAGAAGAAAAATTTACAAATTGGAAAAAAGAATATGAACAGCATTTATTTATTGATAAAGGTATTTCTAAAACGATTTCTATTGATATGAAAAATTTTGAACATCCAATAATTCCTATACATAAGGAAAAGGGTTCTTCTCTTTGTGTTGAAATTGAATGTGATAAAAACTTTATTGCTCCAATTCATGCAAATCAAGTAATTGGATTAATTAATATCAAATGTGATAATCAAATAATTGCAAGTTCTAACATTTTTGTAACTAAAGAAATTTTAAAAAAAGACATTTGGAATTATTTAAATGAATTTTTTAGTAATTATATTAGTTATTTTGAAAATTTTGTACAATTATAAAGCGATTTCCTAAAATAAAACTCCCCTTAATCAAAAAAAAATTCTATCAAATGATAGAATTTTTTTATACATTTTCTTTTATGTAGTCTACAACATCTCCTACTGTTACAACTTTTTCTGCATCGCTATCTGGAATTTCAATATCAAATTCTTCTTCTATTGCCATTACTAATTCAACTATATCTAATGAATCAGCTCCTAAATCATCTATAAATGATGCTTCCATCGTAACTGCTGTATCTGCTACTCCTAATTGTTCAACAATAATTCCTTTTACTTTTTCTAATACTTCTTCTGAACTCATTTTCGAGTTCACCTCCTCTCAAGTGTTATAACTTTTTCATATTACCTTTATATTATATGTTATGTATTTTGTCAAGTATATTTTCAAAATATTTTTATTTTTGTACTACTAGGTCATTTTAAGCTGTCAAATGCCTCTATCATCTTATCTACAGCTTTATTTTCGACAAACTTTTCTGCTTGTATAATTGTATATTCAAATAAAAGTTCATCGCTACTTCCATGTGCTTTTACTACTGGCTTTTTTACTCCTAAAAATAATGCTCCACCATATGATTTATAATCCATTGCTTTTGAAAGTGATTTTATTGGTTTATGTGCAATTAAATATGAAAGTTTGGTTAATATATTTTGTGTAAAGCTTTCTAATAAAGTTTTTTTCACAAATTTTCCTAATCCTTCTGTTGTTTTTAAAAATACATTTCCAGTAAATCCATCTGTTACTATTGCATCTACTTTGCCTGAAAATGCATCTCTTCCTTCTACATTTCCTATAAAGTTGATGTCTAGCTCTTTTGATTTTTCTTTTAATAATTGATAGCTTTCCTTAACTAATTCATTTCCTTTTGTTTCTTCAGTGCCTATATTTAATAGCCCTATAGCTGGATGTTCTACACCAAATGTATTTCTAATATATATAGAAGACATTTGTGCGAATTGTAATAAATTGATTGGTTTGCAATTTGTGTTTGACCCTGAATCTATTAAAACTAATCTGCTATGATATGCTGGTAAAATTCCAGCCAATGCTGGTCTGTCGATTCCTTTTATTCTTCCAACTATTAATGTAGCACCGTGTTAATAATGCTCCTGAATTTCCTGCTGAAATGAATACATCTCCTTCATTTTGTTTTAACATATTAAAACCAACTACCATTGATGAATCTTTTTTATGTTTTATTGCTACTGTTGGTATGTCTTCCATCTCTATAGTGTCTTGTGCATTTCTTATTTTTAATCTGTCTGATATTTCTTCCATTTCTTTTCCGTAAAATTCTTTTATTTTACTTCTTATAACTTCTTCTTTTCCGACTAATACAACTTCTGCTTTTACCTTTTTTATGCTATTTACTGCTCCCTTTATATTGGCATCTGGGGCATTATCTCCACCCATAGCGTCTAATATAATTCTCATATTTGCCTCCGTTTATATATATATTATTAGTAGCATATCTATTTTATTATTCTTTTATAAAAAAAGCAAGTATTTTTTGCAAAAAAAGAAAACCTAAAAATTGTACTGAACCCAAAAAGTTGGACAGTATAAATTAGGCAACTAACTTGGAATGTTCTCTGTATTGAACAGGGGACATTCCTTTTAGTTTGCTCTTAATTCGTCTGTTATTATAATATTCTATATATTCAATTATATCTTTTTCTAATTCTTCTATATTTCTGTATTCTTTTTCTTTTATATAATAAAGTTCTGATTTTAATATTCCAAAAAAGTTCTCTGCTACACTATTATCTAAACAATTTCCTTTTCTTGACATACTTTGTCTTATTCCTTTTTCTTTTAATAAATATTGGTATTGCTTCATTTGATATTGCCATCCTTGATCTGAATGCAATATTAAATTGGTATTATCTGGTATTTTCTTAAATGCTTTTTCCAACATATCTACTACTTGATTAAATACAGGATGTTTAGATAAATTAAAACTTACAACTTCACCATTAAATAAATCTATTATTGGAGATAGATAAAGTTTATCATTATTAACTTTAAATTCTGTTACATCTGTAGCCCACTTTTGGTTTGGCTTATCTGCTTTAAAGTCTCTTTTTAATAAATTGTCTGCTATTTTTCCTATTGTTCCTTGATATGAACTATATCTTCTCTTTGGTCTTTGAATACTTTGCAATCCCATTATTTTCATTAGTCTTACAACTGTCTTATGGTTTATTATATAGCCACGATTTCTCATTTCTAATGTTATTCTTCTATATCCATAGCGACCTTTATTTTCATGGAATATTGACAATATTTCATCTTTTATTTCTTTGTATTTATCATCTTTATTCATTTGCTTTAAATAATAGTAATATGTACTTTTAGAAATGTTAGATACTTCTACTAAAACCGTTAATCTATGATATTGCCTTAATTCTGTAACGGCTTCTATTTTTTCTTGTTTTCTCGCTTGATTCTTTCCTGAACTAAGGCATTCAATTTTTTTAAGTAAGCATTCTCTGCACGTAAAATTTCTATTTCTTTTTCTAAATCATTATTGTATTGATTTGTTTGTTCTTGTTTTTTAGGTTTTTTACTCATATTTTTAGGTCTTCCTCTACTATGATTATTTAACCCTTCAATTCCCTCATTATTATATATCTCTACCCATTTTAATATTCTATCTGCACCAGCTAGATTAAATCGATATGCTGTTTCTTCAGCTGAAAGGTTATTATTATACATATATTCTATCACAGACAATTTGTAATTTCCATCATATGTTGTATTTTCATTTGATTTTAAACCTAAATAACCATTTCTAATGTAACTTCTTATCCATTTCTTTACATACAGTACTCTTACATATATTAAAATGATTTCCAGTCAGTTTATATCCACATTTACTATTTAAGTAATATTCTACTACTTGTTTTTTTAATTCAAAATTATATTTAGACATGATAAAAACCCTCCATGTTTTTGTCTAACATTTTGGGTTCATATCATTTGTCTAACAATTTGGGTTCACTTCAAATTTAGGTTTTTCTTTTTTATTTATTCTTATGCTAAGATTTCAGATACAACTCCTGATCCTACTGTTCTTCCACCTTCACGAATAGCGAATCTTAATCCTTTTTCAATAGCGATAGGTGTAATTAGTTCGATTGTCATTGATACATTATCTCCTGGCATAACCATTTCTGTTCCAGCTGATAATTCAATAACACCTGTAACATCTGTTGTTCTGAAATAGAATTGTGGTCTGTATCCATTGAAGAATGGTGTATGACGTCCACCTTCTTCTTTTGTTAATACATAAACTTCTGATGTGAATTTTGTGTGTGGATTGATTGTTCCTGGTTTTGCAAGAACTTGACCTCTTTCAATTTCTTTTCTATCAATTCCTCTTAGTAATGCTCCGATATTATCTCCAGCTTCTGCTTGGTCTAATAATTTTCTGAACATTTCAACACCTGTGATAACTGTTTTCTTTCTTTCTGTTGATAATCCAATGATTTCAACTTCGTCAGAAACTTTAACTGTTCCTCTTTCTACTCTACCTGTTGCAACTGTTCCACGTCCTGTAATTGTGAATACGTCTTCAACTGGCATTAAGAATGGTTGGTCAATTGGTCTGTCTGGTGTTGGGATATAGCTATCAACTGCATCCATTAATTCTTTCATAGGTTTATAAACTTCGTCATCTGGATTTGTTGATGAAGTTTCTAGAACTTGTAAAGAAGATCCTTTTATAATTGGAATATCATCTCCTGGGAAACCATATTCTGATAATAAGTCTCTAACTTCCATTTCTACTAATTCTAATAATTCTGGGTCATCAACCATATCACATTTATTTAAGTAAACAACGATGTATTTAACACCTACTTGTCTAGCTAATAAGATGTGTTCTCTTGTTTGTGGCATAGGACCATCTGCTGCAGATACAACTAAGATAGCACCATCCATTTGAGCAGCACCTGTAATCATATTTTTAACATAGTCAGCGTGTCCTGGGCAGTCAACGTGTGCATAGTGTCTGTTTTCTGTTTCATATTCTACGTGTGCTGTATTAATTGTAATTCCTCTTGCCTTTTCTTCTGGAGCTCCATCGATTTCATCGTAAGCTTCAAATTTTGCTTTTCCTAATAATGATAAATATTTTGTAATAGCTGCTGTTGTTGTTGTTTTACCATGGTCAACGTGTCCGATTGTACCAATGTTAACGTGTGGCTTTGTTCTTTCAAACTTTGCTTTTGCCATTTTAAAATTCCTCCTTAAATTTTTATAATTTAAAATTAAATAACGATTTTGTCACTTGCATTTTATACTATTTTTACTAAAATTGCAAGCCCTTTAGCAA
This sequence comes from uncultured Clostridia bacterium, assembly GCA_947627605.1. Classification (GTDB taxonomy): domain Bacteria; phylum Bacillota; class Clostridia; order TANB77; family CAG-508; genus CAG-269. Next base: position 62,946 of record CANQWU010000003.1, read on the forward strand.
ATTTTATGCTTCTTTTTTAGCCCTTGAAGCAACAATTTGCTCTAAAACTGATTTTGGAACTTCTTCGTAATGTGAAGGTTCCATAGAATATGTTCCTCTACCTTGTGTTCTTGAACGTAAGTCTGTTGCATATCCAAACATTTCAGAAAGTGGGATAAATGAATGTATTTCTTGCATTCCATCTACACCTTCCATTCCTTCCATTCTTCCACGTCTAGAGTTAATATCTCCAATAACATCACCCATATATTCTTCTGGAACAGTAATTTCTACTTTCATAATAGGTTCTAGAATTACTGATTTTGCTTGTTTACATCCTTCTTTGAATGCCATAGATGCTGCTATTTTGAATGCCATTTCTGAAGAGTCAACTTCGTGGTATGAACCATCTACTAAAGCTACTTTAAAGTCAATTACTGGATATCCAGCAAGAACACCACTTTCTGCGGCTTCTCTCATACCTTGTTCAATTGGTTTAATATATTCTTTTGGAACAGCTCCACCAACGATTTTACTTTCAAATTCAATTCCTTTTCCTGGTTCTAATGGTTCCATTTCAAACCAAACATCACCATATTGTCCTTTACCACCTGATTGACGAATGAATTTTCCTTGAACTCTTACTTTATTTCTAATTGTTTCTTTATATGCAACTTGTGGTTTACCTACATTACATTCTACTTTAAATTCTCTTTTTAAACGATCAACAATTATATCTAAGTGTAACTCACCCATACCTGCTATAATTGTTTGTCCTGTCTCTTGATTTGTATATGTTTTGAATGTTGGGTCCTCTTCTGCCAATTTTGATAATGCTATTGCCATTTTTTCCTGAGCTACTTTATCTTTTGGCTCAATTGCAACATCAATAACTGGTTCAGGGAATTCCATTGATTCTAGTATAATTGGATGGTCTGGATCACAAAGTGTATTACCTGTTGTAACATCTTTTAATCCTACTGCTGCTGCAATATCTCCTGCATATACTTTGTCAATATCTTCTCTATGGTTTGAATGCATTTGTAGAATTCTTCCGATTCTTTCTTTTTTATCTTTGCTTGAGTTTAATACTGTTGAACCAGATTCTAATGTTCCTGAATAAACTCTAAAGAAACATAATTTTCCTACAAATGGGTCTGTAGCAATCTTAAATGCTAATGCTGCAAATGGCTCTGTATCAGAAGTTTTTGCTTCTGTTTCTTGTCCATCTAATGTTTCACCTTTGATATGTGGAATATCTAATGGTGATGGCATATAGTCAACAACTGCATTTAATAATTCTTGTACACCTTTGTTTTTATATGAAGAACCACATGTTACTGGAACAATTTTATTTGCAATTGTACCTGCTCTTAAGCCTCTTTTTATTTCTTCCTCTGTTAGTTCTTCACCTTCTAAGTATTTCATCATTAATTCTTCGTCTTGGTCGGCAGCTGCTTCTATCATTTCACTTCTAAATTTTTCAGCATCTGCTTTCATTTCTTCTGGTATTTCTGTTTCTTCAATTTCTTTTCCTAAATCGTCTTTATGAATAAATGCTTTCATTTTCATCAAATCAACTATACCTAGGAAATGATCTTCTGCCCCAATTGGTAATTGGATTGGAACTGCATTTGCTTTTAATCTATTTCTTAATTGATCAACGCAAAGCATAAAGTTTGCTCCTGTAATATCCATTTTATTAACATATACCATTCTTGGAACTTGATATTTATCAGCTTGTCTCCAAACTGTTTCAGTTTGTGGTTGAACACCACCTTTTGCAGCTAAAACTGTAACTGCTCCATCAAGAACTCTTAGAGATCTTTGTACTTCTACTGTAAAGTCAACGTGACCTGGCGTATCAATAATATTGATTCTATTATTATTCCAGAAACATGTTGTTGCAGCAGATGTAATTGTTATACCTCTTTCTTGTTCTTGTTCCATCCAGTCCATTGTTGCAGCACCTTCATGAACTTCTCCTATTTTATGAGTTTTACCTGTATAAAATAGGATTCTTTCTGTTGTTGTAGTTTTTCCTGCATCAATGTGAGCCATAATTCCTATATTTCTTGTTCTTTCTAGTGGGTATGCTCTTCCTGCCATTTGTGTTTTTCCTCCCTTCAATTTTCTCCATTTGTTCTCAATTTTACCACTTATAATGTGCAAACGCTTTATTTGCTTCTGCCATTCTATGTGTATCTTCTTTTTTCTTAAATGCTCCACCATTTCCTTGACAAGCATCCATAATTTCATTAGCTAATTTTTCAGCCATTGTTTTTTCATGTCTACTTCTTGCATATATTACTAACCATCTTAGACCTAAAGTTTGTCTTCTTTCTGGTCTAATCTCTAATGGAACTTGGTAAGTTGCTCCACCTACTCTTCTTGCTTTTACTTCAAGAACTGGCATAACATTTTCTAAAGCTGCTTCAAAAACTTCTAAAGGATTTTTTCCTTCTTTTTCTTTTATGATATCAAATGCATCATATACAATTTTTTGAGCAACTGATTTTTTACCATCCAACATTATATTATTTACTAGTTTTGTAACTACTTTACTATTATATATTGGGTCTGGTAATACATCTCTTTTTGCTATAAATCCTTTTCTTGGCACTATTCTTCACTCCTTTTTTATAGGTATTATTTATACCCAAGTTACTCTGGGAAGATATCCTTCCCCGTATAGTGCTTTATAATCTATTCCAAATTTAAGTACCTTAAGTTAGGAAAGTTACAAGCACTAATTGCTAACACGGTTTATTTTTTTGGTTTTTTTGCTCCATATTTTGAACGTGCTTGCATTCTGTCTTTTACTCCTGCTGTATCTAGTGTTCCTCTAATGATGTGATATCTAACACCTGGAAGGTCTTTTACTCTTCCTCCTCTAATTAGAACAACACTATGCTCTTGTAAGTTATGTCCTATACCTGGGATATAAGATGTAACTTCATAACCATTTGAAAGTCTAACTCTGGCTACTTTTCTCAATGCAGAGTTTGGCTTCTTAGGTGTAACTGTTTTTACAAC
>CANQWU010000004.1 GCA_947627605.1 uncultured Clostridia bacterium
TGCTTGTTCTTTTAAAATTGTACAATAAAAACCTTTTCCAAAATCTTTTGTATATTTATTATCTAGTAATTTAGGTTCTTCAACTTTACAATAACTTCCGTGATATACAATTTGCATACTAATATTCTCCTTCAATTAATCAATGTTATTATACATTACAATTATAGCATTTTTTATTTTAAAAATCTACAATTTTATCATAATTTAAATGTGCGGACACTTTGATTTTGTGCAATGTTGTGGTCTTTCTTTTATGCTACATCAAATCCATATATTCTACTCTCTCTTGCTAATATATGGATTTGTAGATTATTATTTTTATTGTGCATCTAACTCTATTATTTGTTGAAATGTTGACATTAATAAATTATGTATTGTTTCATCACATTTAAAAAAATATAAATTTTCATATACATTTAATAGTTTTCTTAAAAACATTTTCTTTTTATCTTTATTCATAATTGTTGATTTATTATTATATTCTTCTTCCATACATCTTGCTAAATCTAGATATGTAGAAATTATATATTCGCTTGGCTTATATTCTAATCCTTTTTCTCTTATATATTCAATTGTTCCTATAGAAGGCATTGATGTTAAATTCATTTTTAATTTAGATTTTAAATACTATATTTCTCGTTGATTTTCTTCCCTTATACATATCAACATAGAATATCTTAATACATTATATGCTAATTCATAATTTTTTAATTCAGTACAAAAATAAGCATATTTTTTATATATTATTGCCAATTCTAACGGTGTTAATGCTATATTTACCGCCTCTTTGAATGTTTTTTCAAATTTTATCCAATTATTTAATTTAATACAACATTCTAGAATTTCCATATATGCATTTACATTAACGGGATTCCACTTAAATACTTTTTCGAATTCAATTATTGCTTCTCTATAATTTTGTTTTTCAAATTGAATAATACCTTTGAGATAATATATTTGAGCAACATAATTTCTTGTCCAATTTTTTTCCATTTTTTATTCATCTTACAATATAAAATAAATTGTGTTTCATTTTCAAAATCAAATATCTGTCCATATTGATTTATTTCTACTTTTTCTGTATTATCTTCTAACTCTTTTAATTCTCTCTCTGCTTTTTCTATTTCTTTACTTTTAATTAGTCTTGTAATTTCTTGTATTTTATTTATTTTTTCTTCATCATTCATTTTACACTACCCCCTTTATCTATGTTTTTTTACTAATATTACCATTAATTTTTAATACTATAATATGTTTGTCATCTTGAAATCCACAATTACAAATTTAATATATCTTTCCCTGCCTCCCTCTCTTGTCTTTGATTATATGTCATATTCTTATCTCCTAAATTACATAATCTTTGTTACATTTACTGCATTTGTAGTGAAAGTCGTGCAAGTATTTTTTGTTTTTATTTTCATTAACAATATTAAGTTTTTTTATAATTTTTTCTAAACACTTATCATAGTATATATAATATGTGTTTTCAACTACATTATATATTACTCTACCTCTTGGATAATAGTCAAAATCAACTTTATATTTAGAATAGTAATATTTATCCCATATTTCCATATGACTTTTAGGATAATTTAGAAAATCTCCGTACTTTTCTGCTTCATCTAAACTACATTTATGTATTAAGAACATATTATCTACTACAAAGAATACTCCTACCATTTGACTATTTCTCCTTTTTTCTTGTACAATATTGTATTTATAATTTATACAGCTCTTCCTTATTATTCCTTTACCCTATTTCATATTTAAATCAAGAGAGCCTTTTGACTCCCTTGATTGTTTTATTTATACAATTTCAAATATAATTCCATTTTATCAATAAATTCGTCATTAGTCTTTGTTTCAGTCATCTTTTTAATTACTTGCTCTGTTACTTCAGCTACTGGTAAACTATTCATAGCTTTTCTTAATGCAAATACAGTTTCCTTTTCTTTTTGTGTTAATAGTAATTCTTCACGTCTTGTTCCAGATTTATTAATATCAATAGCTGGAAAAATACGTTTTTCAGATAATTTTCTGTCTAAATGGACTTCCATATTTCCTGTACCTTTAAATTCTTCAAAAATGACGTCATCCATTCTGCTTCCTGTATCTACTAATGCTGTTGCAAGTATTGTGAGGCTTCCTCCAAATTCAATATTTCTAGCTGCTCCAAAAAATTTCTTAGGTTTATGTAATGCTGCTGGATCAATACCTCCTGATAGTGTTCTTCCTGAAGAAGGGATAACTAAGTTATATGCTCTTGCTAGCCTTGTAATACTATCTAATAATATAACAACATCTTTTCCATGTTCTACAATTCTTTTTGCACGTTCTAAAACCATTTCTGCTACTTTTACATGATGCTCTGGTAATTCATCAAATGTTGAATAAATAACTTGCCCCTTTATAGAGCGCTTCATATCTGTTACTTCCTCTGGTCTTTCATCAATCAAAAGCACTATCAATTCTACTTCTGGATTATTAGTTGTAATGCTATTTGCAATTTTCTTTAATAATGTTGTCTTCCCTACTTTTGGTTGAGCAACAATCATTCCTCTTTGTCCTTTTCCTATTGGACTAATAAGATCTATAATTCTCATTGCATATTCATTTGGAACAGTTTCTAGTTTTAATTTTTGTTCTGGATAAATAGGTGTTAATTCATCAAATCTTTTCCTTTTTGCTGCTTTTTCAGGATGTTCTCCATTTACTTCACCAACAAAAATCAAAGATGGAAATTTTTCACCTTCACGAAATCTAGAAATTCCTTTTATAACATCTCCTGTATCTAAATGGAACCTTTTTATTTGAATCATTGAAATATATACATCTTTCGGCGTAGATAAATAATTTTCACCTCTAAGAAATCCATATCCATCTGGAAGAATATCTAAAATACCTTCTACGATTTGATCACCTTCGTTAGTTAATTTATAGTCAACAATAGGCTCACCATTTTCATCATACTGTGTTTGGCTTATTTTTTCTTCTTCAATTGAATTTTCTTCAGATTTTACTACTTGTTTTAAAATTTCTATTATTTCCTCTTTTTTTAATTTTGAAATATTTTTTATATTATTTTCCTTAGCTAAATTTTTCAAGTCTAATAGCGTCATTTGTTCTAAATCTGGCATAGTAACCTCCTTTTCATGATATATAGTATAGCATATTTTTACAAAAAATGGAATAGATTTTCCAGTTTTTAACAAAAAAATATTCAAATTGTTGATAAAAATCAAAGATTTGAATATTTTAAAATCCTTTATCTATATAAACCTTTTCATTTGGTAAATACATATCTAGTTTTTCTCTAGCTATATCTTCAATATATTCTTCTGACGTAATGTCTTCTTTTTTCTTTGCAAGTTCCTCTTGATATTCTTTTTGTTCTTCTATTTGTAATGCTAGTGATTCAGTATTTTTTGCATACTGATTCAATGTCTTTTGCTGACTGGCAAAAGTAAATACTGCATAAACAAGAACTATACTCACAAATATCCATTTAAGAATTCCCTTTTTCATCAGTATCCTTCTCTCTATCTTTAAATTCCTACATTTATATTATTCTCCTTTTTTATCAAAAATCCTTCTATTTTATGACATTTTTTTATTAATTTGTTGATTTTTTTTCAAGTAATGTGGTTTTATTTGAATTTTTGACAAACTTTTTCTCACATTTATTATAACAAACGAAATTGGCTTAGATAGCTTATTTATGCTTTTCTTTAAAAATTGAATAGGTATATTAAATATCTTTATAATTCTTTTTGTAAAAGAAATTATTTTAGTAAGTAAAAATACATTAATATTTACAAAATATTTGCTTATACTTAGCATATAAATTATAATGCCAAATAGTAAACCTATAAATAAATATATTCTGATTTCTCCGCTATTAAAAATGAATATTGAATATATTAAAATAATACCTGTTAACATACAAAATAGGATATCTTCGATATATGTTACAAAATCTTTTGTTTTTATTGTTTTTCTTAATATTCTAAAAAAATCAAATAAAATACCAATAATCATCCCTATTAAAATAAAAATTATAAATGTATATGCCTGATTTGTAATCATTTTCTCCTCCGCCTATTTAAAGATTTTACTAAGTAGACTTACATTGTTTTTTTGTTTTTCTTGATTTTTATCACTATATGCAAGATATGAAATTTCTCCTTCTAAAATCACTTCAGATGTATCAATGCTCAATTTATTTACTCTAATATTTTCTCCTTTAACTGTTAGCAATCCTAATTCTGTCTCAAGTACAATTACTTGATCATCAAAGCTTAATACATCGTTAACACCAGATATCGTTAATTTTTCCCTATTTTCTAAAATTACATTTTGAATAATATTTGTATTTATTGGTTTTCTTTCATCAATTGTCATATTATTGCCTCCTCAACTTAATTATGTTATATAATATTCTAAGGTTGTCTTTTTTAGAACTAAAAAAGAAGCAAAAACTTTTGCTTCTTATAATTTATTTACCTTTTCCTTGAATTTTTCGCCCCTCTCAACAGCATTTTTGAACATATCAAAGCTTGCACTAGCAGGTGAAAATAATACTACGTCTCCTGATCTTGCATATTTATTAGCTAATGAAATTGCCTGGTCTAAATCATTTGCAAAATAAATCGGAATGCTTTTATTTTGATTTTCCATTTCTTGTTTTACTACATCAAAAATTTTTCCAGATGTTTGCCCCATTAAAATTAGTGTAGTTACTTTTTCAAGTATTGGTTTTGATAGTTCTGTATAATCTAAGTTTTTATCATATCCTCCAGCAATCAAAACAATTGGCTCTTTTTCAAATGCATATATTCCTGCAATAGTCCTTGTAGGTGAAGAACTACTTGAGTCGTTATACCATTGTACTCCTGAAATTTCTCTAACAAATTCTATTCTATGTGCTACTGGAGCAAATTCTTTTATTGTTTCAATAGCTGATTCTAAATCTACTAAACTTTCGGTTGCTGCAAGTGCAGTTGCGATATTTTCATAATTATGTTTGCCTCTTAAAATAACCTCATCAGTATGTAAAATATGTCTTCTAATCTTATCTTGACAAGATTTTATTACATTTTCATCAATAATATATCCATTCTCCAATTTATGATTACTACTAAAGAATATTACTTTTCCTTTTGCTTCATCACTACATTTTCTTGTTATTTCATTATCATAATTTAATACTAAAATCCCTTTTTCATCTTGGTATTTAAAAATATTTTTCTTGGCATCAATATATTCTTCATAGTCTTTATGAATATTTAAATGATTTGGTGTTATATTAGTAATAACTGCAATATCAGGGCTAATATCCATTCCCATCAATTGAAAACTGCTTAATTCTAAAACAACCATATCATCTTTAGTTATTTCAGGTAATTTAGTAAATAGTGGTGTTCCTATATTTCCGCCTAAAAATGTATGATATCCAGCATTTTGCAAAATCGCATAAATTAAACTTGTTGTTGTTGTTTTTCCGTCACTGCCTGTAACTCCTATTATTTTTGCAGGACACATTTTCATAAATAATTCAACTTCTGTTGTAACTATAGCTCCATTTTTTGCTTCTCTATCTAATTCTATTTTAGTTGGTAAACAACTAGGAGAACGAAAAATAACAGCAAAATTTTGTAATTTTTCTAAGGCGTTTTCTCCAAATGAATATGTAAATCCATAATTTAAAATTTTTTCCATAATATCTGCTGGAATGTCATCTATATTTCGATTATCAAATACAGTAACCATTGCTTGTTTTTGATATAAATAGTCTAGCAATGGAATATTACTGACTCCTAAACCAATGACAGCTACTTTGCGAAAGCGAATAAAATTATTAAATTCTTCCAGCTTTTCATTTTTTTGGTACATCTTTCATTCAGTCCCTTCTAAAGTTTAAATTTACTTATTACATCATATCACGTATTTTGTGATTTTTCAATCTATTTTATGTATATTTTTTTAAAATGTTGACATACTAAAATTAGATAATGAAATGGAGGTGCTTTTCATGTCAGAAAATAATAACAACAAAAACAATAAGAATAACAAAAATAATAAAAATAACAGCAATAATAATGAAAATCAAAGAAATAATCAAAACTGCAATAACTAGTTATACTATTAAAAAAGACATGTGCTGTAATTTTTCTACAATACATGTCTTTATTTATTATTTTGTTCCAAATATTCTATCTCCTGCATCTCCCAATCCAGGAACAATATACCCAACATCATTTAATGATTTATCAATGCATGCAGTATATAATTGTACATCTGGATGAACCTCAGCTAATTTCCTTATTCCTTCTGGAGCAGATATAATTGATAAAAATTTAATATGTTTTACTCCATCTTCTTTTAACATAGTTATTGCATCTACAGCAGAACCACCTGTTGCAAGCATAGGATCTAATACTATTACTTCCCTATTTTGAATATCTTTTGGCATTTTATAATAATATTTTACAGGTTTTAGTGTTTCTTCATTTCTATATAATCCAATATGACCTATTTTTGCATTTGGAATAACATTTATCAGTCCATCTAACATTCCCGTTCCTGCTCTTAATATTGGTACAAATGCATATTGATTTTCATCTAACATTTCAGCTTCCATTTCGCAGATTGGTGTTTCAATTTTTACTTTACTTAATTTTGCATCCTTCATTGCTTCATAACATAACAAAGTTGCAATTTCTCCTATAATCTCTCTAAATTCTTTTGTACCTGTCTTTTTGTTTCTAATGACAGCTAATTTGTGTTTAATTAGTGAATTTTCTAATACTATTGGTTCCATATAAATTCCTCCTAAATTTTATATTTTTCTCTTTCTTTATATGTTGTATGTAATAATTTATGAGCTCTGTAACTACCTGGTTTTTCTAAATATTCTTCATATATTGTTTTTAAGATTGGATTTTCATGTGATTTCCTTATATGGCTTTTCTCATCAATATCATATAATGCATCTGCTCTTAATTTTCTTACATCAACTTCACTACGAATTTTTGCGCTCTTAATTGGTTGCCCTCCACCCATAATGCAACCGCCTGGGCATGCCATTATCTCAACAAATTGGTAATCTGCTTTTCCTGATTTTATTTCTTCTAATATTGTTCTAGCATTTGATAGTCCACTTGCTGCAACAACTTTTATTTCTTTTCCATCAATAGTAATAGTTGCCTTTTTTATTCCTTCTGCACCACGAACCTGTTCAAAATTGATTTTCTCTAAATCTTTTCCTGTCAATATGTCTTGGGCTGTTCTTAAAGCTGCCTCCATTACTCCACCTGTTACTCCAAAAATTGCTCCTGCACCTGTTGCCTCTCCCATAGGATTATCAAATGTTGTATCTTCTAATTTTGTAAAATCAATATTGGCTTGTTTTATCATTCTAGCAAGTTCTCTTGTTGTGATTACATTATCAACATCTGAAAGACTGTTTACTTTCATTTCTGGTCTTTGTCTCTCAAATTTTTTTGCAATGCAAGGCATAACTGAAACTACATAAATTTTACTTGGGTCTATTCCCTCTTTTTTAGCAAAATATGATTTTATCAATGCTCCAAACATTTGATGAGGCGATTTACAAGTTGATAAATGTGGTAATAATTCTGGATAATTCATTTCTATATATTTTACCCAGCCTGGAGAACATGATGTAATCATTGGAATATTATCATTTTCTTTAAATCTCTCAATAAATTCATTTGCTTCTTCCATAATGGTGAAATCTGCACCTGTGTTTGTATCAAATACTTTGTCAAATCCAATTCTTTTTAATGCTGTTACCATTTTACCTGTTACATTTGTACCTATTTTCATTCCAAATTCTTCACCTAATGCCACTCTAACAGCAGGTGCTGTTTGCACTACAACATATGTGTCTTTATCTTTTAATTTTTCCCATACTTCATTGATTGTTTCTTTTTCATGTAATGCACCTGTTGGGCAGCTTTGAATACATTGACCACAAAATGTGCAGTTTACATCATTTAAGCTATTATTTCCTACAGTAGAAACACAAGATTCAAATCCTCTATTTACACAAGCAAGTGCTCCAATACCTTGTACATTTTTACAGGTAGCTACACATCTTCTACAAAGAATACATTTGTTAAAATCTCGTACTATTGAAGGAGAATCGTCATCTATTTCATGTTCTACCATTTCTCCTGGAAATTCAACATCTAAAATGTTAAATTTTCTTGCTAATGATTGTAATTCGCAGTTTTCTGAACGTATACATTTTAGGCAATCAATTTTATGGTTAGAAATAATTAAATCTAACACAACTCTTCTTGCTTCTAATACTTCTGGTGTATTTGTATGTACAACCATTCCTTCTTCTGCTTTTTGAATGCAAGATGTTGCAAATCCTCTTCTTCCCTCAATTTCAACAATGCACATTCTACATTCTCCTACTTCATTTATATCCTTTAAATAGCATAACGTAGGAATGTCTACCCCCGCTTGTTTTGCAGCTTGTAATATTGTTGTGCCTTTTTTTACTTGAACTTTTTGGTTGTCAATAGTTAAGCTGATTAAATCTTCTTTCATTTGTTTTCCTCCTTAATTTCCAATTGCTTTAAATGGACAAGTTGTTAAGCAAGTACCACATTTGATGCATTTTTCTTGATTTATAACTCTTTTATCTCGTCCTTCTCCTTCAATTGCAGAAACTGGACAATTTTTTTGGCATAGTCCACAGCCTTTACATTTTTCTTGGTCAATTTTTATTTTAGCCATTGCTTTACACTCTAATGCACGACAAACTTTATCAACTGCATGTTCTTCAAATTCATCTCTAAAATATTTTAATGTACTAATAACAGGATTTGGTGCACTTTGTCCTAGTCCACAAATACTTGATTTTTGAATATTGATTGCCAATTTCTCAAGCTTTGATATATCTTCTTTAGTTCCTTTTCCATCACATAGTTTTTCTAATATTTCAAGCATTCTTTTTGTTCCAATTCTACAAGGTGTGCATTTTCCACAGCTTTCACTTACCGTAAATTCTAGATAGAATTTTGCTAAACTTACCATACATTTTGTATCATCCATAACAATTAAACCACCTGACCCCATCATAGAGCCAATACTTTTTAAAGATTCATATTCAATTGGCGTATCCAAATGTTCTTTTGGTATACATCCTCCTGATGGTCCACCTGTTTGTGCAGCTTTAAAATCTCTGCCATTTGGAATTCCTCCACCTATATCATATACTATTTCTCTTAATGTTGTACCCATAGGTACTTCTACCAATCCAATGTTATTTACATTTCCACCTAATGCAAATACCTTTGTTCCTTTAGAATTTTCTGTTCCAATTGCAGAATACCATTCACTTCCATTTAAAATAATTTGAGCAATATTGGCATATGTTTCAACATTATTAATTAATGTTGGTTTTCCCCATAAACCTGCTTGTGCTGGATAAGGTGGTTTTAATCTAGGTTGACCTCTTTTTCCTTCAATTGATTCAAGCAAAGCTGTTTCTTCTCCGCAAACAAAAGCTCCTGCTCCTAATCTAATTTCAATATCAAAATCAAAACCTGTATTAAATATGTTTTTTCCTAAAATTCCATAATCTTCAGCCTGTTTTATTGCAATTTTTAGTCTTTGAACTGCTATTGGATATTCTGCTCTAACATATATAAATCCTCTATTTGCACCTATTGTATAACCAGCTATTGTCATTGCTTCTAATACAGAATGTGGGTCACCTTCTAATATACTTCTATCCATAAATGCTCCTGGATCGCCTTCATCTGCATTACAAACAACATATTTTTGATTACCTTCACTTGCTCTTGTTAATTCCCATTTTTTGCCTGTAGGAAATCCTGCTCCTCCTCTACCTCTTAGTCCAGAATCTGAAATTGTTTTTATTACATCTTCTGGAGTCCATTTTGTTAAAACTTCTTCTAATGCTTTATATCCATCAAATGCAATATATTCGTCAATTTCTTCAGGATTAATCATTCCACAATTTTTTAGTGCAATTCTTTTTTGTTTTTTATAAAAACTAAGGTCATCTAATTTTTGCACTTTACTGCCATCAATATCTTTTGCTAGCAATCTTTCTACCACTTTTCCTTCTATAATATGTGATTGAATTATTTCCTCACAATCTTCAGGAGTGCAATTTGCATAAAAAGTGTCTTCTGGTCTGATTATAACAATTGGACCTTTTGCACATAATCCAAAACATCCTGTTTTAATGACTTTTACATTTTCTATATTTTTTTCTTTTATAATTCTTTTAAAATTCTCTAATATTTGAGGAGATTTTGAAGATGTACATCCTGTACCATGACATACTAAAATATGTTTTTCCCTTGTATCTGCCTTTGTATTTTTACGCAAGTCTAATTCTTTTCTTTTTTCTTCCCTTATTTTATGAATTTCTTCAATTGTTTTCATTTGTTACCCCCTTTTCCTCTTTTAAAATCTCATCTAATACTGTATCTAACATTTTAACAGTTGCTTTTCCGTGTACTTCACCATTTACAGCAAATACAGGTGCTAATCCACAAGCCCCTACACATCTAGTCTCATCAATTGAAAACATACCATCTTCTGTAGTTTGACCTGGCTGGATTTTTAGTCTTTCTGTCAATCTATCCATAATTTTTCTAGAGCCTTTTACAAAGCATGCTGTTCCTAAGCATACAGATATTGCATATTTTCCTTTTGGTTCTAAAGTAAATCGAGAGTAAAAAGTAATAACTCCATAAATTTCGGCCATTGGAATTGTCAAAAATTCTGATATTTGTTTTTGGGCTTCTTTTGGAATATATCCAAATTTTTCTTGTACTTCTTCTAGTATAGGAATTAAATTATCCTTTTCTTGCTTATATTTATTAAATAGTTCATTCATAAATGTTGTTATTTTTTCTTTCATTTCTTCACACATAGTGTTTTCCTCTGCATTTTGCATATTGATAACCTCCTTATCATAATACTTATTATCATACTAATTCAATTATATCAAAAGAAAAATTATTTTACTATACCTATTGACAAAAAAGTCGAAAAATGTAAAAATAAATCTATAAAAAATAAAAGGGAGGGTTTTTTATGTATGATTATGATGTTTCAAAGTATGCTCGTACTTTAGAGTCTAGCTTGGAAAGTGCTGACGCTACTAATGCTGTATGGGGAGCTTTAGGTGCTATGTTTGGTGTCTACATAACAATTGCATGTGTTATAGTAATTTTACAAATAATTGCTATGTGGAAAATTTTCAAAAAAGCTGGAGAGGAAGGATGGAAATCACTTATTCCAATCTATAATTTAGTAATTTTATATAAAATTATTGGAATTTCGCCATGGCTAATTTTACTTTATTTAACAGTTGGGATTCCTTTTGTTGGTTTTATAGTAGCTATTGTTCTTACAATTTATCAAGCAAATTCATTAGCTAAAGCCTTTGGTAAAGATATTGGTTATACAATTGGATTAATATTCTTATCACCTATATTCTATATGATTTTAGGATTAGGAAGTGCTCAATATGTAGGACCTGCTAGTGTAACCGCATCAAATACTGTTGTAGAAGAGTCAAAAGATGAAAATAATAATGAAGAATAAATTGGATTTTATAGTGAAGATATATTGTCTTCACTTTATTTTTAACTATAAAAAAACAGCTAAATGCTGTTTTTTACTTATCCTTTTATTGAATTATAGAAATTAGCTGTTGTAGCATTCATATATGGTATTACATATATTCCTGCCAAGCCAAATGTAATTCCTGTCAATAGAATCCATCCAAGGAAAGATAGATTTAAAACAAATAAGTCAAATTTATGTCCTTCCATCATAGTTTTACTTTTTTCTAAAGCTTCACTTGCTGTAAGTTCTGGATTATCTGCTAATATGTAGAATGCCATTGAATATGAATATGATTTTATTATTCCTGGTATAATTAATAGTAAGGTCCATAAAAATGTGAAAAATCTAGTAATAATCTCCAACCAGATTGCCTTTCCCATCTTGTCAAATCCTTTAAACACATCTGAGATTTGTACACCTTCATTTTTTGTAAGTGCTAAATAGACCATACATAAAGATAGGCTAAATGGTGGTACAATAAGTATAGTTGCAAATGCTCCTATAAGTGGTATAAGTGTTATAACTGCGTTGATGCAAATAATGATAATAGCCATTACAAACAAAGTTCCTAATTTTCCACTTATTTGTTTTTTGGCTTCTGCTTTTAATTCAGCTCTTGTCATAACAATAATCCCCTTTCTATATTTAATTTATATTTTTATTTTATTTATTTTTTGTTAAAAAGTCAAGATTTTTGTCATATTTTGTCATATTTTTATATTATTTTTGTACTTTTTTAATTATATTCATATGCTTTCAATTACATTACTCTATGTTAAATATTTTTTTAAAAATTTTCCTGTGTAACTTCTTTCATTTTTACATATTTGTTCAGGTGTTCCTACTGCAATAACTTCCCCACCATTGTCTCCACCTTCAGGACCTAAGTCTATGATATAATCACAAGTCTTTATTAAATCTAAGTTATGCTCTATAACTAATATTGTGTTTCCAGTATCTACTAATCTTTGTAAAATATTTACTAGTTTGTGAACATCTGCTATGTGTAATCCTGTTGTTGGTTCATCTAAAATATATAAAGTTTTACCTGTTGCTCTTTTTGATAATTCTGTTGCAAGTTTAACTCTTTGAGCTTCTCCACCAGATAATGTGGTAGAAGGTTGTCCTAATTTAATATAACTTAATCCAACATCATATAGTGTTTGTAATTTAGGTTTTATCTTTGGTATTTTATCAAAGAATTCTAATGCTTCTTCTACTGTCATATCTAATACATCTGCTATGCTTTTTCCTTTATATTTTACCTCTAAAGTTTCTCTATTATATCTTTTCCCTTTACATACTTCACAAGGTACATATACATCTGGTAAAAAGTGCATTTCTATTTTATGTACGCCATCTCCATTACAACTTTCACATCTACCTCCAGGTACATTAAAACTAAATCTACCTTTTTGATATCCGCGGAGTTTTGCCTCATTTGTTGCAGCAAATAAGTCTCTTATAAGGTCAAATACTCCTGTATATGTTGCTGGATTAGAACGTGGTGTTCTACCAATTGGAGATTGGTCAATATTTATAATTTTATCTATGTTCTCTAACCCTTTTACTGCTTTACACTTTCCTGGTTTTTCATTTGAACCATTTAATTCTTTTGCTACTGTTTTATATAATACTTCATTTATTAAAGTTGATTTTCCTGAGCCTGAAACTCCTGTGATACATGTAAATAATCCTAATGGAAATTTAACACTCATATGTTTTAAATTATTTTCTGTTGCATCTTGTACTTCTATTACTTTTCCCTTTGCCATTTTTCTTCTTTTTTTCGGTACTGGTATTTGCTTTCTTCCACTTAAATATTGACCTGTGATAGATGCTTCTACATTCTTTATTTCTTCTGCTGTTCCTTGTGCCATAACTTGTCCGCCATGTGCTCCTGCACCTGGTCCAATATCTATAATTTGGTCTGCAGCATACATAGTATCTTCATCATGCTCGACAACAAGTAATGTATTTCCTAAATCTCTTAGTTTTTTTAATGTTGCTAATAATTTATCATTATCTCTTTGATGTAACCCTATACTTGGCTCATCTAAAATATATAACACTCCTGTTAGTCCTGAACCGATTTGAGTCGCTAATCTTATTCTTTGTGCTTCTCCTCCTGATAAAGTTCCTGCACTCCTAGATAATGTTAAATATTCTAATCCTACATCAATCAAAAATTGTAATCTTTTATCAATTTCTTTTAATATCATTTCTGCAATCATTTTTTGAGTTGAATTTAGTTCTAACTTGTTCAAGAATTCTTTTAAATTTCTTATTGACATATCTGTCATTTCATTAATGTTTTTATTACCTATTTTGATAGAAAGAATTTCTGGTTTTAGTCTTGCTCCTTTACATGCCATACATTCAGATTCACTCATATACATTTCGTAAAATTCTCTCATTCCTTGTGATTTTGTTTCACTATGACGTCTGTCTAGTGTTGGAAGCACACCTTCAAAAGGAGCCGTAAATTTTCTTGTTCCAATAGAAGATTCATATTCAAAATTAATTGTTTCATCACCTGTACCATATAGGATTTTTTCTAAAAACCATCTTGGAAGTTTTTTGATTGGGACTGAAATATCAACGCCATAATGTTTTCCAATGCTTTCAAAATACATTTTGGCCATTGTGTCAGCTCTTTTCATAACGCTTGATCCAAATGCTTTAACTCCATCATATAGTGTTTTGTTTTTATCTGGTATGATTAAATCTTCATCCATTTTCATTAGGTAACCTATTCCCATACATTCTGGACAAGCTCCATATGGATTATTAAATGAAAACATTCTTGGTGATAATTCAGGAAAACTAAATCCACATTCTGGACAAGCATAATTTGTGCTATATAAAACTGGCTGTTTTCCAATTATATCAATTAAAACTAGATTTTCTGCATGTTTTAAAGCTGTTTCAATAGACTCTGCTAGTCTGCTTCTTATGTCTTCTTTTATTACAAGTCTATCTACTACAAGTTCGATCTCATGTTTTTTCTTTCTATCCAATGTTATATCATCTGTTAACTCATATACTTGTCCATCTATTTTGGCTCTTACAAATCCTTCTTTTTGATATCCTTCTAGTTGTTTAGTAAATTCTCCCTTTTTGCTACGAATTACAGGTGCTAAAACTTGTATTTTGGTTCCTTCATCTAGTGTCATTACATTGTCAACAATTTGATCGATACTTTGCTTTTCTATTTTTATACCACAATTTGGACAATATGGTGTTCCTATCCTTGCATATAGCAGTCTTATATAGTCATAAATTTCTGTAACAGTTCCAACAGTAGAACGTGGATTTCTAGAAGTTGTTTTTTGGTCAATTGATATTGCTGGTGATAATCCTTCAATTGATTCCACAGCTGGCTTTTCCATAATACCTAGGAATTGTCTGGCATATGATGATAAACTTTCAACATATCTTCTTTGTCCTTCAGCATACAGAGTATCAAATGCTAGTGAAGATTTTCCTGAGCCTGAAAGACCTGTGATTACTACAAGTTTATCTCTTGGTATTTCTATATTTATATTTTTTAAGTTGTGCTCTTTAGCACCTTTTATTATAATCTTATCATTCATTTTTTTCACCTAATCTAATAATTTTTCTAACTCTCTAATTTTATCTCTAACTTCTGCAGCTTTTTCAAATTCCATTTCTGTAGCATATTTTAACATTTCATCTGTTAATTTTGCAATTACTTCTTTAATGTCTTCCCTGTTTTCTAATTTGTATTCTACACTTATATCTTCTTGCTTAATAGCACTAATAGAATCTCTTACTGATTTTTGGATTGTTTTTGGTGTAATATTGTGTTCTTTATTGTATTCTTCTTGAATTTTTCTTCTACGATTTGTTTCTGAAATTGCTTTTTCCATACTTTCTGTTAGTTCATCTGCATACATAATAACAGTTCCATCTGTATTTCTTGCTGCTCTTCCTATTGTTTGAATTAAAGATCTTTCTGAACGCAAAAATCCTTCTTTATCTGCATCTAATATGGCAACAAGTGATACTTCTGGAATGTCCAAGCCTTCTCTTAAAAGATTTATTCCAACAAGTACATCAAATTCTCCTAGACGAAGGTTTCTAATTATCTCCATTCTTTGTAAAGCTTTTGTTTCAGAATGCATATAATTAACTCTAATGTCCAAACTTTTTAAATATTCTGTTAAATCTTCTGCCATCTTTTTTGTTAATGTTGTAACTAATACTCTCTCATTTTTTTCAACTCTTAGACGAATTTGTTCAATTAGATTGTCTATTTGATTACTAACAGGTCTTACTTCTATTTTTGGGTCTAATAATCCAGTTGGTCTAATTATTTGTTCTACAATGTTTTCTTTGCTATGTTCTTTTTCATATTCTGCAGGTGTTGCACTAACAAATATTGCTTGATTTATTCTTTTTTCAAACTCTTCAAATTTTAATGGTCTATTATCATATGCAGAAGGTAAACGAAATCCGTAGTTTACTAATGAGTCTTTTCTCGATTTATCCCCATTATACATTGCTCTTACTTGTGGTAGTGTTGCATGGGATTCATCTACTAATAACAAAAAGTCTTTTGGAAAATAGTCAAATAAAGTATATGGTGGAGATCCTTCTTTCCTACCACTGATATGTCTTGAATAGTTTTCTATTCCCTGACAAAATCCAGTTTCTTTCATCATTTCTATATCAAAGTTCGTTCTTTCTTCTATTCTTTGAGCTTCTAATAGTTTTCCTTTATCTTTGAAGTATTTTATTCTTTGCTCTAGTTCTTTTTCAATATTTACAATTGCTCTTTCCATTTTTTCTTTATTTGTAACATATTGTGAAGCAGGTGGTATCAATATGTGATTTCTAATTCCAATTGATTTTCCTGTTAATGGATTTATTTCTGAAATTTTTTCTATCTCGTCTCCCCAAAATTCAACTCTAACAGCACTTTCACTTTGTGATGATGGATAAATTTCTACAATATCACCTTTTGCTCTAAAAGTTCCTCTTTTAAAATCAATTTCATTTCTGCTGTATTGCATTGTTATTAATCTTTTTAAGACTTCATCTCTTGTTTTTTTCATTCCACTACGCAAAGATAGTGTCATTTCTTGATAGTCCTCTGGATCGCCTAATCCATATATGCAAGATACTGATGCAACTATTATAACATCTCTTGTTTCAAATAGTGATAGTGTCGCTGAATGTCTTAATTTATCAATTTCATCATTTATAGAGGCATCTTTTTCTATATATGTGTCTGAACTTGGAATATAACTTTCTGGTTGGTAATAGTCATAATAACTAACAAAGTACTCAACATTATTATTTGGAAAAAACTCTTTGAATTCACTATATAATTGTCCTGCTAATGTTTTATTATGTGCTAAAACAAGAGTCGGTTTTTGTACTTTTTGAATAATATTTGCCATAGTGAATGTTTTTCCGTGAGCCGAGTTACTCCAAGTAAAGTCTGGAATTTCTTACCCTCTTTTATTCCATTTGATAAATATTCTATTGCTTGTGGTTGATCGCCTGTTGGTTTATAGCTAGATTGTAATTCAAATATGATAATCACCTCCATTTTGCATGCTTAGGTTGTAACAGCTAAAACTTAACAACCTAAGTAAATTTGATACTAATTTGAACATTTTTCCTCCCTTTGTGACCCAAAAAAACGACAACTATCAGCCTAAAAATTCGTGTAATTACCGAACAAATTCGTGTAATTCGTTCGCTTTTTTTATAAATTTTGTAAACATAATTGCTAATTACACGACTTGGGTCATAAACTTTTTATATCTGTTTTCTTAATTACTTTATAATTTTCCAATATCCTGCTTTATCTGTTCCTATTCTTTGTAATATTTCTTTTTCTTTTAAAATATTTACATTTCTTTCTATTGTTCTTACGGTAGTTTTTAATTTAGATGCTATTTCTTTTTGAGTTATACTTTGATTTTCTTCTATTAACTCTAAAATTTTTCTCTGTGTTGAATTTACACCGACATTTACACCGACATTTACACCGACATTTTTAGTGATTTCATTTTCTTTATCATAGTTTTTCCTATAAAAAATTATTGTAAATCCTATTTTTTCTTTTCTAAATTCTACTCTAACTTGATTTTCTGTACATTCTTCATATATTCTTCTTATTCCTGAAGAATACGTTTCTGTATCATTTGATTTATATAAAATATTAGCAATTATTGGATTTCTAAATACTGAATGAGCTCTATTTTGTATATAATCTTCTGGTGTATATTGTTCTGGAAATGTTCCAGGATTATATATTTCTACTTTATTTTTAAATATTGATATTTCTGTTCCTTTAGGGTCTTGATATAACCTGTGTGCATAACTATTTATAATAGCTTCCCTTATAGAATCTAGTGGAATTTCTGGATATTCTTCTCTTTTATCTGTTATTTTCACATTCCATATAATATTTTTTCTAATATATTCTTGTCCTATTTTTATTAAATCGAAAATATTTCCTTCTACTTTATCGATATCAATAAATGTTGTTTTAGTATCTGTTGCAAAAATCGCCATTTGAAGTTCTACATTATTATTATCGCAAAATAAAACCTTTCCTGCATTTAATAATTTATTATCTCTTAATAATCCCAACTTGTTTAAAACATCTTCTTTATTTGTATATTGAAATGGTATCCTCTTAGCTTTATTTGCTCTTTCTATATAATCCTTCAATATTTCTTCATTAACGTCTTCTATTGTTTTGTTTGAAATTCTTGAATCCCAACTTCCACTTTCATTTTCTTTTTTCAAAAATATTTTTCTCATTTCAGAAACAGAAAGCTTCTGATCTCTATCACTTACTCTTATATAAGCTCTTCCATCTGCAAAATATGGAACGTCTTCTCCTTCAAACTCTACTAATATGCAATCTTTATCTTCTATTTTTACATTACTTATCTTTGGATAGATTTTAGGTTCTATCTTATTTGAAATAACTTCTGAAATATATCTTAGTGTTTTTCCACTAAATTCTTGACCTATTACTGTTCCATCATCTTTTATTCCAAAATATAGTTTTCCATGTCTATGTTTATTCAATATAGAAACAATTGATACTATTGCTTCTTTTAATTCACTTGTTGATTTTTTTAATTCTGTTATTTCATCTTCTTGAAATTTATTATTCAATCAAAATCACCTCTTTTTTAATAGAATAGATTATCTTTCATCTCAATTACTGTTTTATTTATTTCATCAAATTTATAAACAGATGCTAATATGATTTGATGATCACAAAAATCTCTTTCTAAAATTTTTATCATCCCTGTTGAAGCTTTATCTGTTAATTCATTTGTTCTTGGAGAATCAATGATTAAAGGTAATACTAAATTATACTTTCTCTTAATTTCTATAACATATGCAATTTTAAAAAAAAATGACATTTGAGTTAATATCTTTCCACTTTTTCCTTTCAGTTGATTAGTTCTAAATAATGTGACCAACTTAATTTGGCAGACACTGTCTTCCAAATTGGATACATTAAATAAAATTTTCTCATTGTTCTTAAATTTCTGGCTGAAAATCCTTTTCCAAATTCA
This sequence comes from uncultured Clostridia bacterium, assembly GCA_947627605.1. Taxonomy (GTDB): domain Bacteria; phylum Bacillota; class Clostridia; order TANB77; family CAG-508; genus CAG-269. Next base: position 19,230 of record CANQWU010000004.1, read on the forward strand.
TTTGTAAGTTTTTCTGATAGTTTTTGTAAAACAGCATCTCCATAACTTGCTCTCACATTTCCTTGTTGAATTTCCATTATAATTTTTCCTATATTCCAATACGAGTTAAGCATTTCTGTATTTACTACATTATATACTCTATTTCTACTATTGTTTATTAAATCTCTAATTTCTTCAAAAATAGGATTTATGTTTTTATCAATCAATGATAAATCATTTGACATTTAATCTCCCCTCTCTTAATTATTTACACGAATTTAACACGAATCTTGTAGCTGATTGCTAGTTGTTTTACAGCTAGTTTGAATACTTAGGCTGTAACAGTTAAAGCTTAACAGCTTAAGTGAATTTGATACTAATTTAAACTTTTTCTCCTTTATTTTACTCTATTTATTATTTAAAAAATTCATTACTAAATCTATAATAACTTCTTTTTCTTTTGGATTAGATTCTGCAATTAACAAAGTCAATGCTACTAAAGTATTGTTATCAATTACTTGGCTTCCATCTTTGTATAAAATATCATAATAGTTTAAAAAATATATAAATAAAGTTGCTGCAATTCTCTTATTTCCATCAATGAATACATGGTTTTTTACAATTAAATATAAAAAGTTAGCTGCTTTTTCTTCAACACTGTCATAAATATCTTTTCCTGCAAAACTTTGATATATATTATTGATAATAGACTCTAATCCTTTGTCTCTTTCTATACCAAATATTTGACTTTTTTCTCCATATTTTAATTTACTAATAATTTCTAAACAATTCTCATATTTGATAATTCTACTATCAGTATTCCCCTTAATTTTTTTCAAAGTTCTGTGATCATAGTCATCTAATAAATCTAATGCTTTTGAATAATTACCTATTACTTTTAAAATTTCTTTGGCATCTTTTGCTTCTAGTCTTTCATCTATTCTATTTGCTATATCAATCAATTTAACCGTTTTTTCTAAATACTCTAGTCTTCTTTGATTAACTGCATATCCTTTTAGCATATAATCTTTTAATACTTTAGTAGCCCATTTTCTAAAAATAATACCATTTTTTGATTTTACACGATATCCAACAGATATAATCATGTCTAAATTGTAGTAATTAGTTGGTTTATCAGCAAATTCGGAATTTCCGAATTTAGTTAAAGTTTCATTTTCTTCAAGTTCACCTTCTTTATATATGTTTTTTATGTGTTCATTTATAGTTGATTTAGCCTTATTGAATAGTTTAGCCATTTGTTCTTGGTTAAGCCAAACTGTTTCATCCTTCATATTAACTTGTAATTTAACATCTTGGTCTTCAAATATTATAATTTCGTTTTTTTCTTCTGACATAAGATTGCCTCCTTTTTATTGAATTATTTATAACTTTTTCTGTGCAAAATATGCACATATTTAATTTTAAATTCTTTTACTTTATAATAAATTTTATTTACTTTTAAAGTATATCATAAAATCATATTTTTCTCAATAGAAAATCAAACATTTTTTCTGTTTTATCTTTCAAAAAAAGGTCAATGACTTCTTTTAGTGTTTCTGTTTCTTAATTTTTGTACTATGATATAAAATGCTGTTTTTATTAAACAGCTAAGCTTAAATATCTATATTTAGCATTTTCACTAAAAAATACAAGGAATTTTCTAATCCCTTGCATTTTACTGAATTTTTTCTTATTTTATTTTTCCATAATACATATCACTAAATATTCCATTTTTTTCTATTAATTCGTCATATTTTCCTTTTTCTTCTATCTTTCCTTTGTTTAAAACAATTATCTCATCACAATTTTTTAAAGTTGTTAATCTATGAGCTATAGAAATTATTGTTGTGTTATTTTCTTTTTGTAATCTTTCTATTTCATTTTGGATATATTTCTCAGATGTATTATCTAATGCAGAAGTTGCCTCATCTAAAATCAATATTTTAGGTTTTCTTAAAAATATTCTAGCTATTGCAATTCTTTGTCTTTGTCCTCCTGATAAATTGTTTCCTCCTTCTGAAATAGGCGAATTAAATCTTTCTGGTAAACTGTTTATATAATCATATATGTATGCTTTCTTAGCTGCTTCTTCTACTTCTTGCATTGAAACTTCTCTATCTATTCCATAGCATATATTTTCGTAAATTGTTCCAGCAATTAGAAATGGGCTTTGTGGTACTAATGCTATTAATTGAGATATATCTTTTCTACTTAAAGAGTTTATTTCTTTAGAATCCAATATAATTGTTCCATATGCTTTTTCTAACTTGCAAATAGCTTTAATCAATGAAGATTTACCACATCCACTTGGTCCCGCTATCCCTAAAAACATACCCTTTTCTATTTCTAAATTAAAATTGTCTAATATAATCTTATCTTTATCTTCATTATAATAAAACATCAAGTTTTCAATTTTTATTATAGGATTTATTTCTATTGTTTCATTTTTCTCTGCTAATTCTCTATATGAAAAATCATTTGGTATTTCTACCATTTTAAAAAAGTCTGTAGCCAGTACTGTACATTCTGACAACTCGTCAAATATTCTATGTAGTTCTTCTAATGGTTTTATTAGTTGATTAAAACATAAATATGCTGTTAATACACTACCAACAGATATTATATTTTTAGTTGCTAAATATGTTGATATTCCTATAATCAATACAGTGAAGAATGCTTGATTTACAAACTTTAAACAATCATATAAAGCCATTGCTTTATGATGTTTCATTTCTTTTTTTCTTAAAAATTCTGATTTACTATCAAATCTATTTGTTTCAAAATTTACACTATCACTAATTCTTATTACTTCAATACCATTTATCAATTCAACTATTGTTCCGTCCATTTGTGATTTACTTTCTAATAGTTCTACTCTAATCCCCTTTTGACTATTGATTTGTTTAAAAACAATAAATATTCCTATTGGTATTACTAACATCATTGGCAATGCTAAAATAAATGGTAATGTTACAAATATTGTTATAATTGCAGCAACACTATTAAAAATTGCTGGTGCAAAGTCCATAAATAATAATTTTTCTAATTTTACAGTTCCTTCAAGGCATCTATTCATTCTTCCATGTATATTTCCTGTCATATTTTCTCTAAAATATGATAAAGGTGCCATTAATAAAGATTTTATTACCATTCCTCTTGCATGTTTTTCTGTTCTTGTTGCTGTATCTTCTACCATAACTCTTCTTATAATCTTTATGATTTCATTTGCAACATTTACTATTAAGATTAATATTAAAAATGGTATTACTTTTAGAAAAGCTATTTCATTTTGTGTTAGAATATCATCTGTTAGCCACCCTATAGTTTTAGGTGTTATTTGTGTTAATCCTGCTGAAATAATCATAATTATTATAATAATTGCAAAAGATATTTTCTGTTTTCTAGTAAGTATATTATATAGCTTTTTTAATACAGATTTCATTGATTTGTTTTTTTTATTTTTCAATTACATTTTCCTTCCTTATAAATTATATTTGTTTTTTCCTTTATATTGATGTGTGATTTTTCATATTTTTAATCTCTTATTTATCAAACTATTAATATAGAAATAATCTTGTAATATATTTTATAAATCTTTTTCTTCATCTATGTTTTGATAATTTTCCATTGGAATCGTTGAATTATCTTTATATTTTAATAAGTATTGAGTTCTTTTTTCTAATGGGATTGGATTTTCTTCAAAGCCTTCTGGGCCATAATGTCCTATAACATATTCTGGTAAAATAAAACTATCTTCATCTTGTTCATTTGCTCCCCAAACTGGAATGTCAGAATTAGGCTCTAAAGCTTCTCTTGGTATACGTATTACAATTTTATGGCAGTTATTTGTTATAAATTCTGAAAAACTCATTGTATGATTATATGTTCCTGTTGTTGTACATTCTAATATGTTTTTCTCTGATTTATCATAAGTTGAAGATTTTTTTCCATTTTGGAAGCATTCAGCCTTTTTATTAGGTTCTGACATTATTCCATATTTATGTTGTAAAATATAGTTATTTTTGTCTTCATATAATTCTTCCATTTTTTTGCCTTGTTCCATGGTTAACTTTCCATCCATATATAAGTAAGATAGTATATTTTCATTAGTGTAAGTTCCTACAAAAGGCGAAGCAGATATAAAATGTTCTAATTTTGATTCATTTTCTTTTTGATATAAGTCTGCTCCCATCCTTATTGCTTCAAATAAATACTTTTGAGGAATTTTATACATTCCATCTTCAACTTTTTTTGGATTTTCCATTTCTTCTAATATTGGTTTTATACGAGAAATATTCCATTGTTTTTCTTCTTCATATTGTCCATTTCTATATAATTCAAATTCATCGATTTCAGATATAAGTTTTTTAAGAGATTTTTTATATAAATCTGGATTATTACTAGTGTCATACTTAATATATGAAAAATCATAATCTATCATTTTATCTATAATTTGCTCTTTTACTATGCCTTTAAATGAATCTAGAAAATTAGGATTTTTCTGAAATAAACTCTCTATACCTTCTTTTCGTGTTTTATCAATATATTTTAAAAATTCATCTCTTTGGTTTATATCATCTAAAGTTAATAAGTTTTCTCCTTGTTCATTATGTTCACTTATTAATACATTTTTTCCATCTACAATTTTAAAATTTCTTGTAGTAATTTTTTGTAATTCACCATTTTCATCATAATCCATAGAAAAATTTCTTGTTGCACTTTCTTCATTTAATGTATTAATAGTTGATTCATCAATCTTAACTGCGAATCCTTCTTCATGCAATGTTCCATCTTCATTTATTGATAAAGTTTTACTTGTAAATTCATTATCTGCTAATACATTTTCATCTTCTTTATAAATATTCATTTTTTGAAAAGTTACATTTCCTTCCTTATCAACTAATATTGAAGATTGCTTTAAGCCTTTATTTTTACTAGATTGGTAGTTTATTTTCTCAGGATTTATTTTGCTTTCTTTTATTATAGAAATCATATGTTGTAATTCATCATTGCTTATTTTATTTTCAGTTTTTGACCATATATTATCTCTTTCATCTAAAATATCTTTTACTGCAGAAGTAATTTCCAAAAATGCTGTCTTATTATTTATTAGTTTTTCATTAATTTTTAACTCTTCAATTATTTTGTTTATAACATCTTGCTTTGAATAAATCTTTTTTAAGTCATCCTTAAAAGATGTTATATTAGTTTTTAAACTAATATTTTCCTCTAATTTATTTGGTGCTTCTAATCTCGGATTTTTATTAAATATTGCTTTTATTCTTTTTATAAAATCTCGTATTTTTGACATATGATTCACCTATTAATTTTTAATATTTAATTATATTATTACATATTTTCAGGATATTTTGTTGATTATAATAAAAATGTCATATTCTTGTAATATTATTTTAATATATATTTTTATATAGCAAAAAGCTTCCACCAAAAGGTGGAAGCTTTTTACTCATGTAATTTACTATTTTCATATCCTTTTTCTATTGCACTATTACATGTATCTTCTATTTGTTTTGCAATTTCTTCTGCTGTTTTTTGCCCATATAGCAATTCTTGAATATTTGGGTAAAATACTGCTCTTACATTTCTCCAATTTGGATTATTTCCAGTAAAATTCCATCCAGAATCTAAGTTATCTATATATTTTTGTTTATTCTTCAATTCTTCTGAAAATTTAGTAGCTACACTGTTACTACATGGTATTGCACCAGATGAATAATCTAGCCATTTTTCATTTTCATAAACGTATTTTACAAAGTCTTTTGCAACTTTTAGTTTTTCTTCATTTTCATTATCAAATACTTCAAATCCATTAAGAAATGTTGTATTAAATCCTTTTCCATCTATAGAAGGAAAATTTACATTTCCATAATTTATATTAGTTTTGCTAAGTGATGCATCTAATACTGCATTATTTATATATATTGCTAATTGTCCATTTGCAAATAGATTATAGCAATCATCTATTTCAATATTTTCTGCATTTGCTGGGAAATATCCCTTTTTGTTGCAATCCATTAGCCATTGAACTGCTTTTATTCCTTCTGGAGTATTTAACTTAATTCTTCCGTTTTCATCAAAAAATGTACTTCCTCTACTACGAAGTAATGTAATAACATGAGTATCACCCATTTCATTTTTTCCGTACATTAACATAGGATATACATTTTTAGGCAATTTCTTCTGAAGAGTTGAAAGAATTATTTCAAAATCTTCTAATGACCATTTTTGAACAATGTCTTCATCTGTTACATATTTTTCAAGTCCTACTTGTCTAAATAAGTCTTTATTATAGCATAACGTGTTTTGCATACCTAAAAATGGCATCATATATATTTTGTCATTTAATTTACTTATTTCCCAATAATTATCGTCAATGTCATTTTTTATTTCTTCTGTAATCATATCATCCAAAGATACTACTTTACCTGTATGTATATATGTAGACATATTGAAATATTCTTCATATAAGATATCTGTAGCTTTTTCTGTGTCAAAACATCCTATTATTTCTTCATTTTCATCTTCTTTTTCAAATTGTTTTACTTTTACTTTAACATTTGCATCTTTATATTCTTTTTCAAAAGCATTTGCTACTTTTTTTAAAAATGTATATGTATCTTTTACTTCTTCATCTGTATAAGAATTCATTTGTAATACTGGCGTTTTTATATTTAAAATAATTGCTTGTTCTTCATTTTGTTTTGCAGTTTCTACGTTTTTTGACTCTCCAGAATGTAATATAAAATATCCTCCTAATGCTAATATAATCAAGACTATTATTAATAAAACAATTATTGCCTTTTTATTCATTTATCTATCTCCCTATTTCAAAATTTCTTTTAATGTATCTACTAATTTTTCAACATCTATTGGCTTTGCAAGATGTCCATTCATTCCGGCATTTTCTGCTGCTTTTCTATCTTCTTCAAAAGCATTAGCTGTCATTGCTATTATAGGAATATTAGCTATTTTTTTATTTTTAAAACTCCTTATTTTCTGAGTTGCTTCAAATCCATTCATTATAGGCATTTGAATATCCATTAAAACTAAATCAAAATATCCTGGCTCTATATTTTCTAAAATATCACAAGCCTCTTTTCCATTCTCAGCATTTTCAACTAAAAATCCAAAATCTTGCAAATATTCTGTTGCAATTTCTCTATTCATCAAGTTATCTTCAACAAGGAGTATTCTTTTCCCTGCAAATTCGACTTTCTCTTTGACTTTTTCAGTCTTTTTGCTTCCATTTTGAAGTTTCAATTCAAGTTTTACAACAAATTCTGTACCTTTTCCAACTTCACTTTTTACCGTGATTTTACCATTCATCATATCAACAAGATTCTTTGTAATACTCATTCCTAATCCTGTTCCTTGTATACCACTTACAGTAGATGTTCTTTCTCTTGTAAAAGGTTCGAAAATCTCTTTTTGGAATTCTTTACTAATTCCAATTCCTGTATCTCTTATCTTAAATTCATATATCGCATGTCCTTTTTTAGAGGATTTTTTTTCTGTAACAGTTACTTTTATCATACCGTCTACATCTGTAAATTTTATAGCATTTGATATTAGATTTATAAGAATCTGATTTACTCTTAATTTATCACAATATATGTTTTCATCTGTTATATCTATCTTTTCAATATTGAAATTTAATCGTTTATTTTGAACATCGGCTTGAACAATATTTTCAATTCCATCTAATATTTCAATTATATTTTCTTCTTTTTCTTCTATATGAACTTTTCCAGATTCAATCCTACTCATATCTAAAACATCATTTATTAAAGATAACAAATGATTTGATGATTGAGTTATTTTTCCCAAATAGTCTTGTACTTTTTCTTTATCATCAATATATTTAGTTGCAAGATTAGAAAAGCCTATAATTGCATTCATCGGTGTACGAATATCATGTGACATATTATTTAAAAATGTTGTTTTTGCTCTATTTGCTTGTTCTGCTAAAGCAAGGGCTTCTTCTAATTCGCTACGGTGTTGTACTTCAAATTTCATTATATTTTTTTGAGAACGATTTGTAAACATCAGTAATACAACTATTGCTATTGCAATCATAATTAATATTATTAATGCTGTAACCATTTTTAATAGATTACTTATTTGTGCTTCAAATACACTAAGAGGTACTGACATAACAAAATACCAATTCATGGTTTCCATTGGCGTACATACCATAATTCTGTCTTCATCTTCTAGTCTATATTTCACTGAAAAAATTTCTTTGTTTAAAATTTTATTATGTATTTTTTCTACTGACATTCCTTCTTCGAGTTCTGCTTTTCCTAAAATAGAAAAAAAGTTATCTCTTTCTAAGTGTGATGTTTCTCTATTTACAGATACTAAATAATATCCATCTAAATCTATTACACTACTATATCCTAATCCATTATAGCTATCAATTTTAAGTTCTTTGGATAGAGAATCAATATCATAATAGCAAACTATATATTCAAATTTTTTTCCTTCTACTGTAAAAGGTGATAATTTTATCCCAACAACTAATTTTTGCTGTCTACCTCCTGCATAAATATTATTAGTATCAAATCTAAATACAAATTTATCATTTTGCATGTTTTGACATTGTTTTAATAGTTCTGCATCATTTCCTATTGAATATTTGCTACTATATTTTTCTCCTTCATTTGTTAGCAAAACTGCTTCTATGCATTGTATTGATTGTGCTTTAATATTCAAATTTTCTAGCATTTTTTCTGTTGTATCAAATTTTGATTGTTTTATTTCCGTTGCTATTCCCTTAACTTCATTCCATCTATGTTCTATTCCTGAAGTAATTGATATTTCATCATGCTTTGATAATTCTTCCATATTATGCAAAGAAGAATTTATCATTCTATCTGTTATCAGTTCATAAAACCATCTACATGTATATCCTATTGCAATCGCTGCAAGTATTAATGCTATTACAATAGCAATGTTCGTTCTTTTTATTTTAGTCAGTCTTTGTTTTATTCTTTTATCGATTTTTTTTCTTGCCCTTTCTTTATTAGTATTCAAAAAAACCACTCCTCTTTCATTTGTTACTCTGTTGCTTCTATCATATCTTCTTTAGCATTATCAAAACATTGTAATAGTTTTGGTGAAAAAGCTCCGCAATCTCCATTATGAATCATTCTATATGTTTCTTCTGGTGTAAATGATGCTTTATATACTCTTTTATTTACAAGTGCATCATAAACATCTACAATAGATACTACTTGTGCCCAGATTGGAATATCTTCACCTGATAGTCCATCTGGATATCCTCTTCCATCATATCTTTCATGGTGATAGCGACAAATTTCATAGCAATAATGATAAAATTCAGTTTCTTCTTGCTTAAAATGTTCTAACATTTGACAACCATATATAGTGTGTTTTTTCATCTCTTCATATTCTTCATCTGTTAATCTACCTGGTTTTAAAAGAATATTATCAGGAATTGCAATTTTTCCTACATCATGAAGTGCAGACGCATTTACCATTAGTTCAATTTGTTCATCTGTAAATTGATTTTGTCCAAATAAAGCTCTCCAATGTCTTAACATAATTCTAGTAAGCCTTTTTACTCTTTGGATATGTTCACCTGATTCCATACTTCTAAATTCCACTACTGAGCTCAATGCATTTGTAAGGAATATATTACTTTGCTCAATCTTTCTTTTACTCTCTCTTAATTCTTTAGTTCTAATTGCTAATTCATTTTCAATTGATATTCTATGCTGAAATAATTCTATTATATTTTTTGTTCTACGTGTTACAACTGCTGGTTCAAAAGGTTTATATATAATATCTGCTGCTCCTAATTCATATGCCTTTACATCACTTTCAACTGTTGCTTCTCCAGTAATCATTATTACTGGTATTGTAGATGTCATATTATTTAAGGACATATAGTGCATTACTTCTAGTCCATCTTTTTTTGGCATAACCAAATCTAGAAATAACAGTGCTATTTTATCTCTATACTTATGTAATAATTCAATAGCCTCTTCTCCATCACTTGCCTCTAAAATATTATATTTCCCTTCGAAAATATCTTTTAATAATTCTCTATTTATCATAACATCATCTGCAATTAATAGCGTATTTCTTTCTTCCATTGATTTTCTCCCCTTTAATTATAACATTGATTATATTATTTTCTTAATTCCATCTATAACTTTTTGATATTCTTCCTTGACTTTTGGAAATGTTATAAGAGCTGCTTTTAAATCTTTCGCTCTTAATTCTTCTGTTATTTGCTCTACTACTTTACTCAATATTTCAAAAGCCATATTTTGACAAACTCCTTTTAATGTATGTGCACTCCTAAAAGCTGATTCGCAATCATTTGCTTCTATTGCTGTTTCTAATTGGTTATATGATTCATCCATTAAAAAAAATTTTAGATATTTTTGTATTCTTTCGTCATTTTGCATTCTTGAAATTGCTTTTGAATAATCTCCTCCTATTTGATTATAAAATTCTTCTATCATATATTTATCTTCCCTTCCTTTTAGTCAAATTATATATTTTTTTGACAATATTTTTATCTGTATTTAACTTATAATAAGAAAGGAAAAAAGTCAATAGAATCTATATAAAAAAATAGTAGAAAATATCTAGTTTTCTACTATTTTTAGTATAACGATTCCTATCATATTAAAAAATATAGCTTGCACTATATTTCATTTTTTTAAACACTCAAATATTTTTCTACTAATGTAACTAATTCTCTCGCTGTTTCGAGTTGTTCTTTTGTTTTGTTATCATCTACAACAAATTCATCGTCGTAATCACTATCATCTCTAAGGGTGCTTGCATTCATTATTTTTCTTCCGATATTTTTTGGAAAAATTTCTTTATTGATATAATTTTTATTAAAGTATGCAAGCACACTTTTATGCTTTTTAAAATCAATTGGTTCTAATGCAAGTACAGCTTTAATACTATGGAATATTGAATAATATGCTCTATTGTTGGCTGATTTAAAATAATTCTTTTCATATAACAAATAGCCAGCTTCTAATTCTTCTTTAGCTTGTTCTAATCTATGATTGGCTAATTCTTTAGATACTCTATTATCCATTTAAAACAACTCCTTCCTCTTGAACATTTATATAGAAAGGCTTTGCCTGTAACCAATAATTAAATTTATCTATATTTTTTATTATCGGTGACAATATCACATTAAATTCATTATCAAATTCTATATCAAATGCAATATCTGATATTTTGTCTCTATATTCTATAATTTCTTCATCACTAAAATCTGTTAAAATCATAATATCAATATCAGAATCTTTATTAAAGTCTCCGTCTTGCATAAGAACCATATAGAATTATTTTTTTCAAATGATTTCCAAGTAGTTTTGTTACTTTGTTTGTGAATTCATTTATAACTTTTTCAATATTATTGGGTATCATATTCATAATTCAACTCTCTCCTATTAATAATTATATAAAACAAGAAAAGGACTATAATTTTTTCTATAAGTATATTTCACAATTTATTGCTTATATAATATGTCTTGTGTTTATTATTTGTAGGAAATATCAAAAGAAGATATTTCCTACTTTATTTTTTATTAGGTATAACATATCTATTGTAAACCTAAAAAATGATCGAGCAATAAATGAATTATTTTAGTTATAAATTCAAGCATAAATTAACTTCTAATCTCTGCTATATAAATCTCTGGTATAAAGTTTATCTTTTACATCAAATAATTTATCTTCATATCTATTAGCTATAATAACATCTGATTCTTTTGCAAACTTATCAAAGTCATTTTCAACTTTACAACCATTAAATTCTTTATCTTTTAATGTAGGTTCATAAATGATAATTTCAACATCTTCTTCTTTTAATCTCTCAATAACACCTTGTATTGCACTAAATCTAAAATTATCTGATTCTGCTTTCATTGTTAATCTATAAATACCTACAACTTCTGGATCTTTTCTCATTATCATTTCTGCAATATGTTTTTTTCTCGTTCTATTTGAACGAACTATAGCACGAATTAAATTTTGAGGTACGTTGTCAAAATTTGCTAATAATTGCTTAGTATCTTTTGGTAAACAATATCCACCATATCCAAAAGATGGATTGTTATAAAAGCTACCTATTCTAGGATCTAAACTTATTCCATCTATTATATCCTTTGCGTTTAGCCCTTTTATCTCTGCATATGTATCTAACTCATTAAAATATGCCACTCTTAATGCTAAATATGTATTAGCAAATAATTTAACTGCTTCTGCTTCTGTTGGATTCATATATTTAATTTCAATTTCTTTTTTTAAAGCTCCTTCTTTTAATAATGTTGCAAATTCTATAGCTCTTTTTGATTTTTCACCAATGATAATTCTTGATGGATATAGATTATCATATAAAGCTCGTCCTTCTCTTAAAAATTCAGGGCTAAACATAATATTATCTATATTATATTTTGCCTTTATGCTCTCTATAAATCCAACTGGAATTGTTGACTTTACAACCATAGTTGTATCTATTCCCATTGATATTACTTTCTTGATTATATCTTCTACACTTGATGTGTCAAAATAATGTGTTTCATCATCATAATTTGTTGGTGTTGAAATCACTATAAATTTTGCACCGTCAAATGCTTCTTTATAATCTAAAGTTGCTTTTAAATTTAATTTTTTATTTTCAAGAAAATCCTCTATTTCTTTATCTCTAATAGGTGATTTTCCTTCATTAATCATATCAACTTTTTCTTTTATTACATCTAATGCAACTACTTCATTCTTTTGTGCTAATAAACAAGCTATTGATAATCCAACATACCCTGTTCCTGCTACTGCTATTTTCATTTTTTTACTCCTTTTTATATTATTTTAATCCCATAAGTATTTTTTCTTTAAAAGACAATTTAATTGGTATTGGGTCATCTACATCTATTTTTTTATTTTGCAATACTAATTTAGGATTTATTGTTGTTAATTCTTCTAATTTTTCTTTTCCTACTATTTCTTCTAACTCTTTTAAAATAGTAGGTATCTTAGGATATATGGTACCTTTTCTATGAACATCACTACCTAAAAAGTGTATCATATTATTTTCCAAAAATTTTTTAACTATAAACTTTGCTTTTTTACCATATAGTCCTATAATGCTAGCATAGTTTGCTTGCATATATACGCCTTTTTCAATTAAATCATATACTAATTCTGGTTCTTTTTGTATAAATGAATATCTTTCTGGATGAGCTAATATTGGTATTATCTCATATTGTAACATTTCATAAATCACATCATATAAATTTAGTGGTTCTGCATTTAAAGGCATTTCAAAAAGAACATAGTTAGTTTCATTTATTGTAGAGGCTCTTTCTTCTTTTAATAAATTCATTATGTTTTCTGAAAAATAAATTTCATTTCCTAAGTATAATTTTACACCAATATTTTGCTCTTGTAGTTTCTCATATATGGCATTAACCCATACTTCACGCTCTGCATTATCTGTTTCATAATATCCTTCCATATAATGAGAAGTTGAAATAATTTCATTAAATCCAACTTTCTTTGCTTCTTTTATTAGCTGAAATGTTTCTTCAATACTTTTTGACCCATCATCAATATTTGGTAGTATATGTGTATGCATATCAATCATAGTTATTTCTCCTAACTATTTAAATCTTTCTTTTCATTATCAATATACTCATTAATTTGTTTTAAAATATCATTAGCCTTGTCAATTGTTGGACCTTCAGGTATATTTTTATTAGTTTCCTGCTGTTTTATGTCTATTATATCATTGCCAATATCTGTTGTTGTTGCTTTCTTATTTTCAAGTACAGACGCTTTTTTCATTGATGGTGCAGTAGTTTTTTTATTGCTTTCATTCAAAGAAGTTGTAGAGCCATAGTAGTAAGATTGTTCATATTTCTTTGCAGATATTGATACTTTGTTTAATACTATTCCTGCTATTTTGCCTCCAACTTTTTCAATATTATCAACAATTCTTCTTAGATCGTCTTTTTTAGTTTGATTACTTGCTGTTACAACTACTGTGGAATCAACCATTCTGGTAATAATTAAAGAGTCTGTTACAAGTTGTGTTGGTGGTCCATCTAATATAACAATGTCTGATATTTGTTTCAATTGTTCAATTAAATTTATCATTGCTTCTGAAATTAGTAATTCAGATGGATTTGGTGGTACATTTCCTGCTGGCATTAAATATAGTCCTTCTACTTCTGTTGGCTCTATATAACTTAATAAGTCTAATTTGCCATCTTCTTCACTATAATCTGCTAAATAATTAGAAAGTCCTGGTCTTGGTGATGTTCCAAATATTTTATATTGTCTACCTTTTCTCATATCTGCATCAACTAAAATAACCTTTTTTCCCGCTTGTGCAAAAGTAACAGCTAAGTTTGAAGATACCCAACTTTTTCCTTCACTTGGTAATGTTGAAGTAATTAAAAGTGTTTGTAATTTATTTCTATTATTCATAAATTGTATATTTGTTCTTAATGTTCTAAATATTTCGGAAATAGTTGATTTAGGATCTTCTTGAGTTATTAATTCTTTTTTCATTATCTTCTACCTCCTTTTGCTTTTGTTTTAGTCTTTGTTTCTTGCAAATTACCACATACTGGTATTGATACCAATACAGGTATTGTATCGAATAATTTTTCGATATCTTCTGGTGTTTTTACTGTTGTATCTAGCATATTTAATATTAAAACATATACTATTGCAATAACTAATCCAATAAGCATAAACATTACAATATCACGTGTATGATTAATATTGGAAGGTGAATTTTGTATTTCTGCTTCATCAATGACTTGTACATTTTCGATATTGTATATTGCTTTTACTTTTTCTGAAAAAACTTTTGTAATTTCATTTGCAATTTTTGCCGCATATACTGGATTTTCATTTTTTACTGTAATTTCTATTAAATCTGAATCTTTTACAGTATTTACAGATACTTGATTTTTTAATGCATTTTCGTTTGCATCAATTTGTAAATTGTTAATTACCTCTCTTAATATGCTTTTTCTTCTCACTAGTTCACTATATGTTGACACCAACTTTGAGTTTATAGTTAAATCTGTTGTTGTTACCGTATTTGTATTATCTCCACCAGAATTTCCTGAAGATGCTAGTATTAGTGAAGTTGATGAACTGTATATTGGTGTTACAAAACCTATAGTATAAATAACTCCTATTACCATAAAAATCAATACAATTAAAATAATTTGCATTCTCCTGTTCCAGAAAATTTCGAACAATTCTTTTAAATCCAATTCTTCCATTAGTTCCCTCCTACGTTTATTTTCATACTGTTAAATTATATCATGTTATTGATATATTTTTCAAGATTTTTTTAAAAATAACTGAAAATAACTCAAATTATTAAGATATTTTATATAATAATTTGGGTTATCCTTTTTTAATCTTCTTGCTCTTTTTTATATGCCTTTTTATATTTTTTAATATTATGTATTAAATTTGCTAAAATAATTGTAATTATTCCTACAGCAATTAAAATACATCCATAATTCATTAAATTCTGCAATATTTCTGAAGCTATATTTCTTAATGTTAGTGATATGGCATCATTTAAAATTGAAATTGCTTCTACATTTATTTTTGAAGCAATTACCATCTTTACTATCACTAAAAATATTCCTGTTGCAGTACTTGATATAGCAGCAAAATTAAATATCCTATAAACTCTTTTTAATGTTATCAAAACTAATAAAATTAAACATACTGCAATTGAAACTAACATTATCTTTTTTGCAAGTTCTACATATTTTGAAATATTATGATACACAGTATATATATCCTTTTCAAATCCAAAATGTAATATAGTATCTGTGTATTCGTCTGTTACTGTATTAACAAAAGTTTCTATTGCGTTTTTTTGTGTTGAGCTTAACTTTATATTCTTTAAAGAATTTTCTATATTTGTATTTAAATTCTGTTTTATTGTTTCAGCATCAATTTGTTCTTCTAATCCATTATATATGTGGCTAATAATTGATTTTGTATCTTCTTTTACTTTTTCTTGTGATACAATATCGTCCAATACTTTTTCATCTAGCCCTGATTGATATATGTAGTTTTCAAAATTAGATTTTACAGCTTCGTAAATGTTTGAGTAATAATTTGTTTCTTCTAATTTATTTAAAACATATTTTTCATTTAATATAGTAGAAGAAATAGTAGATACAAGAATGAATATAATGGAAGATATTGTTAATAAAGCTGATAATACATATCTTATAAATTGTTTCATATTTTCTTCCTCTCCTCTATTTTTCTAATTCTGCATATACTACATATCTGTGAGTTGCATATCCTATATTATTAAATGGATAGCAAGTATACACCATTAAAATTTCTTTTTCGTCTTGAATTGGTATTTTATCTGTCTCAGTTTCTTTAATTATTTGCATATCATAAATATTGTATGTGTATTCCCCATATGTAGCTTTTATCGTAATTTTGTCACCTTTTTGCAATTCTGAAAATCTACGAAACATATTTACAAAATTATGTCCCATAAGAACTATAGAGCCACCTTCTCCTGGAAAATATCCCAATGGTGATTGACCAATTCCAGTTTTTAATAGTTTTAAGTCGTCTCCATAATATAGAGGTAGATTTATATCAATTCGAGGAATTTCTATAGTTGCATATTGTGTTCCATATTCTGGATAATTTTCAATTACATTATCCTCAGTTATTGTTGTTGGTGGTAATTGTTTTCTTTCTTTTTCTATTGCATATTTACTAACTACTGCCATAGTTTCATTTATTTTAGCCCCATAAAATAAATAAATTGATAATACAATAGCTCCTGTAAAGCATAAGGCAACTATTATACTAATAATAGTTGCCTTTAATGTTTTTACAACAATTTTTTTATGCATTAGCTATTTTTCTTCTTGCTACGAAAACTGTAGCTAGGGCTAAAACTGCTACTGAAGAAACAACTAAAACTGTGCTTATATCATTACCTGTATAAACTAATTTTCCGTTTTCGAATGTTAAAGATGATAATAATTTTCCATCTTTAGATAGATATATTTTTCCATCTTTGAAAGAAACATCAGCACCAACTAATGTTGCAACTTCATTTGCAATACTTGCTAATTGGTTTTTTTGAGCATCTTCTAATTTTGTTGGGTCTGTAACTCCAGCTGCTTCCATAATTGCTGCAGCTTCTTTAGCTTTTGCTAAGATTGTTTCAGCTGTTGCATCATCTGCTACACCTACTTCTTTAATTGTTCTTTCAATGATAGCTTTTGATACTCCATATTTTTCTCCTATAGCATAAAGTTCATCTGCTAATGTTGCAGTTGTCACAGCACTTACCATTGTTGTAGCTAAAGCTACTAGCATTACAAATAAAATTGTAATTGAAATTAGTTTTTTCATTTTAAAACTCCTCCTTTTGATTAAACTATTTGCATTATACCACTTTTATTTAAATTATGCAATAGTTTTTTTAATTTTTTTATTTAATTTTAATTGTTTTATATCGGATTAGTGCTAATACTCCGGTTATAAATACAATTAACAATGTAATAACAATAAAATTTTGTAATCCAGCATAAGGTAAATTAGAAACTTTTTTTGTAGCTGATGTGTTTTGTGTATTGCTCTTTTGCTGTTGAGTGGTTGCTGGTTGTTTTTGTTCTTGTGTTTGTTTTTCTGGATTTTCTTGTTTTTCTGTTGTTTGTCCTTCTTGTTTTTCTGGTTCCTGTTTTTCCACTTTTTCTTTTGTTATAGTTATAGATTTATTTACTGCAATATCTAATTCTTCACTATCTGTTAATTGTAGGTTATTTAGTTTAAATACTCCAGAAGCACCTGGTTGTATATTGCTTTGCAATGTTAATGTAATTTTAGCAATATCTGAATTTGCTTTTGCAGTTGCTGTTGGTAGTTCTCCTATTAGTACATTTGTTGTACTTTCATAACTTGCAGTCCAACCATTTAATCCTTCTACTTTTACAGCACTAAACATACTTTTATCATATTCAACAGTTGTTTCATACCCCAGTACAATATTTTCTTCTACCCCTACGAATTTTCCTAGTGATAATGTTAATTCTATAGTTTTAGCATCTTGTTTTACAGTTGAATTTCCTTTCAAATTGATTTCTATATTCTTAGCTTCTGCATTAACCACTTGATAAGTGCTAAACACATTTAATATCATAAAAAATGTAACGATAAAAATTATTACTTTTTTCTTCATTTTTTGTCTCCTTTGTATAAATTTCTTTTTTCTTTTTTATTTTAGCACTAATTCTATTTTTCGACAATAGTTTTTATTTTATTTTTTTGTTACAAGATTATTACAAAATCATTACATTTTATTCATTTTCTTTAGTTAAAATAATAATTCTCATTCGGACCAAATCTTTTATTGATATTGCTTGATTATCTAAATTGGTATCTGCAGCCATTTTTTCTACATCGCTTAAAGTTGATATTTGTAATAAATATTTTCTTAATCTAACAATATCTTTTATATCTGTTAGTCCATCTTTGTTGATATCTCCTTTTACAATTAAGGTATATTTCTTTCCAGAAGTTGTCTCTAAAATATCACCTGTTTGTATTATGTTGTTATTGTCTAATATAGTTTTTTCTCTTGTTATTTTAAATTGTTCACTACTTGCAATTTTTTTAGTAAATTCTGTTTTTGTTGTTTGTGCATCAATATTTCTAATTGTCTGATTTATTATTTTATAATCTTCTTCAGTTGACTCTAAAATTTGAAAATTTATTTTAGAAGTATTTCCTACTTGGTCTATTGCTGTAAGTTCATATGTTCCTTCTTCATATAATTCTGTTCCTTCTTTATAATTTTGAACTACTTGTCCATTTAAAATTAGTACTATATTTTTTAAATTTTTTTCTTCTACTCTAGGTATAACGAAATTCTTATATGTATATCCTTCTTTTACGCCTAAAATTGTTGGTGGTGTTTTGTCAATTATAACATTAATAGTTTTTGTTTCTTTATCTCCTGCTGTGTTTTCATATATAACATCAATTTTATATTCGCCATCTTCAGATATTATAATTTGATCTTCTGTTTTCTCTTGGTTATTTACTTTTACTATTGTTTTCATTCCTTCGACTTCTTGCTTTTTTATAATTACTTTTTTACTAGTAATTTGATTATTTGAAATTGCTATTCCTTCTTCATCAAGTATTAGTGCTTCTTTTTTATCTTTTAATGGTATACTTAAGTTAATTCCTAACTCATCTAGAGTATTATAAAATTTATTATAAAATAACTTTAGTTTTCGACCTGAAGTTGTGGTATAATTTTTTATTATTACATTTTTTGGTAATATGTAATTATGTCTTAATTCTCCATCGTCTCTATCTGTAAGGTATTTGCTGTTATAGAATATGCAAAAGTCTCCAAAAGCATTGCTAACATTTTCATCATGTATTGTTAATCCATCAATATTCATGTTTGGTAAGTGTAAATCATATCCATAGTTACGTATTTGTCCATTATTATAGAAAATATGAAATCCTATAATTTTTGGAGTCTTTATATTTTTTATTGTACAATTTTTAATATTTATATTACCATCCCATGTACTGCCAAAATCTTCTCTCAACTGGATGAAACATTCTGTATTATTAGACTCTGTATCTTCAATGTTAAGATCTCCACTTCCTGCAACAGCTATGCCAAATGATCCTAATGTGCATTTTAAAACATTTAAATTGTGAACTCCTGTATGTGAATCTATCCTATTAAGTGTACAGTTTTTATATGTGATATCTTTTGTGTATCCTGTTCCTGTAATCCCCCATCTATTTGCATCATTTATATCATTTGAAGTTACATTTTCTATAGTTATATTGGAAGATGAATTTATTGTTAAATCATAATTTGACTTTCTTTTTTCTTTGCATTGATATGTTACTAGTTCACAATCTTTCAAAGATACATTAGCTGCAAAATTCATTTCGAAAAAGCCATAATATGGTCCACCAGTTTTATCTTTATCATCCACTGTATGTTTTATGTTGCTGATTGTTACATTGCTTCCATCGCATTCTATATTTCTAGCTAAATATCCACTTTCTAATTGATTTCCATCTTGATTTAATATTGTTTTAAAATTTGCATTTTGTACTGTTATATTTTCAGGTGACATTTTTTTCAATACTAATGCCGTGATTTTTTCATAGTCCCATATTATATCATTTAAAAGATTCCCTTCATTATCTATTCTTGCCACTTCAAATTGGTAATATCCTCCCCCTTCTATCCCATCCCTTATATATCTTTTTGTTTCTTGATCATATATTAAGCATAAACAGTTTCCATATCCTGCTAGTTGTGGGATTTTTTTTGTATTTTTGTTAATAACTATTTCTTTTTGAATATTCTTAGGGATATTTATATCCTTAATTGCTTCTTTGTTAATTATTTTTATAACAGCACTTTTAGCAGTTTCATAATTGTTTATGTTTTCATCATGTATTACGAATGTTGCATTATTCCAATTTGTATTTGTTGTAATTTGGATTGGTGAAACATCTTTAAAATTGAATATATGATATGTTTTGTTTGCTGTTGCTCTTACTTCATAGTTATATTTATTTGCTATTTCATGTGTTTTTTTTATTCTTGAAAAGTTATCTTCTATGCCGTTTATTATGTCCCCTTTTTCTTCTATGTCTTCATATGTAATATATTTAACTCCTGTTTCTGGATCAATGTGTGGTTCTATATACGGTACATCATTTTCTTCTGAAGAGTTTATATCATCAATGTCATCTTCTATTATCCCAGAGTCAAATTCTTTTTTTTCTGCACTTTCCTCTTGTTCTTCATAGTATAAAATGCCTAATATTGCTGTCGTTAATAGAATTATCACTATTACAATTATTTGTTTCTTATAATTTCTTCTTTTCACTTTTATATCACCTCTTTAATATTATGAAGAACCTTTATTTAATAATATACTTTTTTATTTTACCATTAATTACAATTATCAACAATATTTTTTATTTTAAGTTTTTATTACATTTTTGTTACAAAAAAAGAATCTCAAATTATACTGAAATTCTTTTTTATTTTTAACATCTATATCTATTTTTTATATATCGTCCTTGATTATTATAATTTATAACTTTTGCATAATTCCCAACTGACGTTGCATTTTCTGGAATATCTTTTGTTACAACTGCACCAGCACCTATTGTAACATTGTTTCCAATTTTAACATTTTCTACTACACATACATTTGGACCTATGTATACATTATCACCAATTATAGTAGATACTCCATCTTTTGAGCCAATTGTTGTAAATTGTGATAAATTACAGTTATTACCTATTATTGCTGTTTTATTTATTACTATTGGTCCATTATGTCCTATATATAGTCCATATCCTATTTGAGTTTGTGTAGGAATTTGCAAATTTTTCTTATTATGATTTATGGTGTATAATAATATTCCTATGTATTTAGATAAGCCTTTACCACTGCACATCCTAAAAGCGCATTGAAGTCTAAAAGTTTTATTTCTTAAATATGCTTTTATAAAGGTTAAAAAATTATTTTTTCCATAGTATCTAAATAAATCACTTTTTATATATTCTATTCTATTGTTTTATTATTTAAAAGTTCTATATATATATATATGTGTGTGTGTGTGTGTGTGTGTGTGTGTACAGTGTCAACGTTTTGAGCTCTTTTATCCATATTTTTTCCTCTTTCTTTGGTTTTTAAATTTTAAACATTTTATCAATTTTATTATAAATTCTATCATTCTTATTTATCAAATTCCAAAATTTATTCCATAATATAGAGCAAATGTATGATATAGCAAAGACACTGATTATTTCTAATATAATAACTATATTTGAATTAGTTCCTTTGTTTACAATTTCTGTTGATGCTAAAATATCCATCATATATTTTAGAACAACTGCGTGGAATATATAAATATAAAATGTCACTCCTGATAATTTTGATAAATCTTTCTTAATATTTATATTTGAAAAACCACTAAAAATTAATGTTGAAGATATTACAATAATAGGGCTAAAAGGTTCAACTAATGAATATCCCCCACTCTTTGTTGCTGTGCCATTTAATATAGCTTTATATTCTACAATAGCAAGTATAAATTCAAGTAATAGTCCACCTAATATAAATAAAATTCCCTTTATTGGTTTTTGGTTATTTTCAAATCTTTGCTTTAACTCATATCCTATCATAAAATATCCTAAAAATAAAATTACATATCCTATATCCCATTGTAAATCATGTGTACTAGTCCATCCTCCAGCCCAAGTTACTAATACTAAAATATAACTTATAATGCTAAAGCTTTTTTTACTAATTGAATTTTTAAATCTTATAATAATTGGTGTTAATAAATATAAGCCTATAATCATATATAAAAACCACAAATGATAATATGGTTTACCTTTTATTAGTGCTTTAATTGGTGCTAAAATCATACTGAAATTGAAACCTTTAGTTGAGTTAACTATATTATCTATAATTGTAATTATTGTAAATAATATACAAAATATAATTGATGGTAATAAGGTTTTTTTGAAACTTTTACAATAAAAATTTTTGTATTCTTGATTTTTATCATTTGATAAAAGCATTGCTCCTGATATCATAACAAAGCAAGGTACTGCAAATCTGGATAGTGTATTCCAAATTATTGTAGCTAATGGATGAGTTGTATCTAAAAGTATGTTTCCATCTGTTAAAGCAGCCTTATATTTTCCAGTTACGTGAATAACTATAACAGCAATACATGATATTATTCTTAACAAATCATAATTGTTATATCTTTTTTTACTATTTTTTAAAGTGCCGCTCTCTCTCTCTCTCTCTCTCTCTCTAGTCTTTCAACGTTTTCATTCCTTTTTTTGGTTTTCATATTACTTCTACTCCATTTATATTATAATTTCAATAATCATCTACTTTTTGTTCAAAAATAATATTTTGAACTTTTTTATTAGTTGTAACTCATTTAGTCAAATTTTTTTATTTTCTTTTTTTCCATATTTTCTCCTATGTTATATTTTCAGTCTGCTAACTTAAATGAAAATCGAAGCCTCAAACTCCTAGTGATATAATATTTTGACGAAAGCAAAATATCTCCCGGAAAGGATGAGGTTTCACGAAAAAATATTATATAAAATAATTCAAAAAATGTTAAGTGTCAAATTTGTTATTTTTTTAATGTCTACAAATTTGGTAAAGATCCCAAAACTGGTAATGAAGAAAAATATCAGTGTAAGTGCTCTGTTCTTATTATTAAACTTAATTGTATTGATGTTGTTTCTTCATCTTCTTTATTAGGTAAAACTAACTTTAAGCATTTGCGTTTTTCTTTATTTATTGTTATGAAAGTTCTTATTTTTTTATATTTGTAATTCTCTCCTGTTAGAAAAATTCCCAGATTCCTTTCCTTTTTTATTTAGCAGTTATAAATTTATTTTTTGCTCTTTTTATGAAGTTTTTCGCTAATTCGCAATAATATTTAAATTCTTCTGTTTTATAAAAAATTATTATTACAAATATATTTGGTATTATTAATACTAATAAAATATTTTTTATCACTTGTAATATATTATTATCAATTTGTATTATAACACTTAATAAATATGTGACACTTCCTGCTATAATTGTTACAAATAGATATTTACCAGCATCTTTAAAGTATTGTATATATGTTTTATTTAATAATTTTCCATATACAAATTTAGGGTAAGTATATATATGTGTTATCATATAAGTACAAAATGTTCCCATAAAAACGCCAGCTAATCCAAATATTTTTAGAAAAACGATAGACATTACAATATTTACAATTGATTCTAATATAGGTATCATTCTATCTTCATAAAAAATTCCTGCAGCTTCCTTGAAACTGCTAGGGTGTAATTTTGTTATGTAAACATAGTTATTTACTACTAATACTAATAAAACTAGTCTAGGAAGTATATATTGTTCTCCTATCCATACTTTTATAAAGCTTTCTATTACAACAAATATTCCAACAGAAGACATCATTGCAAGCCAGAAATTTGCAAATTGTAATTTTCTATAAATGTCATATGATTTTTCTGCATTTGAAGTAACTAATAGGTTACCAATGCTTGATCTAAATGCTGTAAATATTTGACCTATAATTGTGCTTAAAGCATTTATTATCATATAATAATTTGAATATAGTCCAACATATGATATTCCTAGAAATGTTGAAATAATTATATTATCTGTTCCTGCAACTAAGAATGTACCTATTTTATGCATACATAAGCCTTTTACTTTTTTTACTATATCTTGTACTATGTTTTTATCCAATTTTTCGTATTCTTTATCTTTTAAGTAGCTATATTTTTTATTTGCTAATATAGTTATTACTATATTTTCTGCCAATCTCATTATAATCTTAAATGATAAATATAATATGTAATTTTTTGTATTTAATAATATTATGATTTGTACTGTGTTTAATATCAATAAATACGCAATATGTACAATATCAATAATATAATTTTTTTGATTTGCATATAGTATTGATCTTTTGTATGTCAATAAATAAGAGCAAACAATATCTACAATAAATAATACATATATTAATATGATAGTTCCTTGTTGTAAGGTTGTTTCACCTACAAAAATATTTAAAAATGGAATGATTAGCAATCCTAATATTAAGATGATTAATGCGATTATTCTATAACATTTTTTATAAAACATCATTAATGATTTTGTTTTTTCTATATCTTCTTCTGCAATTGGCTTGTATAAATTATATATAATTGCAGAGCCTATACCTAGTTCTACTACACCAAGCATAGAAATAATATTAGAAAATAGCCCATTTATTCCTAAATATTCAGTTCCAAGAGTTTTTACAAAAATAGCTTGTGCTATAAAACCTAACAACATGCTCGTAAAATGTGATGCCAATGTTGTAATCATATTTTTTAATGAATTTACTGTTCTCATTGATGATTTACTCCTATTCTAGATATAATTGAATCTTCATATTTTTTATCTATTATGTTTTTATTTTCGTCTATTCCTCCGGCTTCGTTTACAAATTTTCCTTCTATCATTATTTTACTTTCTGCTTTTCTTAAATACCATTCATATTCTATGTCAATATGTCCAACATCTAAAGCTTGATATCCTTCTTTTGCTAAGTCACATGCTAAGATAGTTGCTGTTGGTCCTAATGCCATTAAAATTAAAGAATCTTTATGTACTTTTTTTATTTCATCCAATATTTCATTATAACTTGCAAAGGCATTTTTATTTGGGGCTATTATTCTTTTTAATGTTTTGCTGTTATCAAATAAATCATTTCCTACTCCCATTTTAGTGTATTCTCCCTCTACAATAACCAAATCTCTATTATTCCATATTCGTTTCATATTAGTTATTTTATTTTTCATATTTGATTTATCTTGATATTCTAAATACCAGCGTGTAAAACTTGCATTTCCATATGTATAATCACTACTTATAAGTGTTATTACATTTTTTCCGTACCATCTAAAAAAATTGTACCAATAATGTTTAGATTCTTTCCTATAACCTTTAAGATTATTAAAAGCTTTAGGGATACAGACTAGAAGATTATTTATTCTTGAATCTAGTACCTCTTTTAATCTTTTAGTTAATTGTTTCGATGGGTCTTGATATAAAGCATCTTTTTCAATCTCAAGAATTGCTTTAAATTCCCCGTCTCCAAATCTAGCGATAGATTTTTTTTCATTTATTATTTGATTAATGGTTTCTTCATCTGTCAAGACCTTTGTTTTGTGTTCTTCTATGAATCTATTGTATATTTTTTTCGAATATATTTCTTTTACAAATTTTGGTATTAACTTTTTTATATTCATTTTTGATTGGTTCCTCTCCTTAACTTTTTTATATAATAATTTTGAAATATGTATTTTATAATTGCTACTATCGTTTTTTGATTAAATGGTTTCAGCTTTATCATATTTTTTAATTCAGTTTTTGCCTCTTTTTTCATATTGTTGAAGATATATAATGTAACCAATTGTTTTGAAAAATTATATTCAACATCATTTATTTGTTTTTGATTATCTAACATATCATAATATTTTCTGCACCAATCTCTATAATTGTTCATTCCCTCAATATTGCTCAATTTCGTTCCACTTATTCCTGAATTACTGTCATGTTCATTAAAAACAACTAGATTTTCTGGAACTTTATATGCTGTATATCCATTAACTAAAATTTTTAATAATAATATTGAATCTTGTTTACAAGGCGTATCTTCAAAATAATTTACTTCCTCTAAAACTTTCTTTGGAACAAACCAAAATGAAGTTGGTGCAATGCATCCCATCATTTGTTGATATATAATATTTACATTATAATCTATACTTTTTTCATTTGAGAATATTAATCCTACTTTTTCTTCTTTATGTTGTAAAAATAAGTTATATTGTTTTTCTATTTTATCTTCTCTATATTCATCATCATCATCTAAAAATGCAATAAATTTTCCTTTTGCCCTATAAATTCCTTCGTTTCTTGATAATGCCCCTCCTAGATTTTTTTCATTTTGTATATATATAATATTATCATATTTATCTATTATTTCTTTTGTTTTTTTTCTTTCTTCTGGTTCCTTAGCATTATCATCTACAACAATAATCTCTAAATTTTTATATGTCTGATTTAAAACACTTTTTAATGCCCTTTCTATAAGATTAGATCTTTTATATGTTGTTATTATTATTGTTATCAATTCTTGCATGTTTTAATTCCTCCAATTTAAGCAATATATTTTTATGAATAAATATGCAAATAAGCTATTTAGATTTAGTATTTTAAAAAATAATGATTTTTTGTTTGAAATAGTTTTTGGTATTTTTATTTCTTTGTATAAATTATTATTTTTTAATAATCTATAGTCTTTTAATTTTTCGCTAATTTTAATATCTTTTGATATTGTAGTGGCAATTAAGTCATAAAACATTGATGCATAAAAAAATTTTCCTACTGAATCAATATATCTTTCTTTATCTAGTTTATCTTTAAAATATTCTAATAATTTTTCTGTTGCTTTTATATGTGATTGCATTATTCCTTTTCTATATTTTACACGCTTAAATGAGATTGCATAATTATATCCTATTTCGTCTAATAAAGTCATATTTCTACATTTATTAAAATATTCTAAATTAAATACCATATCTTCTGATACTATGTATTCTTCTTTAAATTTCAATTTTTTCATTATATCCGTTTTATATAACTTATTACATGGCGAGTGTACCCAAACACCATTATTCATATTTTCAATAATAGCAGATACTATCTCTGTTTGATTTTTTAACACGGTTGTATTTGTTGTATATTTTTCTGTTTTTTGTCCATCAATTGTTTGGTAACCAAATATAATTAAATCTCTTACCCCCCCCCCGCAAATTTTACGCATTCTGCTATTATACTGGGTTCTAGCCAATCATCCGCATCTACAAATTGAATATATTTTCCTTGTGCATATTCAATTCCAACATTTCTTGCCAAGCTTGGTCCTTTATTATTTTGTTTGATTAGTTGTATTCTATTATCTTTGTTTTGTATATTTTTACATATTTCATAAGTATTATCCGTTGATCCATCATCTATTATTATAACTTCTATATTACGATATGTTTGATTTAATATTGAGTTTATACATTTTTCTATCGTTTTTTCTCCATTATATACTGGTACTACTATGCTTACTCTATCTGACACTTTTATTCTCCTCTCATTCAAAGAAAAATTTAGGAAATTTAATTTTTTCGAAAATTTTTACAATTATTAATATTAATTTTCCTATTTTTATATCATTATCAAATTTTATTTTATATCTTCTACACCATATTGCATATAATATCTTATATTTTAATTTTTCTATTTGTTTTAAAGAATATATTGAACTACTTTTTAGTGACATTGCATATCCTATTGGATTTTGTTTTTTTACTTTGTTGCCATTTTTTGTATATCCGTCATTTAAATATTTATAGTAGTATAGTTCATCTCTATTTATTAACATTTTATATTTAGAGTCTATTACATCAAAAACTACATTTTCATATATAAATTTTTCATTTTGTATAGTGGGGAATAGATTTTCTTTTAAAATGCTAGTTTTATATAGTCTTAAAGTATCTCCTTTAAAATGATATTTTTGATATAATTCTAGTCCACTTGCATATTGAATTTGTTTAGGAATTTTATCCACTCTTTCCTTGCTTTCTATGTTGTATTTATTTCCTATAATTCCGCTTATATTAGGCTTATCCATAATTTTAATTACTTCTCTATTTAATATTTCTATTGCATTATTGGCTAAAAAATCATCTGAGTCTAATATTAAGAAAAATTGAGTTTTACAATTTAAAACTGCTACATTATGAGCCATATGTTTTCCTTGATTTTTTTGCTTTATGTATTGAATCTCTATTATACATTCTTGATTCCATTTTTTTATTAGCTCTTCAGTACCATCATTAGATCCATCATCTACTATAAGCCATATAAAATTTTTATCAGTTTGCTTTTTTAAGCTTTCATATGCTTGTTCTAGTATGTATGCTCTATTGTATGTTGGCGTAAATACCGTTATTAATTTCATTTTTTTCTTTTTCTCCTTCAAATTTCAAGTTAGCTATTAATGTCATAAGCATAACATATTGAAAATTAACATACAGATTTGTTTCATAATAACTTACTACTATCATTCCTATCAATCCAGCAATTGCAATTCTGTTTATATTATTTAAAGTATTTTTTTGCATTCTCCAAATAAAATTAATAAACATACCTAAAAATATAATAAAATTTAAACTTCCATATATCATCCAAAATGCAAATAAAGAATTATGTATGTTTAGTGTTTTTGCACCAGCCGAATATCTAAAATTAGATCCTATTCCAAATAGTTCTTTTCCTTTAAATTCATCCAATGCTTCACCCCATTTTACTTGTCTTCCCGAATAGAATCTTTTATTTCCTTCTCCCATGTCTACTTCAACTCCTGCTTCCCACATACCTACATATATGAATGGAAATATTATAGCACCAATTATGATTATCAATGTTAGAATTTTAAATATTTTTAGATTTTTGGTTAAAAATTTAATTTGCATAAATGCTATAAAAGAAAAAAGGCCTAATAGTGAAGCTCTTGCTTCTGTATTATATATTAAAATTCCACTTACAATAAGTATAACTAATTTCCAAATTGATAATAACACATTTTTTTTATTTTCACGCTTTAATTCAATTAATATACATAAAAATATTGAAACTTCAAAGTATGTAAGTCCAACCGTATTGAGACCACAATTAGAAGCACCATAAAGAAAAAAAGCTAAGCCTCCTAATGCCATTATTATACATACTGTTTTCACACATTTTTTTCCTATTTTATTATTTTCTCCATATAAAAATAGCAGATAAAAATTTATCATTGTTACTAAACTTCCAAAGCCAGAATTATTTATTATCATTCCAATAATTAAAAATAGCATGGCTACCATTACTAAATACAATTTTTTTATGGAAATTTTATTTATGTTTACGAGAAACATAAATAAGTTTATTCCCAAAATTACAACCATACTAGTTATGGCTGGTAATAGATTTGCAAATTGATACGATACCATGTTCAATACATTATATATTACAAAAAGTATAATTACTATTTCTTGATAATTAAATTTAACTTTTTTTGTTTCTTCCACCTTGCTATCTTTCCTTTCTGAGTTTAATATATTAGCCTTCTTTTTTTTGTACTTTATCTTTTAATTTCTCACTTGACTTTTCCCAAGTAATTTCTTTTATATTACTTATATACTTAGTATTTTTTTCATTTTTGCATAAATAAATTATCTTTTCTTTTATTTCAGAGATATTATTTATATCTTGTATAATATTTTCATCTTTTAATCCGTCTAAAATACTTATTGCACCAACATTTTTTGATACTAAGATTTTACATCCACAGAATACCGCCTCACATATTGCCAATCCAAATGTTTCATAAGAACTATTTTGAATATATAAGTCTGATTCTTTCATTTTCTGTATTACTTCATTATGTTCTAATTTTTCATAATATTCTACAAAATCATATTTTTGTATTTTATCTCCATATTTTGATTTAGATCCAATTACAATAAATTTAATTTTTAAATCTTTTATTTTTTCAATTGCCTTACAAACATTTAAATTATTTTTAAGTACAATCCCTCCCCCAATGGAAATTATATTAAAAATATCAGCTTTAGTTTCTGGTCTATTTTCAATTTCATATTCTTCAATTCCATTATTAACAAAGTCGAATTTTTCTTTTATATCTATTCTTTCGTTTTTCATATATTCACAAAATCTTTCAGAGACGCAAATAATTTTATCTGCTGTTTGTAGCATTTCTTCTTCCGTTTTTTTTAAATATCTTTCATTTTCAGGTACCTCATTTAGTTCATATTCTAGATTGTCATATCCATGCATTAAATATATAACTTTTTTATTAATCATTTTTGCCATTTTTGCTGCCTGAATATGGAATTTTGATAACCCAGATATTAATATGGTATTACATTTTATAATATGAAATATGAAATGACATATTCTTTTAATTTTATTATTTGTCTTACATATATAGCATTGGTCTTTCATATATGGATAATAATTTTTATTTACCATTGCAGGTCCTGTATTTGATACAAAATCTCCCATATAGTATATTTTTTTCTGTATGCTTTTTCTGTATTTTTTGGTTCCTTGAAACATATACTTTATTGCATTCATAGGTTTTACTTCATTTGCATATAATTTTGTTTTTCTTATCGCAAATTGTAAGATTAGCAATGGATATAACCATTTTGACATTTCGTAATATACTGCACCTTTAACATTAAAATTATATTCATTATGTCCTTTGAACCATGATGAATCATTATTTTTTATCGTTGCAATTTTCTCTGGTATATAGTATATTTTTAATCCTCTTCTTAAACATTCTGTTAAAAATATATTTTCTTCACCCATATACAATTCTGCACCTGCACCAAATCTTTCATTGAATGTTATATTTTTATCAATTATCGACTGCCTTTTAAATGTTATTTGTACAGATTGAATTTTCATACTTTTTATGAAGTTTATTTTTCCTTCTAATTGTTTTGGTCTTCTTCTATTTTCATCAACATTATCAACATAGAAAGCAATCATATCAGCATCAGAATATTTTTTATATCCATCTTCAATTATTTTTTGATAATCATCCTCATATTCCAAGTCATCATCTGCAATTACGCATATATCACTGTTACTATGTTTAATTGCTTTATTCCTACTTTTGCTTAAACCTTTCTCATCGTACGAATATAGTCTATGTTTTCCTCTTTTTATATCATCAATTTGTATATTACTTGTTTGATTTATTACTATAGATTTTTTTATATTCATTTTGGTAATTAGAGCTTCATGATCTTTTAAATCCATAGTAGAAATTAACATTTCTATGTCCATTGTTAGCTCCTTTTTATTTTTTACAAAATCACTTGTGTAAGAATATGTGATATATAGTAATTTGTTGGTAATATTTTTGTTATTCCTAGATATTTTAAACTGCCTAATTCTTTTTTTAATATTATATCCATGTATTTATTAGTTTTATATTTTTTCTGTTTTAATTGTTCTATATACTTTTTATATATTTCCTTTTCTCCCAATTTAGCAGCTACTGCTATAGCTTGTAATAATGTATATATCATTCTATATTCAAAGTATTCTTTTAATTCTTCACTATACTTTGTATTTTTTAATAATTCGTTTTGTTGTATGCAACTAGCTATAGAAATTTCAAAATTTTCCATTTTATAATTTGTACTCATTGAAGAATGCCCTACTCTATATTTATATAACTTGTCATTAATACTAGTTATTTTATTAGCACACAACATTAAATATATGAACATTCCATCTCCATTTTTTCTATAAAACTCAAAATTCAAATCTTTTATTAATTTATTTGAGACAATTTTATTCCAAGGTTGTGTGTTTCTATTTAAAAATTCTCCATCAATTTTTCCTTTATATGGAGTAAACCATTTTTTCTTTTTTGTGTTGGAATTTGGATAAAAATCATAATCACACATTACTATCTCTGCTGATTCTTCTTTTGCCTTGTTATATAATTTTTCATACATATCTAACTCTATAAAATCATCTGCATCAACAAAGCCTATATATTCACCCACAGCATTTTTTATTCCTGTATTTCTAGCTCCTCCTAGTCCTTGATTTTTCTGTGTTATGACTTTTATATTTTCATAACTTTGTTGGTATTTTTTCAATATATCTATGGACTTATCTGTAGAACCATCATCTACAAAAATTAATTCAATTTCTTTTAATGTTTGTTCTACCAATGATTTAATACATTCTTCTAAATATTTTTCCTGATTATATACTGGTACACAAACTGAAACTTTTATATTTTCCATCAGATTCTCCTTTTTACTGCATTAAAGCAATACCAACAAAAATTATATAGAGCCGTAAAAAAAGATAATTTTTCTACATTTCTATATAAATTCCATGTTCTTTTTAATGCAGTTATTTTATTTGATGAAAGTGTATTACTGCTTCTTCTATAAAAAGATAAACTCTCATTTAATGCATAAGCCATCCTTCCAGTTTTTAATACTTTCCACCATGTTGCTGTATCTTGTCCTCTTTTGACGTTTGGCATATATATTAAATCTTTTCCTAATGTTTTAACATTAAACATTACTGTTGAAGTGAAAATTGTTGTATTTTTCAACGCTTGCTTATAGTTTATAGCTTTTGGTACTTTCACTACTTTTCCTGTTGGTTTTCCTGTTTCATCTGCAAACTCGTAATCTGTAAAAGTAAAGTCATATTTATTTTTCTTTGTGAATTTTATTTGCTTTTCTAACTTTTCTTTAATCCATAAATCATCTGAATCTAAAAACGCAATATATTTTCCTTTACTTTGTTCTATTCCTGCATTTCTTGCTATTGCTGCACCAGAATTTTCCTTTAAATTTAATAATTTTATTCTTTTATCTTCTTTTGCATATTTTTCTATTATTTCTGTGCTTCCATCTGTTGAGCAATCGTTTACCAACAACCATTCCCAATTTTCATATGTTTGACTTTGTACATTTTTAATAGTTTCTTCTATGTATTTTTCACTATTATATACTGGTGTTATAATGCTAACTAAATCTGGTTCATTTTTCATTTTTATACAACTTCCTTATATGCTTCCTGTGCTTGTGCTTGTGCTTCTACTGTTACTTTTTGACCTCTTAATTCTCTTATTTCTTCTTTAATTCCTTGTTCCGTTATTTCTGCATCTGCTCTAGAAAGTACAGCTTTTATTGTTGCAAATATAAGTTTCATATCCTGCTTTAATCCCATATTGTCTACATATTGTAAATCATAATCAATTTTTTTAAATATATTGATTCCATTTCTTCCCATTACCTGTGCTAAACCAGAAATTCCTGGTAATACTTCTACTCTCCTTTTTTGTTCATTAGTAAACCATTCATAATATTCTGGTATCCAAGGTCTTGGTCCTATAAAACTCATTTCTCCTTTTAAAATATTAAATAATTGTGGTAATTCGTCTAAGCTTGTTTTTCTTATAAACTTTCCAACTTTTGTTACCATATTATTATGTGATAAATTACTTTCAAGTTCTTTTCTTTCCGTTTTCATTGATCTAAATTTGTATATATTAAATAGTTTTAAGTCTTTTCCCATTCTTTTTGATTTATAAATAACAGGTCCTCCATCTTCGATTTTTATAGCTATTGCAACAATTATCATTGGTATACAAAATATTAATAATAATATTGTTGCCAATATGAAATCAAGTATTCTTTTTATTTTTATGTAATATAATTCTTTATTTTTTGTTTTTAGTATGCTAATATTTAATACTTTTAGTGAATTCTTTCCCTTGATGTTTGCTTCCATTTCTATTTCCCCCTTTTTAGAAATAACAATCAATTTGTATTTTTATATCATACTCTATAGTTACAATTTCTTTATTATTATATCATAGTGTAATCCTTTTTTCAATATTTTTTGTCTATTTTTTTTGTTTTTAGACCCATTTTGTGTAATTCTAATTTTCCGAATAAGTTTATATTTAAACTTAAAGTTATTGAAACAGGATCATTATAATTCATAGCATAAGTTGGTTTGGGACACCTTCTTTAAATTGAAAATATACTGTGGTATCTTTATCTTTAGTTTCTTCTTTTACTAATCTCCAATTTTCCATCGTTGAATTAGTAATTCTATAATTTTCTAATGTACACTTTTCTTCAGCAGTTATATTTAATGTGTTTTCTCCTTTATTATGAGTAAATCTAATATCATTTTCTGTTCTGTCTATGCTACAATAGTAAGAAAAAACTTCGTTGGTATCTCTAAGAGTTTTGTTTCTCCTATATCTAATGTAACTGCTGTATCACTAAAACTTGGTCTTGTTTTTAGTCCGTTCATTTTATTATTTATATCAGCTTTAAATGATTGATATTGACTCTAAATATTTGAATCTCTAAAAGTATCATTACTTTGACCTAGTGTTTCCAATATCATTTGTTGGGTAAAAACATAATCCATTTTTCTTGATTTCATACTTTCTGCCATAATTCCACCATCAACAATGTAATCTTCATATTTGCTATACCAACCTAGATAAACTATTTTACTACTTCTAATTTAAATTCTTTTGAATATTTTGACATAAAATGAACCCTCCTCGTTAAACTTTTTTGTCTAACAATTTGGGTTCACTTCATTTCAGGTCCTATTTTAAAATTTCACCATTTCTTTAAATACGCCTATTTTAGCTTATTGTTTATATGATAAACTTTCTGGTTCATTTATGAAGAAAGTCAAATCATTATTATAATTCATAATACATCTCCTATATCTCTTATACAATTTTTCTAAATATTTTTTTAGTTTTTTACCTCAACTTTAATCAAAATCTTATATGTTTAAAATTTTTTCAAATATTATATTCTAATAATAACTCATCAAACTCCTTATTAGTTATTTTCTTAAAGCTTGATTTAAATCTTTCATATTCTTTTGACCAAGAATTATATTTTCCATCTTTTCTATGATCTTTAAATTCATAGTTTTCATTTAAATATTTCGCAAGATATAATGTATACTTTGTTGCTCCATATACATTTAAATGATCATTATCATAAAAATTTGTATTAATATCTATAATATCATTAAATTCTTCTATTGTGTTAAAATTTACAACATTCATGTTATTGTCTTGTATTATTTTTATAGCACTATTAATTCTTTTATTTTCATCTTCCCTATATATTTTTTTAGGCACTATAAACAAAACATTTAAATTATTATCTTTGATATAATTAATTAATGAATTTAAAATTTCCTCATTTTTTTCTTGCAATTCAATTTCATCATTCATCCAAGTATATTTTTCAATAGGCTTTATAACAGCTGATTTATCTAAAAAGGAATATCCTTTATAATAATTTTTTGCTCCCACTAAATTTTCTTTAGAAATCCTTTTCCATTTATTATGATACATAAGAAAACTAAAATTCAAATTAACATATTGCTTTGAATCAATATTTTTATACTCCATTATTGCATTAATAGCATCTGTTCTGTTTTTAGAAAATTTCATAGAATCTGTATTAGTTCTTATATTACCTTCTTCATCATCTTCTGGTCCATTTCCAACTCTTCCTATATCAATAACATACAAAGATGGATTTTGATATTTTTCTGATTCTTTAATTAAATATTCTGTTAAAATAAATGGTTGTGCAGATGATGATAATATTCCAGATGTATATCCATATAAATTATATGCTAAAACTGTATTAAAACATCTATATGTGGTACTAGCACCTGTAAATACAATATCTAAAGAATTTTTTGGTTCTTCATAAAACAAAGATATTGCAGTCGGATTTAACCAGAGTATTTTAAACAGAAAGTACATTATCACAAACAAAATAAATAAAAATACAATTGCCTTTATTATATCTTTTTTATTCACTATTTATTTTCCCTCCTTAAAATTGACCATAAATAAATGCTGTTGCGTTATATCCAACTCCATAGCATCCAAATATTACTATTGAAAATATTAAACTATATATTATTCCCCATCTAAATATAATATTTTGCTTAAATAATTTTTCTCTTATACTTCCTTTACGTGCTAATAACTGTACAATAAATAACGTCAATAATGAAACTATTAAAATTGCAAAATCATACAAATCCATACCTAATGCATTTAATATTACTTTTCTATTTAATATACCAAGATTAAATGTAAACATACTTTTTATAATTTCTATTGCATTTGATACTCTTGTTGCTCTAAAGAAAATCATTGCAAAAGAGAATAATAAATAAGTTCTTATAACTTGATATAATTTATAACTAAATACTTCTGTATTAATACCTAATTTATCGTTTATTTTCTTAGAAACTGGACTTAAGATATCTTCTAAAAAAATAAATAGAAATTGTAGTAATCCAGAACCAATTATATATGTATATGCTCCACCATGCCAAAATCCTATTAAAATCCACATAATTACCATTGAAACATACATCGGTATCTTTTTGCCAACCTTTTTCCCAAATATATTTTTACATTTTTTATTTAATTTTTGCATAACATTAGATTTTTGTAATGGATAAAATATATAATCTCTAAGCCAAGCTCCTAAAGTTATATGCCAATTTCTCCAAAATTCTGTAATTGTTGTCGAAAAAAATGGTAGTTTAAAATTCTCCGGTAATTTTATTCCAATAATTTCTGATATTCCCATAATTACATCAATTGAACCTGAAAAATTTGTGTATAATTGTAATGGAAATGCAAGTACCGCTAAAAATGTAAGTACAAAATTATATATGCCTATATTGGTATATATATTATCTACAAGCATTCCTAATCGTTGAGAGATAACTAATATTTTAAATACTCCCCACAAAATTCTTAATAAGCCATAACACATATCACGGTAATTAAATTTATGTTCTTTATACATTTCCTTTCCAACACTATCATACCTTATAAATGGACCAGATGTTAAAATAGGAAAATATGACATAAATAAAGCACATTTAAATATATTTTTTTGTGCTTTACAAGTTCCACGATAAATATCGGTCATATAGCTAATCATTATTAAAGAATAATAACTGATCCCTATTAAAGAATTTCTATATACAAGCCCAAATTGATACTTTATGCCAAACAAATTAAAAATATGATTAAATGTTGCCAAAAATAAATTTGTATATTTTAAATAAATTAGTTGTGCTAAAATTATTAAAATACCAAAAGCTAAAAATCTTTTAGCTTTCTTAGTATCATAATATTTGTCAATTAGTCTGCCAAATATATATGCAGGTATCAAAACCATTAGTGCTTGTATTACTGTTCCTATATTAAAATTATCCCAAAATAAAAAAGTAACACTTGATACTAGTAGTACTACCCATTGAATTTTTTTTGGAACAATAAAATATATAAATAATGTAATAATGCAAAATACCATAAATGTAAAAGTTACCAATCCCATAAATATCCCTCTTTTTTCGTTATTTTCTATAATTATTGCTACATAATATTTCCGTTTGTAATTGCAATATTTTGTCCTGTTATACTATTAGACTTATCTGATAATAAAAATTGGAACATTGGTATCACTTCTTCAATTGATAAGTTTTTTCCAGTTGGGCTATTTAATGCATTCTGTTCTATAAGTAACTCTGGTATATTTTGTAAAAACTTCGTTTCAATCATTGTTGGAGAAATTCCATTTATTCTAATTCCTTTATCAGCATATTCATTAGCAAGTGCTTTAACTAGTCCCAACAATGCATATTTTGAAGTAACATAGCTAGCTACATATTTTGGAGGTATATTGGTAGTACAAGATGTTAGCATAACTACTATTTTTCCATATTTATTTTTTGCCATAATAGGTAAAAAATTATTTAAAATAATTACTAAAGAGCGAAATGCAATATTTAAATCATTTTCAAATTTATCCCAACTTAATTTAGAAAATTTTATATTTTCATATTTTCCTGCTGGTAAGTGAACAATATGTGTTGGTATTTTTCCAATTTTTTTTATATCTTCTACAAATTGAAAAGTAGCATCTTTATCTTTAAAGTTTCCTTCTATCAGAATAAGTTTATCTTTTAGCTTTTTCTTTAGTTCAATCAAATTTTCTTCATCCCCATTATGATGTGCAATTATATAATCATATTCTTCATTTGTTTGTTCTATTATTTCTTTGCCGATATCAGAAGATGCTCCAGTAATCAATAATATTTTTTCAGTCATTTAAAACACCTACTTTCATTTTTCCTCTTGATACTTTTTCATTTTTATTATTAAAGATTTCAAACCCTATTGTAAATTGCTTAAACATTTCGTTTATTTCTATAACTTTTCCTTTAATTGTTAAAGGACTGTCTGATACAAATACTGGTTTTTTAAATAAAATTTCTACACTATGAATAATGCTATATTTACCAGGTAAGTATACTCCAGCTAAAGTTGATAAAAAAGAAGATGTAAGCATACCATAAACTACTTTTTCGTTATAGCCTTTAGATTTAGCATATTCTAAATCATTATGTAAAGGGTTAATATCTCCCGTTATTTCACAGAATGTTTTCAGCATTTCGTCAGTAATAGTTGCTTTAAATTGTTCTTCTAATCCGATTTTTATATCTTCGAATTTATATTGTTTTAAAGTATTTTTAAAATGCATGTGTGTTATAGTGTCAATGGTTTTATCTGTTTTTGGTTTTTCCATTTTATACACCACTCCTATTATTTGCTAATTCTAGAAATTATAATATCTACCATTTCCCCAACATTCTTCATTGTTGTTACTTCATTCATATTAAATTTTATTCCAAATTCTTGCTCTACTGCAACAACTAAATTGATATGTTCTAAGCTATCCCAATCTTCTATATCTTTAGATGTTGTTTCTGCTGTTACAACTATAGTTTCATCATCAAATATGTCCCTAAAAACATTGTTTAATCTTTCATAAATTTCTTCTTTTTCCATTATTCTTCCACCTCAATTACATTATTTTTATTTTTATAATCACCTGATATATCTAATTTATATGTCTTATTTCCCTGTTCGTCATGTGAAATTTCTTCAAATCCTTGTATATCATAAAAATTGCTTACCATTTTATTTTTAGCTGTTGGATAATAATATCCATATATTGTTTTTATTCCTCTTTCCTTCGCTTTTTTTACCAATGTATCTAACATTGCAAATTCCATATTTCTTTTCAAAACTCTGCAACTCATTATCCATAAATCAATATGTAATTCATCTTTATTTTTGATATTTCCAATAACAACAGTAATAACTCCATTATCACCAAAAATATCTTCTAATTTTCCATATAATTTGATATAATTATTGTCTTGATTTACTTCTTCAATGTCTGCTAGTGAATATCGTTTTGTTGTTAGATTAAATTGATTACTTTTATTACTTAATTGTGAAATTCTTTCCAAATATATTGGTTTGAATTCTGATATTTCTGCCTTCATTTTTAAGGAAATCAAATAATCTTCGTAGTTGTCAAATGTTGCCATCATTTGACT
Source organism: uncultured Clostridia bacterium (assembly GCA_947627605.1). Classification (GTDB taxonomy): domain Bacteria; phylum Bacillota; class Clostridia; order TANB77; family CAG-508; genus CAG-269. The sequence continues at coordinate 59,024 of CANQWU010000004.1, forward strand.
TCTTTTAGCATTGTCCTTATATAGTTCATTTTTTTTCAAATCTTCATTTGAAAAATTTGTAACTTCAAAATATCCATTGTGGTCAATTATTCTTATATAATTTTCTGGTACATCTATTTCTGGTGTAGCTATTCCCTCAACATAATTATTTACTATTTGTCTCTCTGCAGGATTATCATCTACAAACACAAAACTATCTGCCCCCAAGTTTAATTCTTCTGCTATATCTTTAATATTTAAGTTTTTTGGATTCCAATTTGCTTTAATTATAATGAAGTCATCTGGTCTTAGAGTTCCTGCTGGATGATTTAAACCTGCTATTGCGTTTTCATGTTCATTTTTAGAATTCACATTTAAAATAACACCTAAATTTTTATATGCTTTTAAATATTCTTGGAATTCTGTGTATACTTGTCCACTTGGTACTTCTGGTCCTATTGCTAGATTTTCTACGCCATCATCTCCTACAATTCCTCCCCATAATGTATTATCTAAGTCTAAAACAAATGCTTTTTTATTCTTTCCATAAATTGATTTTATGATATTAGCTAAATTAAATGATAGATATGGTATTGCTGGTACTTCCATAGCATATTTATACATATGCCAATAAAATTGATTAGCCCATTTATCTAGTCCATAGCATGATGAAACATAATTTATATCATTTATAAAGAAATTTTTTGTTGAGTTTGCATAATCATAGAATTTTTGATTTAGTCTAGTTATGAAATTCGTTCTTCCATGTATATCACTTGCATCTTTATTTCCTAATAGTCGATAATACGGATGTTCAAAATTATTTTGAATAATTGTAGCATTAAATTTTGAAAAAAGTGTATTCCAAATCTTTTTATATTTTTCATACTCGCTATTTATCATATCATTAATAGTTTTTTCATCATCATACATTGTAGGATATACTATGATATTTCTATTTGTTGTATGTATATATATGATGTCAGGGTTGAAATTATCTAATTCTTCATTTCCAAAAATTGCATCTTCGTAATATTTGTTATATTCAGATTCATAAAATGTTGGTTTTATTCCATAATTCAGTAAAAATATTTCTAGCATATTTTTTACTTCACTTGTAGTTGAACCACCTAATATTGCAATATTTTTCTCTATTAGATTTTCTTTAGTTAATAACTGCTTTTTTATTTTTCTTTTATTGCTTATTAAGTAGTTTACATCAAATGGATATTCTAGTTCTTTCATTTTTATAAAATCTCCTTTCCTTTTAAACACAAAAAAGCTAAGCAAGACATGTTATTTCTAACATATTTTACTTGGCTTCTTTATTCCTATTTTTTAATATAATTATCTGTGTGTGTGTGTGTGTGTGTTACAGTACCAACGGTTTTAGCGTTTTTCATTTTTTATCTATCCTTTTTTTCTTTATTTTACTGGCTTTTTAAGTATACTATAAATTAACATTATTGTCAATTGTTTGACATTCTTTATTTTTTTGTTTTTTATAAAATCCTATAAATTTTATTTTGCTCACTGCAATATTTAAAAAATCTAAAAAAACACTAGACAAATTTTTATCATTTGTGATATGATAGAAAAAAATCTAATGATAAAAATTCTAGGAGGTTATTATAATGTTAAGTAAAAGTATAAAAATTTTAGCAATATTTGCTATTTTTCTAATGATTTTATCAATATTAACATCTGTTTTTGCTGTAACAGATGACATGAATACTACTGATGATATATTTTCCAATACAGCTTTACCAAATGAAGAAAATAATGTAACCAGTTCTGAAAATGAAAATTCAGCAAATACAAATACAAATACTAGTAATTCTACTGCTAACACAAATTCAGTAAGAAATACATCTTCAGGTAATGAAACAACAAGTACTACTTCATATGATAATTACGCTGGTGTTCCTGATAGTTCTGCAACAGTTTCAGCTTATACACCAGAAGAAGGTTTAGGTTTATCAAATATATTAAACATCTTGTTAATTGTTGTTGGTGTACTGTTAGTTCTGCTTTCAATTGCAATTATAATTAAATTGAATAAATAATTTATTTAGTCCAAAAATTTTACATTTTTTGGACTTTTTTCTTTTTATTGTTTTATTTTTATTTTTTTGTATGTATATTTTTTCTGTATTTTTCAATACTAATAATATACATTCAAAAAAGGAGGATAATTTTATGTACAGAAAATTATTTGCTATTATTACTATTCTTGCTATCACAATTTTTTCTTTTTCTGTTGTTTTAGCTACAGATGATAATGGTGGTATGTTACAAGATGCTGCAAATGGTGTAAGAAATGTTGTTGGTGGTGCTGAAAACGCAGTTGAAGATGGTGCAAGAGATATTGCAAATGTTTCAAAAGATGCAACAGGTGATATGGAAAATGGTGCATCAAATGCTACAGCTGGTGGAACAAATGCAAATTCTGATTCAAATAGAAATACAGATAACAACAATGGTTCAACTGATAATACAAATGGTGCTACTGGTGCTACAACAAATGGTAATACAGGTTCATATACAGCTACAAGAACAGGTGCTGAGCAAGGTGCAACATTTATGGGTATGAATTCTACTGCTTGGACTTGGTTAATTATTGGCATTGCTGGAATTGCTATAGTGGCATTAGTTTGGTACTATGGAACACAAGTAAACAATTCAAATGATAATAGAGAATAATAATAATTTATACAGAAGTAGATTCTTCTAACTTCTGTATATTTTTATTGCACTAATTTTTATTTCGTGATATACTTTAGAAAAAATGCAAAGGAGATAAGTTTTGTGAATACTAAATTGATTTGTAAAAATCCAACTGCATATCATAATTATACTATTGATGAAAAATTAGAAACTGGTATTGTATTAAGTGGTACTGAAATAAAATCAATTAGGCAAGGAGCTGTAAATTTAAAAGATAGTTATGCTATTATAAAAAATAGCGAAGTATTTGTAATTGGTATGCATATTAGTCCTTATGAAAATGGAAATATTTTTAATAAGGATCCTTTGCGTGATAGAAAATTACTTCTAAATAAACGTGAAATTTCAAAATTGATTGGTTTAACAAAGCAAAAAGGATATAGTTTGGTCCCTATTTCTTTGTATTTTAAAGGAAATCTCGTAAAAATGGAATTAGGAATTGGAAAAGGTAAAAAATTATATGATAAACGCCAAGAATTGGCAAAAAAAGATGCTGAAAGGCAAATTGCCCGTCAGCTCTTTGGTAAAAACCATTAATTTTTTATTAATTCATTTTCTTTTATGCTTTATTGCATGAATTAAATACATCTGTCATTTTATGTTTTACAGTTTCTTTTATTAGTTCTCTTGCATTTCCTAAGTATTTTCTAGGGTCAAATGCATTAGGTTCTTCTACAAAAGTTTTACGAATTGCTGCTGTCATTGCTAATCTTAAATCTGTATCAACATTGATTTTTGATACTCCAGATACACTTGCTTCATGTAATATTTCATCTGGTACTCCCTTTGCTCCTGGGATGTCTCCTCCATATTTATTACACATTTGGACCAATTCTGGAATAACAGTTGATGCTCCGTGTAGCACTATTGGTGTATTTGGAATACGGTCTTTTATTTGTTTTAAAATGTCAAATCTAAGTTTTGCCTCTCCTTTAAATTTATATGCTCCATGGCTTGTTCCTATCGCAATTGCTAAAGAATCGCATCCTGTTCTTTTAACAAATTCTTCTGCCTGTGCTGGATCTGTATACATTGCGTCAGATGACTCAACATTAACATCATCTTCAATTCCAGCTAATTTTCCAAGTTCTGCTTCTACTACTACTCCTTTGCTATGTGCATAATCTACTACTTGTTTTGTTAATCTTACATTTTCTTCAAAATCATATTTTGAACCATCTATCATTACAGATGTAAATCCATTATCAATACACATTTTTGCAGTTTCAAAATCTGGTCCATGGTCTAAATGCATGACTATTGGTATTTCTGGATATTGCTCAGTTGCTGCTTGTATCATTTTCATTAAATAATTTACTCTTGCATATTTGATAGCACTTGATGAAGCTTGTAAAATTACTGGTGACTTACATTCAGCAGCTGCATCTACAATTCCTTGCATAATTTCTAAGTTGTTAATATTAAAAGCTCCTATTGCAAATCCTTCTTTCATTGATTTTTCAAACATTTCTTTTGTTGTTACTAACATATTTATCACTCTCCTTAAGTTATTCTATCATAACTTTTAAAAAAATGGTAGTATTTTTTTATTTTTTAAGAGGGCGTCCTAAAATAGGAACCCAAAAGCAAAAATTCCAGTGAGAAATCGCTGGAATTTTTGTAAAAAAAATTTT
>CANQWU010000005.1 GCA_947627605.1 uncultured Clostridia bacterium
TTCCTTTATTTGTAAATATTTTAGGTACTATTAAATTCCATTCTTTTATATATTTGCTTTTCATTCTTTTGGTTTCTTCATTAAAATATAATCTCTTATTTTCACATTTTTTTCTACATTCATTTATTACTTTTTGTTCCACCCCATAATGTTCTTTATATAACTCTAGAAAAAATCCTACTTTTGCATATAATTTGCTAGAATGATAATATTTCATATACTCTAATATTTTATCTCCTTTTAGTTTTCCAAATAATTCTAAACACATTATTAATTCTTCATTTCCTCCTGCTAGTTCTGTTTTATCTATACAGTCTATAAATGTTCTTTCTTTATCTGTTATTCTAACCTTACCATCTTGTACTATTCCGAAATCATTTTTACTATTTATATATTTGTATGATATACCTTCAAATTCAAAATTTGTAAATCTTTTCTTGGTAGATACATACACTTCATAAAAAACTTGATTTTTAACCCCATAATATTCTAAAGCTGAATGATACGATATATATGCATCATCTTTTATTTTTGAAGCTATCATATATTGATCTGGAATTGTATTTTTAAACTCTATATTACATACAACATATAGATTATGCTTTACTCTTTTTATATAATTAAATAATAATAAGTCCCTTATTATACTTTTAGCAGTATTTATATTTCCCGTTAATTTATATACATCCTCTACATTAAAAACTTTTAATGTTAGTATCTTTTCATATCTTTTCATTTTATCACCACGCTTTTTGTATTGATAGTATGTCTTTTTACACCCTTTTGTTACATTTTAACACATATTTTATATTTAGTCAATGTTTTTTATCGTTTTTTGTATTAATAATATGTGTTTTTAGATATTTACCATACAATTTTCGTGATTTTATAGAATTTAATTATTATTTTTTTGTATCAATAAAATCACTATAAATTCATTTCCGTACTTTTTCCTCATAATAAATTTCATTCCTTTCTTGCTTCGCTCATATGCACACATAGTTTATGAAAGTTTTTTATTCTTTCAAACTAAAAACCCCCTAATAAAAGATTATTTTTTTATTAGGAGATTTTATTATATATATTTTTTTATAATTGGTGTGCCCAGGCGGACTCGAACCACCATCGGTCGCTTAGGAGGCGACTGCTCTATCCTGCTGAGCTATGAGCACATATTTAGGATATTTGCTTATTTTTATGAATTTTGTAGCTTTTTATATGTATCTTTTCTTGTTCATATTATCCTTTTTATCCTTATTTTCCTTTTGAAAAGTTGTACTTGAGTTGTACTATTTTTTGCACAAAATTGCATTATATTTTTTAAATTAAGTTTGAGATTTATCCAAATTTCAAAAATAAATCTCAAACCTACTCTTTCATTTAATAATATATCATCTATTATCATTTGTCAACATTTCTTACAATAATCTAAACTTATCCCAACCACTTGATGTTATTTATTTTACTTGTGTTACAATATATATTACTCTATTCATATATCCATTCTTTAAAGTGTTTTTAAAGATTCTAAAAAATTTTTTAATTTTTTGGAGAAAAATAGATATTTTTTTATAAATATATCAATCAAATTAGTAAACTATAAATATAGGGAGGGATAGAATAATAAATAACAAAGTTATTATCCTTGATTTGGAAAATCACAAAAATAAAAGAATGAATATAACATTTCCTACTAAATTAGATTTCCAAAAATTTTGTATTGAAAATGCTATAGGAACATTTTATCACTATGATGGAACACAATCAGCCATATGTTTAAAGAAAAAGGAAGATTAAAACTAAAGTGAACCACTCATTATTAAACTTATTTTGTCTAATGATTTGTGGTTACTTCAGTTTTTTATGGTTTTCTTATATAATAAATATATTTTACTCTGTTACCACTTTTTCCATAGCTTGTTTTAGACTTGCAAGTTTTTCGTTTGCATCTTGTTCAGTCGTTCCCTTCACTCCCATATATATCTTTATTTTTGGTTCTGTTCCAGAAGGACGAACACAACACCAACTATTATTTTCTAATTCATAATACAATACATTTGATTTTGGAAGCCCAGTTTTTGATACTTCTCCTGTTTTCATATCTTTAACATAATCGATATATACATCTTTAAATTTTAAAACCGTTAATCCACCAATTTCTGTAATTTCTTTTTGTCTTGTTCTTGTCATCATATCTTGAATTTCTTTTGCGCCTTGCACACCTTCTCTAACAATTGCAACTAGTCCTTCTTTGTAGTATCCATATTTTTCATAAATATCTATCATTGCATCCCATAATGTTTTTCCTTGAGATTTTGCGTAACAAGCTGCTTCACAAAGTGCCATTACAGCTGCAATTCCATCCTTATCCCTAGCGTAATCTCCAATTAAGCATCCATAACTTTCTTCAAATCCAAATACATATTGATTTTTTCCTGTATCTTCTGCTTTTCTCATAACAGCACCAATATTCTTAAATCCTGTTAATACTTCATATATATCTAAATTATATTGTTTTGCAATAGCAAATGCTAGATTTGAAGATACAATAGTTGTTATAAACATTCCATTAGAAGGTAAAATTCCTTTTTTATACATTTGAGAAATACGATATTCTGCAATAAGTAATGCTGACATATTTCCTGTATAATCCATATATTCTCCAGTTTTACTATCTTTCGCAAATACCCCTAATCTATCTGCATCAGGGTCAGTTGCTAGAACAATATCTGCATCTACTTTTTTTGCTAATTCTAATGCTAATTTAAAAGCTTTTGGGTCTTCTGGGTTTGGATAGTCTACAGTTGGAAAATTTCCATCTGGTTCTTTTTGTTCTGGTACTACATATAAATTTTGTATGCCAATTTCTTTTAATAATTTTTCTGCAATTGTATTTCCTGTTCCATGCAATGGTGTATATACTACCTTTAGTGTTTTGCCTTGTTCTTTTACAATATCTGGATTTAATACTAAACTTTTTAATTTTTCGAGATATTTATCATCCATTTCTGTACTAATTATATGAAACAATCCTGCTTTTTCCGCTTCTGCTTTTGTTATCATTTTTATTTCTGAATAATTTTTTACCGCTTTTACCTGTGCAATAATGTCTGCATCTCTAGGTGCAATAATTTGTGCCCCATCATCCCAATATACCTTATATCCATTATATTTAGGTGGATTATGACTTGCTGTTATCATAACTCCAGCAGTACATCCAAGTTCACGTACTGCAAATGATAGCTCTGGAACTGGTCTTAGGTTCTCAAATAAATATGTTTTTATTCCATTTGCATTTAGTATAAGAGCTGTTTGCTCACTAAATTCCTTTGACATTCTCCTAGAATCATAACTAATCGCTACTCCCTTTTCTCCGAGTTCCTTGCGAAATAATATAATTTGCTAATCCTTGTGTTGCCTTTCCTACTGTATATTTATTCATACGATTTGTTCCTGCACCTATAACACCTCTTAATCCCGCAGTTCCAAATTCTAATTCTTGATAAAATCTGTCCTCAATTTCTTTTTCGTCATTCCTTATTGCTAATAATTCATTCTTAGTCTCCTCATCAAATTCTGGGCTCTCACACCATCTTTTGTATTCTTCTAAATAATCCATTTTATATCCTCCTTTTAGATTATTTTTTAATAAAAGCCATATAAGACTTGCGTTTTATATAGCTCCTTTCTTTTTAATCTATATTATGAAATTTTTTATATAAATTTCTTGCTGTTTTTGGGCAATCTACACCAGCACTATCTGCATTTTTTACAGGTGCAAATTCTTCTTCTCTTTTTACTCTTAAAATTGCCATATCATCAACTTCCCCAAAAGCATCAAATAAAAATGCTTCAAATTTATATGCGTTTGGTGAATCTGGAACAATCAAATTTCCTTCGTGGTCAATATATGATGCTTTTTTATATGCCATATGATACGGTAATGGTGTTGCTCCCATTCTTTCAATAGCAGATACATTGAATAAATTGCATAATATATGTGATTCTCCATAAACTAATTCACCATCTTCATCTTTTGCTTCTGCCATTTCATCAGTAATTTCTGTATATTCTATTACATTAGGTTTACCATTTCTTCTGCAAAATACTCCTACTTTTTCTTTTGGATTTGCTTTTACAACAGATTTACAAGCAACAGTTACACCTTTATCAATAGCAATTCCCATTAAAACAGGATCTACCATTTTTACTAAGCAGTTGTCAACTCCACCTATGAATACCCATTCTATTCCTAATTGCTTCATTTTTTCTATCATGTTATTTTTAACAAGAGCTTCATAAATTCCGCCATGTCCATCTGCTGCTAATTTAATCATTCCATCTTCTCCAATCAGAATTTTTCCTTCTGTATCCATCATAGGTAATTCTCCCTGATTAAAGAAAAATATATTTTTATCTTTTTGATATCCAAAAAATCTATGTTTCTCAAAAAATTCAACTGTCTGTTTATTATTTTCTCTACTTGTCATTATAAACCAAGGAATTGTAATACCATATTTTTTTCCTTCTTCTTTTAAACTATCACTTAATAATTCAAATAAAGATTTGTGAGAATCCAAGCCTATGTCATATGTTCCTTTTGGTCCATTATGTCCTAATCTTGTTCCTTGTCCTCCTGCCATTGTAACAGCAGCTAACCTTCCTTCTTGTATTGCTTTTTTTCCTATTGTTTCATAATATTTATAGTCATCATATAATTTACTTTTATCTAGGTAATCCATTGGTGTAATTTCATCTTGCTTTGTAATAATCTCGTTTTTAGTTGATTCATATAAATAATTCATCAATTCAAAATCTATGTTTTGAATTTGTTTTAATAATTCTTGTTTTTTATTTTCATCCAATTTATCATATCCATTTAGCAAATGTTCTTGATTATATTTCTTTAATTCTGCTCTTATCTCTCCCAAATTTTTGTCCATTTATATCTTCCTCTCTTTTTTTTGCTAATATATAATATAACAAAAAATCTGCAATTTGTAAAGAGTTTTTTTGTATAATATAAAAGGCTGATAATTCAGCCTTTCCGTAATTACATATCGATTTTTCCTATTGTGTTTAATATCCCATCATATTCCTTTACAATTTCACTCATTTCATCTGCTACTTCTTGTACTTGATAACAATGAACAGTTTTTGCATTCAAATTTATATTTTTAATTTGATTTTCCATTAAATTTATATAATTCTTGCTTCCTTTTATAAATATAGTTGTCTCTTGCGATTTTTCTTCTTTAAGATTTCCTATTTTTTCTTCAATATTTTTATTCCAACCTATTTGTATAATTTCATTTTTATCATTTTCACTTAAATTTGTTCTATTTAATACTGTTTTTATAGTTTCTTCCAAATCATTTTCTGTAAGAATTATAATTTTGTTTTTGGCTTCTATTTCTTTTTGAATAAATGGAATACTAATCATTTCAAAATGATAGTCACTTGCATAAAAAGAACATAACCTTTCTCTTTTATCTTCTCGTGTTATATTATCTTTTGATTTTAACATAAACTATCCACCCTTTCGATTTTTGAAAGCCTTTTCTTTTGAACTATTTTTTGGTACTTCCAAATTTTACCATTTTATTTCTAATATGTCAATAATATTTCAAATAAAATTCATCGTGTTTTTTCGACATCGCAATTCGTCATTTTTTTTAAAATCTTTTTGTATAAAATTTTCTAATTTGGTAATAATTAAAGTAAAGAATATTTTTCAAAAAAAGTACATAGGAGGAAATCAATGAAAAATAAAACAAAATCAAAAATAAAAATGATATTTATACTTGCTTTTTTACTATTTTTATATACATCTGTTTGTGCATTTTCTTATGCAAATACAACTTGTTCAAAAATAAGTGATAGTGTTTTTAGATTACATGTTCTAGCAAACAGTGATAGTAAAGAAGATCAAGATTTAAAATATCTAGTAAGGGATAGTTTATTAAATTATATGAATTCATTATGCAGTAATGCAAAAACAAAAGAAGAAGCTATTTCTATTGCAAATAATCATTTGTCTGATTTTAAAGAATTAGCTAAGCAAACTATTATTGAAAATGGTTATTCATATGATGTAGATGTACAAATTGGAAATTTTGAATTTCCTACAAAAACATATGGTGATATAGCTCTTCCTGCAGGATATTATGATGCTTTACGTGTTACGATAGGTGAAGCTAAAGGACAAAACTGGTGGTGTGTAATGTTTCCACCATTATGCTTTATTGATGTAACTTCAGGTGTTGTGCCAGATGAATCCAAAAATTTATTGAAAGAAAATATGACTGAAGAAGATTTCGCTTTAGTTTCAGAAAGTAAAGCAAATAACGAGATTTCTTTTAAATTCAAAATACTAGAATTTTTCGCTGGTAATGGATTTATAACAGCAAAAAAATAATCTAAAATAGAAACAGATTTTATTTAATATCTGTTTCTATTTTTTTATAAACTCAAGCTATATCCATTATTTGTCGAATTTTGTCAAAAAGTTTTTCTTGACAAATATTGGTAATTATAGTATAATCAAAAACAGTTAAGGACAATCCTTAATTATTGATTCATTACTTTATTAAAGTTATGGCAATTAAAATTTTATTATTTATTTCTTTATTTTTCATAATAAAAAAAATAATTATTAAAAAATTAGCAAAAAAAATTTTAAAGCAAATTGAAAAACTTTAAAATTACTATTTGTTATATTAAATTGTATTTAATTTTGTAGAGAATATTATTTAAAATTCGTTTCTTTTATATTTCCCCCAAAAAAAGAAATTACATTTTGCATCAGTCCCTTTTATTATATAAGATGCTTTCATTCCGTTATTTATATTCTCTACAATAATATATTATTTATGATAAGTTTCACCGTTTAAAATTTTAAAACTCCTAAAAATTTGTTCTAAAAGAAAGACACGAATTAGTTGATGTGGAAATGTTAATTTAGAAAAAGATATTGAATTATTACACATTTCTAAAAGATTTGTTGTTATCCCTAAAGAACCTCCAATAATAAAAGAGATGGAACTTGTCGTAAGTGAGAGTGTATCAATTGTTTTAGCAAATTCTTCAGAAGAAAGTTGTTTACCTTTTAGGTCTAAACATATTAAATAACTATCTTTTGGAAGATGCTTCATAATATTGCTACACTCTTTTTCTTTAATTATTTTGCATTCATTTTCTGTTGCTTTATCTGGAATTTTTTCATCTGGTAATTCAATAATATTTAATTTACAATATTTAGATAATCTTTTACTATATTCTTCTATTGCATCTTTTAAATATTGTTCTCTTAATTTTCCAATACAGATAACATTAATTGTAAGCATAAATATCTCCTAAACACAAATTTCTTTACTCGTTACATCTCTTCCAGCAATAGAAATTGATAATGAATTTTCATTATAATTATCTTTCATTAGTTGTTCTACCACTGTCTTGTATGCAAGTTCTGGGAAATTACTCTCTTTACTTAAATGCCCTAACATAACTTGTTTTAGTCCACAATTAAGTAATTGCGAAATAGTTTTTCCAGCTTCCTCATTTGATAAATGCCCTGTTGGTCCTGCAATACGACTTTTTAATGTATATGGATAATGTGAATACATTAAAACTTCTGGTTCATAATTAGATTCTAATAAAATAAAACTACTCTCTGCTAAATTTTTTAAAATTCCATTTGTCATATGTCCAATATCTGTTGCGATACTCATTTTTTTATTTCCTTCGGAAATATTAAAACCGCAAGGATTTACAGCATCATGAGGAATACTAAATGGTTTTATTTCTAAATCATTTATTTCAAATTTTTCTTCTATTGTAAATATATGAATATTTTTTTCTGGTATTTTTTCCTTTTGTTTTGGCATAGCATCTAATGTTTTTTTATTTGCAAAAACAGGTATATCGAATTTCTTTGCAAATGTTCCTAGTCCTTGTATATGGTCTGTATGCTCATGAGTAATTAGTATTCCATCTATTTCATTTGGAGCAATGTTTAAATCCAATAATGCATTTTCTACTTTTTTTGAGCTAACTCCTACATCTACTAATAATTTTGTATTTTCTGATTTTATAAACAAGCTATTTCCACTACTACCACTAAATAAGCTATAGAAATTTAACATAACTTTTACTTCCTTTGTATACTATTCTTTCACTCTTTCAATTTGTGCTCCAATACTTCTAAATCTTTCTTCTATATTTTCATATCCTCTATCTATATGCTCTAAATTATATATTTCTGTTGTTCCATAAGCAGATGTTCCTGCAATAATTAATGCTGCTCCAGCTCGCAAATCTGTTGAATATACAGGAGCTCCACTTAATTTTTCAACACCTTCAAATATAGCTGTTTTTCCTTGTGCCGTAATTTTAGCCCCCATTTTATTTAATTCTTGCGTATATTGAAATCTTGATTCCCATATACTTTCATTTATAATACTTGTCCCATCTGCTAAAGATAATACTACTCCCATTTGTGGTTGTAAATCTGTTGGAAATCCGGGATGTGGCAATGTTTTTATATTTGCCTTTGTTGGTCTTTCTTTACAATAAACCCTCAAACTATCTCCATAATCTTCTACAGTTCCGCCAACTTCAATGATTTTTGCAGTAATTGAGTCTAAGTGCTTTGTAATACAATTTTTTATAAGTAAATCTCCTTTTGTTGCAACTGCTGCTAACATAAAGGTACCTGCTTCAATTTGGTCAGGCACTACAGAATATGTAGCATTTCCTTTTAATTTTTTTACCCCATTTATTTTTATCACATCTGTACCTGCTCCACGAATATCTGCTCCCATAGTATTTAGAAAATTCGCAACATCAACAACATGTGGTTCTTTTGCAGCATTATCAATTGTTGTTGTTCCTTCTGCTAATGTTGCTGCAAGCATAATATTTATTGTTGCACCAACAGACACTATATCCATATAAATTGAATTTCCTGCAAGCTTATTAGCAGTTGCAAAAATAGTACCATTACCAACAGTCACTTCTGCTCCTAGCATTTCAAATCCTTTAATATGTTGGTCTATTGGCCTTGCACCTAACTGACATCCACCTGGCATACCTACTTCTATTTCTTTTTTTCTACCTAGCATAGAGCCTATTATATAATAAGAAGCTCTAAATTTGCTCGTCAAATCCAATGGTGCTTTAGTTGTATGTATATTTCTTGTATCTATTGTAACAGAATTTTTATTGTTCCAGTTAATTTTTGCCCCTAACTTTTCTAGTATTTCACAAGATATCATAACATCACTAATATGTGGTAAATTATCAATTGTGCAAATTCCATCAATTAGTAGTGTTGCAGGTAAAATCGCTACTGCTGCATTTTTTGCTCCATTAATCTTTACTTCTCCTTTTAAAGGAGTAGGTCCTTTTATTACTAATTTTTCCAATGAAATTACCCCCTGATTGTTTGTGCTTAAAATATACCATAAACTAGAAAGAATTGCAATACTTTTTTATAAATGAAGCCTGTATCTCGTATTGCAAAGTTTACATTCCTAATACTTTACATATAATTATACTTGTAGTAATTCCAACAAAATCTGCAATTAATGAAGCCCAAAGAACAAATCTTGTCTTTTTTACTCCTATACTAGAAGTATATACTGCAATAGTGTATATTGTTGTTTCTGTAGATCCCATAATGACTGATGCCATTAACCCTATTTGACTATCAACTCCAAATGTTTTCATTATATCTGTTGCGATTGCTATAGAACTACTACCTGAAATTGGTCTTATTAAAGCTAATGGCATAATATCTGTCGGAAAATTAAATTGATTTAAAATTGGAGAAATAAGATGAATGATAAAATCTAGTATTCCAGAACTTCTTAAAGCTCCAATAGCTAAAAACAATCCAACTAATGTAGGAAAAATAGTTATAACTATATTGATTCCCTCTTTTGCACCTATTAAAAAAGTATCAAATATTTTTATTTTTTCTATAAATGCATACATAACAATAATAAAAATAACTACTGGCATCGCAATACTAGAAAGAAAATTAACAAATTGCATATCATTTCCCCCATTTTATAAATATTTTTATTGCTGTTATTCCTGCAATTGCTGCACAAATTGTTGCTACCCATACTGGAAAAATAATACTTGTTGGATTTTGAGAACCTAAAGAATTTCTAATTGCAATGACCGTTGTTGGAATTATTTGAATTGATGCAGTATTTAATACAATTAAGGTTGCCATTGAATTTGTTAAAGTTTTTTTATCTGAATTTTTTTCTTGCATAGATTTCATTGCTTTAATTCCTAAGGGTGTTGCTGCATTTCCCAGCCCTAAGATATTTGCTACCATATTCATAGATATTTCTTTTTTTATTTCTTCGTCATTTTTTAGTTCTGGAAATAACTTATTGATTAATGGTGATAAAAAAATAGTTAATTTTCTAATAATTGTAGTTTCAGATGCTATCTTCATAATTCCATTCCATAAGCACATTGTGCCTAATAATGTAATACATAAAGTAACCGCTTCCTCTGTACTAGAAAATATAGACTGGTTAAGTTTATCTATGTTGCCAGAAAATATAGCAAATGAAAATGATATAATAATAAAAATTGGCCAAATTGAGTTTAACAATCTTATCACCCATTTAAACTTATTCATTAAAATTCGTTTTATTCATTGATTTTTGTATGGTTTTTAGTGAATTATTACCAATTTTTGGTTTTTAGTAAATTAAACATTGACCTAATTTTTAATTTATGATATACTTTTAAATAAGGGATTACAAAATATCAACATAGGAGGAAATTATGAAATCAACAGGTATTATAAGAAAGGTTGACGAGCTTGGAAGAGTTGTCATACCTATAGAAATAAGGACAAAACTTAATATAGCAGAAAAGGATCCGATAGAAATCTATGTGGATGGTTCTTCTATTATATTGAAAAAATTCGAACCAAATTGCGTTTTTTGTGGGAATACGAAAAATGTTGTAGAATACAAGGATAAATTAGTTTGTGCTAAGTGTATAAAAAATATTTCTGATTTGCAAGAAAAAAAATAAATGCATACATTATGAAAAAATGGTTTTGAATTATACTAAAAAGTATAATTCAAGACTATTTTAATTTTTATTACAAAAATACATATAAATCTCATTTTTAGAAGTATTCCTATCTTTTGCTATTTTTTTTATAATTTCTTTTTTATCTATTCCTTGTTTTTCATAATATGAGAAGTGTTCTTCTAATGAAATTTCTGAAAAATCTTTTTTTTCAGCCTCTGTTTCAGATTTCTCAACTAATATTATAATTTCTCCTTTTATATTTTCAGTTTTTTCTATTATTTCATCAATTGTTCCTCTTATAAATTCTTCGTGAATTTTTGTTAATTCTCTTGCAATAACTACCCTCCTATCTCCTATAACTTCTTTTAAGTCTTGCAATGTTGTTTTTAATTTATGTGGTGCTTCATATATCATAACTGTTTGCTCACTGTTTTTTATTTGTTCTAGCTTTTGTTTTCTATTTTTTTTGTTTAATGGCAAAAATCCAAGAAATAAAAAGCTTTGTGTTTCTAACCCTGAGCAAATTAAAGCATTAACAAAAGCACATGCTCCTGGAATTGGAATTATTTCTATTCCTTCTTCTAGACATTTACGAATTATTTGCTCTCCTGGATCACAAATTCCTGGTGTTCCAGCATCTGAGACTAATGCAATTTTTTTACCTTCTTTTAATTTTGAAATTAATTCTTCTGATTTCGTCTCTTCGTTGTGACGGTGGTAACTTATTAAATGTTTAGTGATTTTATAATGATTTAATAGTTTAAGCGTATGTCTTGTATCCTCTGCTGCAATTATATCAACTTCTTGTAAAGTACGAATTGCCCTATATGTAATATCTTCTAAATTTCCAATTGGTGTTGCAACAACATATAATGTTCCATATTCCATGTAATCACTTTCCTTTCTCATACATATCCTTAATTTCCTGTGTATATTCTCCATTTTCTTGATAGATATATAAATTAGGCATTATTTTTAAAAATGGACTTGCATTTTTTATTCCTTTTATTAGAACAAGTTTTGGTATTTCTCCTTCTTTTGAAGAAATAAAACGTATTTCTTTTGGTTCTACTTTATATTTTCTCATAGATGAACAAATATCAACTAATCTTTCGGGATGATGTACCATATATAGTTCCCCTTTATCTTTTAGCATATCTTTTGCAATTTTAATAAAGTCATCTAAATTTGCTGTTATTTCATGCCTAGAAATTTTTTTATTTTCAGACATATTTGTCATTCCTGTACCTTGCTTTTTATATGGTGGATTTGTAACAACTACATCAAACGTTTGCTTTGGATAATATTTTTCTATATTTAAAATATTATCACATATTATTTCAAATTGTTCTTCTAATTTATTATATACAATGCTCCTTTTTGCCATATCACATACTTGTTTTTGAATTTCTATTCCTACTATTTTTTTTAATTGTGTTTTTCCACATAATAATATTGGTATAATTCCTGTTCCTGTTCCTAAATCTAGAACATAACTATTTTTCTTTATTTTTTTTGCATAGTTTGCTAGTAAAACTGCATCAATTCCAAAACAAAACCAATCTTTGTTTTGAATTATTTTTAAATTTTTTACACCTAAGTCGTCAATTCTTTCGTTCAAAATATTCACCTACACTTTATTTTTTGTTCTATCATATTATATATCAAATATAGATATTTTTCAAGGAGGAAGTGCTATGGAAGGCCAAGATTTAAGAGGAGAAAACAAAATTATAAAAAAAGAGAAAAAAAAGTTTTGCTTTAAGGATTATAAAGATAATACTTTACATTCCTTAAATGAAGTTGAATATTTTTTAAATAACTTAGATAAGGCTTTTAAATGTATAAATGTCTATAAATTATTTAGATAAAAAAGCAACATATAAAAATATGTCGCTTTGATTCTATATTTTTCTTGTATATGTATCTTTTAGTTCTTCATTTGGTTTGCCATCTACCAAGAATTTTACTTTGTTAATTTCAGTTAGTTCTGTCATAGTATTTACAATACTATTTATTATATTTTCTTTTGCATTTTTATCTTCTTTGTTGTATTTTAATATATCATTAGTCACATCTAATACTAGACAATCGCCTTCTGTATATGTTTTTAATAATTTGGTATTTTCTGGTATTACTTTCTTGTATTTATCATTTTTTGGTCCAGCTATAAGCAATTCCATCAATTTATCATATGGTAAATTCATTAAATCTTTAATATCTACAAGTCTTGCTTCTGGGCATAATTCTCCTGTTTCACTTTCCACAAAATATAAACTTACTATTGTTTGTCTAGCCTGTTCTTCTGTAATTTCTTGTTCTGGCGTATATTCTGTCAGTTCATTTTCTTCTTGCTTTCTTACATATTTTATTCCAAAATATCCACCTACAATAATTAAAATTAATAAAATACCAAATATAATAATTGTTTTTCTATTTTTCACAATTTATCTCCTCCTTTTTTTATTTATACCAATGTATGTCTTGTTTGTCCTTTTTAGAACTTTTCCCTTTTATTTCCATTTGACAAATTTGCTTTTTCCGTATACAATAGTAAGGGTTAATAGGTTCCTAAAACCTAAATACATAAAATGAAGGTGTATCTTATGGAAACAATATTACATGTTGGATTAGATGTTGGTTCAACAACCGTTAAAATTGTTGTTTTAGATGACCAACTAAACAATATATATTCAAATTACCAAAGACATTTTTCTGATACTAAAAATACAGTATGTAATGTTTTAAAAGATTTAATAAACAGATATCCAGATTATAAATATACAATAGCTTTAACTGGCTCTGGAGCAATGTCTGCTAGTCAGTTTTTAAATGTTGAGTTTATTCAAGAAGTTGTTTCTTGTAAGCGTGTTGTAGAAAAATATATTCCTGAAACAGATGTTGTAATTGAATTAGGTGGAGAAGATGCGAAAATTATATATTTTGACCAATCAATAGAGCAACGTATGAATGGAACTTGTGCTGGCGGTACAGGTGCATTTTTAGACCAAATGGCTTCTTTATTACATACAGATACAGCTGGTCTTAATGAGCTTGCAAAAACATATCAAACTATTTATCCTATTGCTTCTCGTTGTGGAGTATTTGCTAAAACTGATATCCAGCCTTTAATAAATGAAGGTGCTGCAAAGGAAGATATTGCTGCATCAATTTTTCAAGCTGTCGTAAATCAAACAATTAGTGGTTTAGCCTGTGGTAGACCAATTAGAGGAAATGTTGCTTTTTTAGGAGGTCCTTTAAATTATTTGCCAGAGTTAAGAAAACGTTTTATTGAAACATTACATCTAGAGCCAGAACAAGTAATTGTTCCTGAAGAAGCTCATTTACTTGTTGCAAAAGGTGCAGCACTTGATTCCCTAAATTCTCAGGCTATTTCTAGAAGTGAATTAGAAGAGAAAATTGAAAATTTAAAAGTTTCACAAGATAACACTACAAAGCCATTAGACCCTCTTTTTGCTAGCAAAGACGAATATATGCAATTTAAAAATCGTCATGATAAAGCAAAAATTGGAAGAAATACCTTAGATACTTATGAAGGTGATTGTTATTTAGGTATTGACGCAGGGTCTACTACTACTAAACTTGCATTAATTGATAAAGATGGTAATTTACTTTATTCTCTATATGGCAGTAATGAGGGAAATCCTTTAAAAAGTGTTATATCTATGTTAAAAGAACTATATGCAAAGCTACCTGAAAAAGTTATTTTGCGTTATAGTGGTGTTACAGGATATGGAGAAAAACTAATTCAAACTGCATTAAATGTGGATTTAAATGAAATTGAAACAATAGCTCATTTCACGGCTGCTAAGCAATTTGAGCCAGATGTAACTGCAATTATTGATATTGGTGGACAAGATATGAAATATATCAAAATGAAAAATGGTGCTATTGATAATATTATGCTAAACGAAGCTTGTTCCTCAGGTTGTGGCTCTTTTATTGAAACTTTTAGTAAAAGTTTAAATTTGGAAATTAGTGAATTTGTAAAAGAGGCTCTTGATGCTAAACGTCCTGTTGATTTAGGGTCAAGATGTACTGTGTTTATGAATTCTAAAATTAAGCAAGCCCAAAAGGAAGGTTATTCAGTTGGTGATATTTCTAGTGGTTTGTCTTATTCAGTTATTAAGAATGCCATTCAAAAAGTAATGAAGGTCCGTGATACTGCAACACTTGGAGACCATATTGTTGTTCAAGGTGGTACTTTCTATAATGATGCTGTTTTAAGAGCTTTTGAAAAAATAGTTGGTAAAAATGTAATCCGTCCAGATATTGCTGGTTTGATGGGTGCTTATGGTATGGCTTTACTTTCTAAAGAACAATATGAAGCTAATTTTGATATGGAATATCATTCTACAATTTTAAAGACTGACGAATTAGATAATTTAAAAATTAAAATAACTCATACAAGATGTAATAATTGTGAAAATCATTGTAAATTAACAATTAACCGTTTTAGTAATGGTGCTATACATGTTTCTGGAAATCGTTGTGAAAAAGGAGCTGGAATTGTTTCAAATAATAAAGATTTACCAAACTTAATTCAGTATAAATATAAACGATTATTTGATTATAAGCCTTTAGAAGAAAGTGAAGCTAAAAGAGGAACTATAGGTATCCCTAGAGTTTTAAATATGTATGAAGATTATCCTTTTTGGTTTACTTTCTTTACTAGCTTAGGGTTTCGTGTTATTATTTCGGAAAAAAGTACAAGGAAAACATATGAAAAAGGTATGGAATCAATGCCTTCTGAATCAGTATGTTATCCTGCAAAGTTATCACATGGTCATATAGAAAGCTTGTTAGAGCAAGGAATTACAACAATTTTTTATCCTTGTATGCCATATTCTAGAAAAGAATATGAAAAGGCTGATAATCATTATAACTGCCCTATTGTTATTTCTTATTCAGAAGTGCTAAAAAATAATGTGGAAGGCTTAAAACAAAAAAATATTAAGTTTATCAATCCATTTTTGCCTTTTGATAAGAAAAATCTTGTTAATAAAGTTTTGTCTTTACCTGAATTTGACGAATATAATTTTTCAAGGGAAGAACTTTTAGAAGCTAGCGAAAAAGCAGAAAAAGAATATCAACAATTTAAGCAAGATGTACGCAATAAAGGTCTTGAGACTGTTAAATATATCGAAGAAAATAATTTGCGTGGTATTGTTTTAGCAGGGCGTCCTTATCATGTTGATCCTGAAATTAATCACGGAATTGATACTCTTATCACTTCTCTTGGATTATGCGTTTTAACAGAAGATAGTGTATCTGATAAAACAGAAGCTAAGCGTCCTATACGTGTTGTAGATCAATGGGTATTTCATGCAAGACTTTATGCAGCTGCTGATTTTGTTGGAAAACATGATTGCCTAGAATTGGTACAACTAAATTCATTTGGTTGTGGTGTAGATGCTGTTACTACAGACCAAGTAGAAGAAATTTTATCTAGCTATGATAAAATGTATACTTTAATTAAAATAGATGAAGTTAATAATTTAGGAGCTGTGCGTATTCGTATTCGTTCACTTTTAGCTAGTATGAATAAACGTATTAAAGAGAAAGAAACTCTTAAAGCTTCTGGTGATTATGGAATTCATAAAAAAATCTTTACAAAGGATATGCGCTCAAAATATACTATTTTAATGCCACAGATGGCACCAATTCATTTTGATTTAATTGAAACTGCAGTTGCTTCTTGTGGATATAATATAAAATTGTTAAAGGATTGTACTAGTCATACTGTAGAAACTGGTTTAAAATATGTAAATAATGATGCTTGTTACCCTTCTATTTTAACAACTGGTCAATTTATAGAAGCTTTACAGTCTGGGGAATATGATGTAAATAAGACCGCTATTATTATGTCTCAAACAGGTGGTGGTTGTAGAGCAACAAATTACATAGGTTTTATACGTAAAGCTTTAAAAGATGCTGGTTTTGAAAATGTTCCTGTTATTTCATTTAACATTGTTGGTATGGAAAAAATGCCTGGTTTTAAATTAACACCAAAACTAATTGAAAAATTGATTAAGTGTGTAATTTATGGCGATTTATTACAAAAAATGCTAACAAAAAATAGAGCATATGAAGTAAATAAAGGTGAAACTGAAAAATTATTTAATGCTTGGATGGAAAAATGTAAGAAGCTTCTTACAAAATCTTCTAATAAAGAATTTAAACAAAGTATTTATGATATTGTAAATGATTTTGAAAAAATAGAACTTAATACTAAAAAACAAAAACCTCGTGTTGGAATTGTTGGAGAAGTATTAATTAAGTATCATCCTTTTGGTAATAATTTTGTTGCAAATCTTTTAGAAAAAGAAGGTGCAGAAGTTATATTACCTGATTTTATGGGATTTATCAAATTTATGGCAACACACAAGATTACTTTTAATCAATTATTAAATACAAATAAGACTTCTTCAAAAATTAGTAAAATTGCAATAAAATTAATTGACTTATTGGAAAAAGATGTACGTTTAGCACTTAGCACTTCAAAAAAGAATTATTTGATGCCTTGTGATATTTGGCATTTAGAGCGTCAAGTAAAAGATGTATTATCTATTGGTAATCAAACTGGTGAAGGTTGGTTTTTAACTGCTGAAATGATTGAATATATTGAAAATGATATTCCTAACATTGTTTGTGTTCAGCCTTTTGCTTGTTTACCAAACCATGTTGTCGGAAAGGGTGTAATTAAAACTATTCGTGACAAATATCCTAATGCTAATATTTCTCCTGTCGATTATGATCCTGGTGCTAGTGAATCTAATCAAACTAATCGTATTAAATTGCTTATGACTGTTGCAAAGGATAATTTGAAGCAAAAGAATTTAGAGAAAAAAGCTATTGAAAAAGAAAATCAGAAAGAAGAATTAAGTACTATAAGTTAAAAGAGCTCAGGCCGATAGGTCTGAGTCCTTTCTTTATATTATATTAAATGACATTACAAAATTTGTATTTTCTCCTAATTGCATATAAATTGTTTCTTGTATTTGTGATTCTAAGCCTTCTGATATTGGTGACATAGTAATTTGTTGTTCGCTTATTCCCGCTTCTTGCATATATTTTACTTGATTAAATTTATAATAGTCTGGGAATTTTTGCCTCATATATTGTTCAAATTTTGAAACATCGTTTCCAAAATTCTCTTTTCTAAATGTTTCATCTAATACATTAAACGCTGATTCATAGTCTCTATAGTTTAACATTTTTATCCATTTGTTAACATTATTTACAACTTTTTCTTGTGTTGTTAAAGTCATATATTTCTCATCTAGTTCTTCGTCAGAAATTGTATAGTCATCTAATTGTACTTTATAGTCATTTACTGCATATTCTTTAATAACATAAACTTTATCGTTCTGGTCTTTACATACATATTCATTATAATCTGTATGATAATTAACTAAATAACTTTTTATTTCTATTTTAGCTAATTCTCTCTGGTTGTTCTTTAAAAATGCTTCTAATTTTTCTTTACTTCCAAATCGTTTTTGATAATATTCTTCATCAAGCATATTCTGTACTGTATCTGCACTTCTTAACAGTTTATTTTTTATTTGATTAAAATAAACTACACTCATTCTTTCGTCTGAAATATCTTCCATTTGAAATGAATTATATTGCTTTTTTTCTACTCTTTCTTCTCCTACTTCTATATTATCATCTTTTTCAGAATAATTATGCTTTTTTAAATATTCTTGTGGAAATATTGAAAAAGTAAGATTTATTGTATCCATCTTTACAAAAAAATTATATTCTTCTTGGAGATGTGATAAATAGATATTTACAAGAAATATTTTAGAATTTATACTTTTATCAATAGTAAAAATATTTTTTATACTGAATGCTTTAGATTTTTCTACCAGATACTTAAGTTGCTCTGATAAATCTTTTCTGTTGCTTATTTTAAATTCTTCCAAATATTTTGAATCCATTATGTCATATAGTGCTTTTTGGTCTTCTTCTTGAGTTGGAGAGTCACTACGAATAGCATCACTTGCATAAGTTAGATATCTTTCAGTAAGTTCTTCTACTGTGTAATATTGATCTCTCATTTTTACTTTTTCCCAGCTTTTAATTGTTTCGTCAACATAGGATTCTTCATTTTCTTTTGTATATGGCTCGCTATTCTCTAGTATG
The DNA here is from genome assembly GCA_947627605.1 of uncultured Clostridia bacterium. GTDB lineage: Bacteria > Bacillota > Clostridia > TANB77 > CAG-508 > CAG-269. The sequence continues at coordinate 19,243 of CANQWU010000005.1, forward strand.
CCTTGCTTATTTAGTATGATAAAAAGAATTACAATTATTATGATCATACTAGCTAATACAAATATTGAGATTTTCAGTTTTTTATATTTATTTTCCATACATATTTATCTCCTTTATTTATTTCCCCTTCGCCATGCTACATATCCTGAGCCAATATATCCATTTACGCTGTAAGGTATTCCGCTAGGTTTTCGACCAGTTTTTGTATTATATGTACAACTTGTTTCATCATAAATTAAACCATCTCCAACATAAATAACCGTATGTCCATCACCATCTCCTGGCTTATTTAAAACGTCTCCTGGTTGTAAGTCTGATTTGTCATCAAGTTCATACCAACCTGCATCTCTTAATAAATTAGGCATATCAATAGTATAGTGATAATTGTGTCTATTCATAACATCTTCTGAAATTAATCCTGCTTTATATAACACTACACATACATAAGTTGTACAAACTATGCTAGTATCTGATTCATATGTTTTCTTAATATTCCCATATGTTTCTGTTCCATACGTTGTCTCTCTTTTATTATACATTTCTGTAATTTGTTGACAAAGTTGTTTAATATTTCCTGCTCCTAGAGTTCCATACTTACCAAATATCATTTCCCAATATTTCAACTGATTTGCATACAACCAAGCTGTATAATCTGCTTTTTCTTGTATAGTATAAGGTGTAGATGATGTGTGTGCTCCAGGTGCATTTGTTCCAAATCCACATTTCTCTCTATATTCTTCTTCTGTTGGATACATGTAATGTATATAGTATTGTCCTCCGTGATTGTCGTCTCCTTCACAGTGCAATCCTCCATTATATTCTCCTATTAAATCTGAATAGCAACTCAAAGCTCCTTTAAGTGTTCCTGGCAATCCATAACCATTGGAATTACAATTTGCAGCTAGTCTATCATTATATTTTGTCATAACCATACCTTCATTGCTTCCACCTTCTGCATAAGCTTTCATGTTTTCTGCAAATCTCGCAGCTGCTTTTTCCATATCATCATAGAATTTTCCATTGCTATTATTAGGTGAATCTACCCCCCAGAAATTATATCCATTACTGGTCCAATTACAACCTGATTCTTTTATAGCAAATGTTATAAGTAACTCTGGATTTATACCATATTTTATTCCCCAATCATATATTTCTGCTGCTCTTGGCAAGAAGTATTGATTAAATCCAGAGCTTGCTTTTGGTGCATATTCTTCTAATGCAGAAATAAAGTCTTCCTTGCTTAAAATAGGTGTATATAATGGAATATCTGTTGAATATTCACTTACTGTTGCAAAATCATTATGTTTATATTTATCTAAGAAATCATCTATAGATACATCCTTATATAATGTATTATTCGTTATATGATATAGTAAATATTTTGTTAAGTCTGTAAATTGTGCTGTTCGTTCTCCATTTTCTATTAAACGTACAAGCCATGTGTCTTTTAAGCTTCCTTGTGCTTCTGGGTTATCATTAAATAATTTATAGAACTTGTTTTCATTGCTTTTTACTTCTCCATCTCCTTCATTTTCAGCATATTTTACTGAAATTGAGTGTCTGTTAGTAGTTGTATATTCTGTAGAACCAATAGTTATTTCATTTTCTTCTTCATCGATTCCTGTTTTTGTAGGTCCATCTACAGAACTTGTAGAGGTTGAAGTTGATTCTGATGATTTTCCTAAGACTTTTTGTGTTGTATTAACAAGTTCAAATAAATTTTCATTATCAGATTTTTGTCTGTCAATTTTATATGTAATATCTTTTGAAAAATTTACAAACCAGTTATCTGCGTATGTTAATTCTACTGATGTAGTTACTGTTTCAGAAAAATCTTGCTGTGATGTTGCACCTGTTGTTTCTCCATCTTCATATACAATATATGATGAGCTATCTGTTTCAGTTGTTGTTACATCATCACGTATAGCTATTATGAATTCGCTTTCCAAAGCTAAATCTGCAAAATCCGATATAAAATCGTCGTCTTTTATATTTATATAAAAATCCATTAAATATTCAAATGGTGTGGTATATTTTGATAATACTGACCTATAATTTATTGGTGTATTTTTACTTATTTGCACTTTATCTGTTGGATTATAACTCCATTTAGCTGTAATTAATTGCCAATCACTATCTAAAGTATAATAGTCTAATGCCGTAGGGTCATTATTTTCTACTAATTCGTCAAACTCCTCTTCTGCTAGGAATTGTAAGTCATATATTCTTGTATCAACTGTAGTAGTGATCTGTTCTGATCCTTTACTTGTACTTTCTTCGTTTGCATCTTCTATATCAACATTTCCGTAACCTTTATTTTCTAATCCATAATATGTTAAAATTCCATCTATAATACCATTTCCATATGCTTTAAGTCCCTTATTTCCAGCTTGTGCTATAATCTCCATGTCTCCCTTATTAGACATAAAAGCGCCTTCAGTATATACAGCAGGTCCACCGAATTCTTCTTGTAGTCCGTCACTAAATGCATTGTAGTTGCTAGCAGATACACCTTGGCATACATCAGTTTTCATTTCTCCTGTAATAGAATTTAACAATGCTGTTGCAAGTTTGACATTTTCAGTCTCAAGGCTTGTATTTTGTTGATAATATATTCCTGTCCCATGAGCTGAGTTATTATCATTTGAATTAAAATGTACTCCTATAAATAATTCTGCACCTTTCTGTTTTGCAATTTTTAATCTGTCTGTATTTTTTTGTGAGTATCCATCTGTTATTACTGTAAATTGTGGATATTGTTCTTCCATTACCTTTTTTACATAGTCTGCTACTTTTTTCGTTAAATCTTTTTCTGTCCATGCAGGGCTCGTTGTACCTGTTGTATCAGTTGTACCTGTTGTATACCATCCTTTTTGTGCTCCTTCTGCATTTCCATGTCCACCTACTACTGCAACTATATGTTTTTCTCCACTCACATCTTCCTTTTTTTCTTTATCTTCCTTATTCTCTTCTTCTTTCCCTATATTTTGATATGCTATTTTTGATATTTGAACAATATGTGATACCGCAATACCTGAATTAGATATTCCTTGTGACATAACAACTAATATGTATGGGCATCCTTCTTTATATACAATTGCTGCATCATTTTCAACTAATTGTGGATAGCTTGCATCTAATTCTCCTGTTTTATTTGCTGTTTTTGCTCCTTCTACTCCTGATGGTATTTTATTTTTCCTTGTTTGAGCTTGTAAATAGCTTAACATTTCTTTAGATGCTTTTTTACTTACACATTTTCCATCATATATATCCTTTAAAATTTTAGCGACATCTTTTGCACAAGTATAATTATCTCCATTTGATGATGGACTTCCGGAATTTTCTACCCAATGATGTATTTTTACTGTATCCATTATCTTTAATCCATTTATTTATTTTATCGAATCCTAAAGTATCAATTGCATAATTGGCTGCATTATTACTACTTTCAGTAATCATTACTTTCAATTGTTCTTTATCAATTTGTTTTCCGTTTTCCAATTCTTGATATGCTGTTGCTAAAATAAATAATTTTATAACACTTGCTGATTGTAATTTTTTATTACCGTTTATATTTGCTTCTTCTTTTTCTGTATTCAAATTTTGAGCATATACTGCCCATGTTCCATCATCTATTTGATCTACATATGATTTTATATCTCCTGCAATTTCACCACTTACTTCGTCTACTGTTGATACTGGTCCTGTTCCTACATTTTTTAGTTCTCCTTGCGCTTTATTAGGTGTAATCCTACGGATACGTATTGCTCCTTGAAAGCCATCTAATCCTTCCCCCGTATCTTCAGCAATTAATAGCTTTTCTTTATTTGCATCATTATCTATCGAATTTGTAGGTTCTGTTTTTCCTCTTAAAATAGCATCTTTTAGGTTGTTTGCTAATGTTTTATATCCCTCTGTTGTAGGATGGAATCCATTTTCTTCCATTTCCACTCCCACTGATGCATCAATAAAGGTTAAGTACTCTTTTTCTTCGCAATATTTTTTTACATTTTCAGTAAAATTATCTCTATCTGCCTTGTTAACTCCTGGCTGGTTATCTGGTAATAACCCATCTACATAAATTTGTACAGAATTAAATTGGTTATGTATTTTTTCTAGTAAGTCTTCTAGATTATTTAATCCCCAATCCCAATCGTTTGTACCTAAAAAGACATTTACTCCTTTTACATCTTTTACTTCTTCTATTTTATCAAAGTTCTTTATCCAATAGTTTGATCCCACTCCTGTTTCTGCAATAAATGTAACTTTGTCTTTGATTCCTCCATTTGTTGATAATCCTACTGTTATAGAATCGCCTACAAACAAAAATCCTTCTAAATTTTCTGCAGTGCTTGAATCAGTTGAATTATTTGAACTACTTTTTGTCTCTTCTGCTTCTTCAAGTGCGTTTTTTGAATTATATATGAAATAGCATTCTGCTTCAGAATGTATATCTTTTTCAAAATCTATTATCCCTTCTGATTTTTCTTTATTTGCATTATTTACATATACATTTTTTTCGTCCTCATCTACTCCTCTTAGTACAATATAGTCTACAGTATTTGTAAATAAATAATTAGATGTATGATTTACTCTTGCAATTACGGGTCTTCCTGCTTTTAATGCATCTATTACTACAAATTTATTTTCTATTTTCATAACTTCGCCAGCATCCCATTCTTTTGCTGACTCTTCAAAGAATTTTTCCTCTCCTTCATCTCCAGAAAAATAGTCATCATCAAATTGTGATTTTGTTGCCCAATTATATACATCTTCTTCTTTTATATCTTCATCTTTTAAATATGAAAGTACCATTGCTACTGATGCATATTCAGCTGTGTCTTGAGTTTTATATATTTTTGGAATTTTCATTTTTTTGCTAGCATCATACTGTTCTTTAGAATCTTGTGCTATTTTTATATCTGCTTCTTTTCCTATTACACCACCTAAATTAGGATATTGTGTAACTAATTCTGCTTCTATTAGTTTTAATAATATTTCTCTATTAATTTCATTCTCATCTTTATTTTCATCATCCTCTATTTGTAATGCTTCTTTTGTCATATTTGTAATTGTTTGATAATTTGGTTTTGAAAATTCTTTTACAATTTCATCAATTCTTTCTTCTGTACCTTGTTTAAATGCTAGGTAATATCCTGAAGAAGAATCTCCTGCTATTGTAATAAGGTCATGTAAATTTTTATCTTTTGAGGCAATCATATCATATAGTTTTTCAGGGTTGTTCTTACTACTGTTGTCATCTGTAGCTAAATGAAATATACTATATGCCGTTCCTAATACTGTTATGGCAACTGTTGCTACTAGCACTATTTTTGCAGCAATAGGTAATGCAGCTAGCCATCTTACTATTCTTACTACTCCTTTTGCCGTTTTTACTGCTGTATTCATAGCTTTTTTTGCTTCTTCGGCGACTTTTTTTGTATTTATTTCTTCGTTTTCTTCTTCATCATTCTTGTGTTGTCCTAACATATTTTTTAAGTCTGGCATATATTTCACCTCTTTTCTTACTGTTATACTTCTACCTTTATTTCTTGTGAATATCCTAGAATTTGGACATCTGAAAATATGTACTGTGCTATATTACTACTTGATTGATATGAATTGCTAAATTTTATTTTCAATTCTTTTTGATCTTGTGCTTTTACTTCTAAATCTTCATCTAAAATTTCATACAATAAAGCTTCTGATTTTCCCCCATTTGTGTCTACTTCATATATAGAACCAGCATCTTTTCTACTATCTAATAGTATACTTCTTTCAGAATAATTTTTTATAACAACTGTTGCTATTGAATAGTCCATATGAACTTCCGCTTCTTTTACTGTTATACTTACATTATCTTTATTTCCTTCTGCATTATTAAATCTCCTTATTCCAATAAATCCATTTACATTTATTTTATAGCTTCCACTTTCTAATATAACACTAATATAGTCCTGTATATATTTTTCACTAGTTCCTTTTCCTGTTGCCAATGTATTATTATATATTTTTACTAAATATACATATGGTCCTTCTGCTGTCCATGATTGAAAGTCATATACTTTTTCTGTAGAAAATTTTGGTTTATAATATTGTTCTGTAAACATTTCTTCTGTCGGATATAGGACTCCTTTACATTCATTGCTTAATAAGTCATATGCTTTTTCTGGCTCATGGTTTTTACAATATTTTAAAAAGTTGTCTATTGTACTTCCAAAATCTTTTTGATATATTTCTGGAACTTCATCTCCACTTACCAATGTTCTACTTTCTTTTGTATAATTAACTTGATTTGTTGTTTCTGTATTTTCTTTATTTACTTTGTTATTTACATTCGCATTTTCTTCTTTTGAAAATCCATTGAGTGTATGAATTATTAGTATTAAAAACGCAATAATAAGGATGACTAACCAAATCCTTATTCTGTTTTGATTATAATATCGAATTAGTTTTCCCATAGTCATCCTTCCTATCATTAATTATTTTACTTTATTTTAACTTGGAACAGGTATATCTTTTACATACATCATATCTTCAATTACTTTATTTGCTGCTTCTAAAGATATTCCATCTTGTTCTTGTAAGTTTTTGCTAACATTATTTATTTCAGTTTTTGAAAATTCAGGACTTGTGCGATCTACCATTTTTGCAAGATGAATTCCATAATCGTCAGATAAATGCTTTTTATCCATTAATTTAATAGTTCTATGTAATGTTTTAATATCACTTATTCCTGTTTCTCTACGATATCTTGCAACTTTTTCACTCTTTAACCAAGCTTTTGCGTCTTCATCACTCATATTATGGTTTCTTAAATATTCATAGTTTTTAGGATCTCTTTTCCATTGTTCGTCTATTTTTTCTTGTTCTTCTCTTTCATATTGTTCTGCAGTTCTAGTTGCACGTCTATATGTTTCTCTATCATTCTGCACCATTCTTGCTGTTGCTCCTGCAGCTGCAATTGATCCTCCTGCTAGCAATTTATTGCCTGCTGTTGCACCTAAAGTAAGTCCTGCAGAAGTTAATGAAGCTGTTTTTGATAAATCTCCTGATGTCAATCCTGCTCCTACACCTACTGCTCCTAATGCTGCTGCTCCTAACGCTGTTCCTGCTGCTTTTGCAGTAAATTTTGCTACTTTGCCTGCTGTTGCTAATCTATTTCCTTTTTCAAATGGTCTTTTTAGTGTTCTTACTTTCTTTCTAAGAACTGCTTCTGCTCCGTCTAAAGGAGATCTTACTCTGCCATTATCTGGATTTCTTGGTGTTTCTGATTGTTGTGGTCGTTGTGGCTGTTGTTGTGGTGGTAATTCTGGTTGTTGTGATGTTTCTGGTTGTTGTGGTCTCTCTGATTGTTCTGGTTGATTATCTACTGGAGCATTTCCATTTTGTTGACTATGTTGGTCATTTCTTTCTCTTTGTTGTTGCTGACTATTTGAAGAATTCCTTTGTCCTATTGGAGTAGTTTCTCCATTTTCATTTGATGGCATATTTCCAGTATTTTCTCCTGGTCCAATTGGTTCTCTTACTAATTCCCATTTTCCATCTCTTCCAAGTCTTACTCGTGTATCATAAATTTCTTGATTATTATCATCTTGCTGTGGGAATTCTGGGTTATTTTCATCTTGTTGTGGGAATCCTGGGGTATTTTCTTCTTGTTGATCTTCCTGTTGTGGATTTTCTCTATCTAGATTTTGTGGTCCTTCAGTTGTTGGTGTATTTGGATTCCTTGGTCTATCACCACTTTGCGTACTCTCAGGATTATTCATATATCCTTCTGGTAATACATCTTGTGTTCTACGTCCTGTTATACCAGGGTCTATTCCTCTTTGTCTTATCTTATCTTGTCCTTTTGAGTCTTTTCCATCTTGTCCTTTTTTTCCTCTACCCGTAAGCTGTCCTATTAAAGTACTTGCACCTTTCATTGCTAAAGCTCCACCTGCAATTTCTCCTAATCCGCTTGCTCCACTTGTTGATTCAAGTCCAAATAATTTCTTAATAAATTTCTCTGCTGGTAACATGAATCCCATTGTTACAATAGCATAAATAGGGTTACTTGCTGCCAAATCCATTACGCTTCCTATAAACACCGTAAATAACAATAAATGAACTGGTTGTATAATAACATTCATTGTATATTCTTTAAACCACATTGAAAAAGCTTGTGCTTTTCCATCTCTTATCTTGTCCAATGGATATGTCAAAGCAACTAATGGTGATATCATTGTGAAAAATGCTACATACAGGAATCTCTTAATATATGTAATTGTAAACATTACTGTGTAAATTACCATAGCAAAATACATAATACTATATGCTACACAATCACCTGTATCATCTAATTGAGTCATAAAACGAATATATCCTGTAATTGTTGTTTTAAATTTAATATTTTTCATAGGATCGTTAGGTCCTACATCATTTTCCTCTGCCTTGGTTGCATCTACATAAATACTTGGATTTATCGATTCATCTATCAATTTAGTAAAGCTTTCTGTTACAAGTAGAATTCCAGACATTAAGTAATGCATAAAAAATACTAAGCAAAGTGCAATAAACCAGTCTTGTAAATTTTCCTTGTATTTAGCCTTATCTGATGATGTAGAACTAATCATAATCCTTATACCAATATATACTAAAACAATTAATAGTCCTACTATTGCGATATTTCTAAATGCTTGATACCAGCTTGATATAATTGCTCTTAAAGATTTTGTACCAACATCATCTCTTGTTACTAATGACTCGCTTGCTGTTTCTGCATCTGGCATAGTCCTTCCTTCAGATGTATATTCAACTGGAGTATAGCTATTTGGTTTTATGAAATTTACATCTAACATTGCTATTTTATTTGCAAATATATTTTCTGGACAATATAGGATGTTGGGAATTTGAATTTTATCTCCAAACCATCCAGCAGCTTCAAACCTCGTTCCTGCTGGAATTGTTTTTACTGTTCCATGTTCACCATCATAGTCATATGCTAAAGCTGATCCTGGTGAATCTTCTGTTCCTTTTGCATCTAAATTAGCTTGCAGTTCTGCATCCCCATCTGAAAATATCGCCGATCCATACATTTTTGTTGTTCCGAAGCATGAAGTGGTTAAATGCTCCATTAACAACATCCCCTAGTGATACAAATAATTTTATTAATTCTTTTAATAAGTCTCCTCCAAATTTTTTAAGGTCTGCTGCTTGTGATTGAATCGGAACAAGAAAGTTGAAAAGAATAACAATTAATAAAACAATATTTATCTTTCGCGTTAATTTCTTGTTTGTAAATATACTCATTCTATTTCTCCCTTCTTAGTTAAGTGGCTTTCCTGACATCTTTTTTAATCGTACTAGTTTATTTACATTTGTTTCTACAAATTCAAATTCTTTTGCTGTTGGTGTGATTTGTAAAATTGCTGTATCTCCACCAACTTTTAATAATCCTTCACCTATTGTGCAATTGATTAAAAATCCTGCTTCACCTTCACTTAATTTGAATACTTCTTGCACATATTGTATTTCTGATTTATCTTGTGCTAAAAATAGTTTTGTATCAGAAGATGTTAAAACTGCTTGTGCTTCTGGTTTCTCATAAAAGTCTTGGAATCTTTGTGAAATAATTGCTAATGATACATTTCTTTTTCTTGCACGTCTTGCCATCTTATTTAAAAAGTCTACGGCTTCTGGGTAAGGAAGTAACATCCATGCCTCATCTACTAATACTCTTTTTTGTTTTGCTTTTGTTCTATCCTCACTATTTTTCTTAACATATTTTTCCCAAATCCAAGAAAGTAAAATTTGCTGTGCAAGTGGTCTTGCAAATCTTTCTTCTAGTTGAGATATATCTAGGTTTATAAATGGTGCTCCATCTAACAATTCAAAAGTAGATTGTCCATCAAAGTATGCCATTTGCCCATTGTATTCTCTTATATATTGTTTCATAACTTTTAACAAATAGCTATAATGAAAACGATAATCTTCATTTTCGTTCATTGCTGCTTTTCTTGATATTCTCTTATACCAACTACCAATTGTTGGCATATCTTTTTTATCACTATATAGTTTGTCTCCCTGCTGAATTGATGTTCCTTCACGATATAGACTATTTGGGTCACTTGTAATTCCTAAGCTTTCATATTCTTCTGCGACTGATTCTGCTATAACTTGTTTTGTTAACTCATTTACTTCTGTACTCCTTGTACTTCCTCTTGCCATTGTTAATAAGGCTTGTGTTACATCTTCTACTTTATTTTCAACATTTAATACAATTTTTTCTCTTCCTGTAATCTCGTCTTTTACTCTTTCTGGCTCTATATCAAATAAGTTAATTACTGTTCCTGAGTTTGGACTAACTACAACATTTATTCCTCCTAAACTTTCTGCCACGATTGTATACTCACCTTCAGCATCTAGTGCTAAGCTTTCAATTCCCATTAGTACAGATGATCTTGAAATTAGAGTTTTCATTGTTACTGATTTACCAGCACCTGATTTTGCAAATATAACCATATTATAATTTGATAAGTTTGGTGCAAAATTATCAAATAAAATTGGTGTTCCTGTTTGTCTATTAAATCCTAATGGTATTCCCGTAGGATGTCCTACATCAGATGTTGTAAATGGAAATACAGTTCCCATTGAACGGCTGTCAAAAGAATGTGTCTTTTTTATTTTATCATCCATCAAAGGTAAATTTGTTTTGAAAGCATCTTCTTGCATTCCCCAAGCACTTTTGATAGATACTAAAGTTTTTGACATTTCTGTTGCTAACAATTTTGTTAAACGTTCCATATCTTGTAAGTTATATGTAAATAGTGTAGAAACAATAGATGCTTCATACATTTTATTAAATCCTGCTGCTATTTCGTCTCTTAGTTGTTCTGCTTCAAATCTTTTCTGAGTTAATGTACTTTCTCTGTTTATATTTCCTCTATCTGCTGCTACTATTCTTTCTGTTTCTAGTTCATTGATAACCTTATTTAATTCATTTTGTGATCTTGATTCTGGTATTGGTGTAATATATATTGATGTATTCATATCTCCAAAGAAGTATAAATCCCTAAATAATTCTGGAAAGGTACACATACGAGGAAGTGTAGAGATAAAAAAGCTTCTTGCATATTTTTTTACACTTGATATAATTTCCAAATGATCAATTTGTGATGCATCTATTCCTGATGGTGCTATTAATTCTTTTATTGTCTTTTTTCTTAATACTTCTATTTCATCTTGCTTGTTTTGTACTTCTTCTACCTCTTGTTGTTTTTTTAGTTTCTTCATTTGCATTTCCCCCTTTCCTTTCCATATCTTCTTTTCTTAATTCTTCTATTGCCTTGTCTGCTATCTCAGCCCCCACTTGCTTTCTATTTTCTTCTAATAATATTTGTGCCATTTGACTTATTAAGTCATCCATTGATTCTTCTCTTTCTTCTGCGATTTTTTGAATTCTAGATTTTGCTTTTATTCTTTCGATTTTATCATTAGCTACATTTACAGCTTCTTGCTGAATTTTTGCATCTAAAGCTTGTACCTTTTTTTGGAACACATCTGGTGCTGTAGAATATAAATCATAATATTCTGCTTTTAATGCTTTATCTAATCCATATATTTCTGAATCGTCTCTGTTATATGCTGTATATAATAATTCGACTAGTTCATTTGAGTTTAATATTTTACCACTAACTGAACATGCTGACAATGTTCTTATAATTGCTTGCGCTTTTGTATATAATTCAGAAAATGCAATATTTCTTAATTCCTCTTGATCATATGTATCAGAAGATGCTTCTTCTGGCATATATGAAATAATAACATAATATTTTTTACTAAGAATATTTCTGTTTAAACTCATTTTTTCCGTATTATCCACAATATCTTTTGCATATTCAAATAAATTTCTCTGTTTTGTTAATTCATAATATTCTCTGCTTAACTGCTGTTTTGAGTAGTTAGGGTCTTGTGTCATTTGATTATATTCAAACATTTTTCGATTATATTGTACTTCTATTTCTTTTACTTTACTTTTATATGTTTGAATACTTTTTTCTAAGTTAATAGTTCTTGTTTGAATATATATTTGAACAGGATGTCTTAAGGTATTTAAAAACTGCTGAAAACCTTCTTCTACTGAAATTTTTTCTATATCTGACATCAAATCATAATTTACACCTTGACATTCTATTGCCATAATATATCTTTTTCCATTTTTTTGCACAATCATATTATCTTCTACTTTGTCAAATTCCATAAAATCAAATATAGATTGTTTATTATATGCAGATGAATTTGTAGTTGCTTTTACATCTTTATTGTTTTTTGTTTCTTTTTGTTTTATTTTTGTTTTTTTAGTTCGATTTTTTAAGCTTAAAATTAAATATGTAAAGACTAAAACTATTAATATTACAATCATAACTGATAAGACAATAACTAGCATTTGTGTTAAGCCGTTTGATTCCATATTATTTTCCTCCCTCTTCTTTTGTTTGATATTTTTCTTCAGTTCTATCTTTGTCAAAAACATATATTTTCTTTTTTTGCATTTTAAATTTTACATATCTTTTTATAATTTCATCTATGTTTTCTCCTCCTGTCTTTCTGGTAAATTGAAATGTTGTTGTATCTGGAATTTTGAATGTTGCTATAGCAAAGCCTATTGCTCCAAAACCAACGATAAAGAAAATTCCCAATGTTTCCATTCCTAACATTGAAAATATAAAATGAAACAAAGTTCCTACTATCATTCCTATAAAAGTATAAATTAAAGCTTTAGTTGAAAATACATACAGTATTCTCCCTTCTCCTTTTACGTTTCTTGGTATATTATAGCTGCTCATTAAAATTCCTCCTTTATATTTTTTGACATTATCACTCAATATTATTATATCAAAAAAACGCAAAAAATGTAATATTTTTACACATTTTTTTGCGTTTTCTTTAAAATTTAATATAATTGTAATATTTTTGACATATTTAACATTTATTATGCTGATAATTTTGGTGAATCGGGATCTATTAAATCTTCAATATCTGGTTGCTTTCCCCATCCCATAAAGAAATCATATATCACTTGTGCAAATATTGCTGCTGCAAAAATCAATGCTGCTCCTATTATGTATGGTAGAAGTGTTTTTTTGTATTCTGATTTTTCTTCTGCACTTCCCATCATATATTTAATACCTATTACAATCAATATAACAACTGACAATACTACTCCTAACGCTTGCAAAATAGTTATAAAATTTTTTCCTGTTTTTTCTATTGTTTGGTCTGTCATAACTTTTGCGTCTGCTCTATCTCCTCTAATTTGGTTTGGAGGTACTATTGCCATTACTACTGTGTTTATTGTTGATATTATCATCATTATTAACACACATATGCTTACAATTTTTCTTACCTTAACATTTTTCATTTTTTTCTCCTTTGATTAGAAAGAAAAAGCCAACCTTATTTAGTTGCCTTTTTCTTATTAATAATTATGCACCCCATCCGTTAAAGAAATCATATGCAACTTGTGCAAATACTGATGCTGCAAAAATCAAAGCTGCTCCTATTACATATGGCATAAGTGTTTTCTTATATTCTGCTTTTTCTTCTGCACTTCCCATCATGTATTTGATACCTATAACAATCAGCATAACAACTGATAATACTACACCTACTGCTTGTAAAATTGATACTATATTTCTTCCTGCTTTATTGATTGTATTTGTACCTATTGCATCACCTTGTACATCTTTCAATCCTATTGGTTCTGTTGCCATAACAGTTGTTCCCAAAATTGATATTACTACAATAGCAAGTAAAACTATACTTATAATTTTTTTCATTTTCATATTCATTTTTATTCCTCCTTTCTTATTTCTTTAAACTTTCCATCCATGGAAAAAGTCATATGCTATTTGAGCAAATGCTGAAGCTGCAAATATAAGTGCTGCACCTATTACATATGGCATAAGTGTCTTTTTATATTCTGCTTTTTCTTCTGCACTTCCTAGCATATATTTAATTCCTATTATTATTAATATAATAACAGATAATATAACTCCAAAAGTTTGTAATATCCTTACAATATTGTTTCCAGTTTGTTCCAAGTCTTTTGTATCGACTACAACTTCCTTAATATCAGATGGTTGTGTTGCATTGACTACTGGACTAATTAAAAAAAATATCATAATAATAACTAATATAAAATTAAATATTTTCTGTATTCTTTTCGCATTCATATTTTTCTCCTTAGCATATAAAGGAAAAGGGAAATGTATTCCTCCTTTCCTTTATTGCACTTTTTCTATTGTGGGTTCCATCCGTCGAAGAAATCGTAAGCTACTTGTGCAAATACTGATGCTGCAAAAATCAATGCTGCACCTATTACATATGGCATAAGTGTTTTCTTGTATTCTGCTTTTTCTTCTGCACTTCCCATCATGTATTTAATACCTATTACAATTAGCATAACAACTGATAATACTACACCTACTGCTTGTAAAATTGATACTATGTTTTTCCCTGCTTTATCAATTGTTCCTGTTGTAATACTAGGATCTGCATTTTCTCTAGTTATGTCTTTTGGTGTAACTACAGCTGAATCAGTCGCTAAAACAATTGTACTTGCCATAGATACTATGATAGCTACTAAAACTAATACACTTAGTACTTTTTGTATTGTTTTTACGTTCATGTTCATTCCTCCTTTTATTTTTATATTAATATTCTTATTCCATTTTATTATAACATATTGTCAAATTTTCTGCAAGTATTACCATCCAATTAATTTTACAAGCTTGTATATGAACTGTGGTAAGAAGCTTCCAGTAAATAAGATAGCAACACCTATTATATATGGTACCATACTCTTTTTATATACTGCTTTTTCTTCAACACTTCCTAACATATATTTAATTCCTATTCCTGCTAAAATGATTACAGATAATATACTTCCTATTGTACTAATAACAGAAAATAGCTTTCCTAATTTTGCTGTCATCTGAGTTGAAGTAGTTCCTGTTTCTTTATAATCATCTAAATTTCCTAATCCTAAGTTTTCTCCTACTGAAGTTGTATCTGATAGCTTAATTCCCATACTTTCAACTTGTTCTATTGCATATACCGGATGTATACAAAATAGTATTGTTGTTATTATAAATAGTATTACAGCTGTTTTTATTAATACTTTCATTTCTTTCCCTTCTTTCATTACATATTTCCTAATATATTTACTACTAATTTCCATATTCCAAATGAGCCGAAAACAATCACACAAGCTATTACATATACGATTAGCATTTTCTTTACCTCTGCTTTTTCATCTATTCCTGCTAATATAAATTTCACACCAAGTATTAATCCTATAATTACTGCTATTCCTACCCCTATTTGTAAAAATATATTATATATGTATCCTATATTTTCTTGTAGCTTTGTGTCAAGTACTTGATTTTTTGCTCCACTGCCTATAAAATCTTCTGAATCAGATATTATTTTATCTAATGCATCTTGCGTTGTATCTAATCCATCCTCATCTCCATTTGTTGGTGCTTTGTATATATACTTTTTTCTGAATTACTTTGGAGCAACGTTCCGTCCAGGTTCTCCTGCAGCTATCAATGCTGAATCTAATTGTCCATACATATCCGCAATATCTGTTGGTAAATTAGTTGCTCCACCTACTGCTATTGCATAATCAGTAATTATTTTTTCCCATTCTTCCAGTTCTTCAATTGTCATTTTTGAAGGATTAAAATCTTTACTACTTTTCTTATCCATTATTTTATCTTTTAATTCTTTGGCCTTATCAGCATCTCTACCTGTTACAGATGCATCTACACCTTCATCTGAGGTATCTCTTTCTTTTAATAATCTTCTACTTTCTTTTTCTGCTATAGCTAAGTCTTGATATGGACTTAAGTCCTCTGAAGTTATGCGTGTAGCCAATTCTTCAAGCCTTTCTTCTTCTGTAGGTCCTTCTATCATTCTATCTATATCTTCATCTGATATATTAGATGGATTAGAATCTATATTTTGCACAAATCTTGTCCAAAAATCGTCCCATTTTTCTTGTTCATTTGCAAATGTAATTGATTGAATAGATATTATCAATATTAAAATAATACTTATTACTAATTTTATTTTTTTCATAAAATCCCCTTCTTATGTTATAAATATCTCTTACCTTTATATTGTTACTAAAATATTTATAACTAACTTCCATATTCCAAATGATCCAAATATAACTACACAGGCAATTACATATACTCCTAGCATTTTCTTTACTTCAGCTTTTTCATTTATTCCAGCTAGCATGAATTTTATTCCTAATATTAATCCTATAATTACAGATACTCCTACTCCAATTTGTAAAAATATATTATAGATATAGTTAACACTTTTTTGTAATTCCTTAGCATCTATTTTATCATTTGATCCTATTTTAGTAAATATATCTCCAAAAGCTATAATTTGTGACAATCCATTTCCACTTGTACCGCTTCCTGTAGTTCTTTCTGGTGCTTTATAAAGAGATAGCAATGGTTGCCCTGTATTATCTACATTTAAATTAACATTTCCTCCATTTTTGTCTGAAATACTTGCTAGTGTTTCACTATCTAACATTTCAGTATCATTAAAAGCAATGTTTCTTAATATCTCTTCTATTCCTTTTTCTGTATAATATGGATTTCCCATTGAGACTAATGTTTTAAATCCTAATGAATTTTTTAATGCTATTAATTTTTTTACATAATCATTTATTACTTCTTCACTTTCTTCGTAATCAACATGGGCATTTAACAGTGCATCATATAAATCTTGTGCTTTAGCAGTGTCACCGATGTTAGAGATGTCTGCTATACTTAATGCTTTCCAATCTATCTTTTCTTCTTTGTCTTTTGCATCCTCTTCTTTTCCTTGTTCTTCTTTAGGTTTTTCTTGCCTTTCCTCAATTCTCTGTTTTATTACTTGATAATCTGCTTCTAATTCATCAGCTGCACTACTTGTCCCATCTAAACTGACTTTTAGTTTCCAATTAATTGCTGGTTTTCCATTTTCATCAGCATTCATAAAAGCATCCATTAATTGTTTTAATTCTTGATCTTCTTGCTCTGTTTTTGTTTCTGCTGTAATAAGATACTGCAAAACTGTTTGTCCATCTAATTCAGATGTTAATCCAGATATCATATCAGGTATTTCTCTTATTTTTTTACAAGAGTCTTCAAGTATTGATGTTCCTGATTCACTTTCTACATATTGTCTCCATTCTCTTCCTGACCATCCATCTTTTGCAGAAAAAGCTGTATTACCACTAAATATAAAAAGTAGTATTAATATTAAAATTATTCTTTTAAAATTTTTATATGTACTTTTTTTCTCCATCTATTTACCTCATTTTCATTATATCGTACTTTTTGTTCTTTTTCAATATTTTTTGTCGAAGATTTCTATTATAGCTTTCTATATTATACAAAAAAATGTAACATATTATAAGCTACATTCATTTTTGGCGTAGGTGAGAGGGTTCGAACCTCCGCGCCGATTACTCGACCTAGCAGTTTAGCAAACTGCCCCCTTCACCACTTGGGTACACCTACATATATAATAAAAGAAAATAAAAACTATGGTCTTTATTTTCTTCTATATTTGGCGGAGAGGGTGGGATTCGAACCCACGGTACGCTACAAACGCACGCCAATTTTCAAGACTGGTGCCATAAACCAACTCGACCACCTCTCCATATATATTGACAAGTGTCTCGCGACAATAATTATCTTAGCATTTTTATAGACATTTGTCAATAGTAATTTTTGGATTTTTATATTTTTAATTATCTTTTGGATTATTTTTTACATTATATATATTTTTAGATTGTATTGCTTTTTCAATTGCTTGCTTTTCTTCTTCAGATATTGTATAATTTGATTTTCCATTTTCTACCGGTTTTGCATATATATTAGACATTTCTCTAGAATATATTCCATTTAAAACAACACCTGAATTATTTTCATCAAGTAAGGCAAGTGAAAAACTTAAATCACTTCCTGTGTCTTTAAATGCACTATATCTTACTATACCTACTTTTTGAATACAACCAGATACATCTTCTTCTATATTTTGGCAAAAGTCTAATATTTCTGCATTTTGTTTTTCTACTTTATCTACTCGATACATATAAGTTTCTAAATCTTCTTCTATATTTTTTCCATTTCCTAACTTTTGCATAAATTTATTGTATCTTTTATTTAGATTTGAAAGTTTAATTAAGATTATTAAAAATCCTATAAATAAAACTAATCCTAATACTGCATATATGATAAGAAATGTATCACTTTTTAATAACTCCAGTATATTTTCCATTTGTACCTCCTATTTCATTAAGTCTAATATCCTTTCTAAGTCATCATTACTTGTATATTCAATAATGATTTTTCCTCTTCTTTTTCCCGCATCTAATCTAACCTTTGTTCCAAAAAAGTTTTGGAATGTATTTTCAATGTCTCTATATAACACATGCTGTCTTTCCATTTGTTCTGTGGTTTCTCCCTTTTTTTGTGCTGACTTTTCTGCTTGTCTAACTGTAACCCCTCTTTCTAGCATTTGTAATGCCATACGATATTGCTTTTCTGGGTCTTGAATAGCTAGTAATGCTCTAAAATGTCCTTCTGATAGTTTTCCCTCTTTTGCCATTTCTAAAACTCTTGGCTCTAAATTTAAAATGCGAAGAGAATTTGTAATAGCACTCCTACTTTTTCCTAACTGTTTAGCAACTTCTTCTTGTGTTAAGTCATATGCTTTCATTAAATTCTTTATTCCCATTGCCTTTTCATATGGTGTTAGGTCCTCTCTTTGCAAGTTTTCTATCAATGAAATTCTAGTATTTTTCTTTTCGTCATCTTCTCTAATAATTGCTGGTATCTTCTCCAAGCCTGCCAATTTGCAAGCTCGCCATCTTCTTTCTCCAGCTATGATTGAATAATATCCATCTTTTTTAGCTACAACTATTGGTTGAATCAAGCCAAATTCTTTAATTGATTCTGCTAATTCTTCTAATGCCTCTTGTTTAAAATGTTTTCTTGCCTGCTCTTTGTTTGGTTCAATTTCTGTTATATTTAATTCCTTCATTATATCTGTTTCTTGCATTTGTTCTTCTTCAGGTACTGGTCCAAATAGTGCATCTAAGCCTTTTCCTAATCCTGTTTTTTTAGGCATTTTTACCACCTACCCTTTCTCTTCTTCATTTTTTTTCAAGAATTCTTTTGTAAATTTTTCATAGCTTTTTGCGCCTTTTGAACGTGGGTCATATTCTGTTATTGGCATACCATAACTTGGTGCCTCACTTAGTCTAACATTCCTTGGAATTACTGTTTTATATACTCTATTTTCAAAATATCTTTTTACTTCTTTGACAACTTGATTAGACAAATTTGTCCTGATATCATACATTGTTAATAAAGCCCCTTCTATTTGTAATTGCTTATTTAAATGTTTTTTTACTAAATTTACAGTATTTATTAGTTGTCCTAAGCCCTCTAACGCATAATACTCACATTGTACTGGTATCAACACACTATCTGATGCAGTAAATGCATTTAAAGTAATTAAGCCTAGTGATGGTGGACAATCAATTAAAATATAGTCAAATATATCTTTTATTTCTTCTATTTTTTCTTTTAATCTTTGTTCTCTTGACATCATAGATACTAGTTCTACTTCTGCTCCTGCTAAATTAATATTAGATGGACATATTAATAAATTTTTTATCATTGTCTTTTCAATTACATCTCTCATTGATGCTTCTCCTACTAAAACATCATATGTTGAATATTCTACATCTTTTTCTGCACCTAGCCCACTTGTTGCATTTCCTTGAGGATCTGCATCTACTAGTAAAACTTTTTTTCCCTTTTTTGCCAAAAAAGTACTTAAATTTATTGTTGTAGTTGTTTTTCCAACTCCGCCTTTTTGATTTGCTACTGATATTACTTTTCCCAATTTTATGCCTCCATTCTTTGGTAAATATTTACTTATACGTTTGTTTGCTATTTTTATATTAGCTATATAATATATAAAAATAGCAAAAATGTCAATGAAATTTTGCTATTTTTTATCTATTTATGAAATTGGTTGTTTTGACGGTATTCCTGGCTTTCTAGGATATTTATTTGGTGTATTTTCTACTTTATTAATTATTACTATATTTCTTCCTATTTCTGAATCTGGAAGTAAAAATTTTTCTATTTTTTCTATTTTTCCACCCATAATATTTATTGCACATTTAGCATCATTTAATTCTTCATCCACATTGCTTCCTTTCATGCAGATGACTTTTCCACATTTTTTTGACAATGGTAGCATATATTCTGCAAGTACAGATAAATTTGCAACTGCTCTAGATGTAACATAATCAAACTTTTCTCTATATTGCTTATTTTTTCCTATTTCTTCTATTCTTGCATGTATTGCTTTGATATTTTCTAGCTTAATTTTTTGTATTGTTTCTTGTAAAAAATTGATTCTTTTTTGCAATGAATCCACCAAAACAATATCAATATCTGGCCTTATTATTTTTAGTGGAATTCCTGGAAATCCTGCCCCTGTTCCAATATCTACTAGAGATGTTTTATCTAGAATATATTTTGATATAGTAAAAGAATCAATATAATGTTTTAGTATTATTTCTTTGGTTTCTGTTATTGCAGTTAAATTTATTTTTTCATTCCAACTTAATAATAAATGCATATATTCCCATAATTGCTCTATTTGATTTTCTTGCAATATTATTTGAATTTTTTTTGCTTTTTCAATAATATCTTCTCTAAATTCTTCAAATTCCATATATTATTTTTCCTTTCTTGTTTGAAGATAAATGAGTAATACAGATATGTCAGCTGGTGATACTCCTGAAATTCTTGACGCTTGTCCTATTGAGCGAGGACGCATTTTTTCTAGTTTTTGTCTAGCTTCTATTCTAATTCCTTTTATCTCCTTGTAGTCTATATCTTCCGGCAATAGTTTTTCTTCTAATTTTTTAAATTTTTTGACTTGTTCTTCTTGTAATTTTATATATCCCTCATATTTTATCTGTATTTCTACTTCTTCTGCTTCTTGCCTACTTAAATTAGGATGCTCATTATCTATTTGTTTTAAATCTTCATATGTAATTTCTGTCCTTTTTAATAATTCTGACATTTTTGTACCTGTTTGAAGTGAATTTGTTCCTTTTTGTATTAAAAATTGATTAACTTTCTCTGTTGGTTTTACTGTAGTTTCCTTTAATCTCTTAATTTCTGCTTCGATGTTCTGTTTTTTTTGCAAAAATCTATCATATCTTTCTTGTGAAACTAATCCAATATCATATCCTATCTTTGTTAAACGTAGATCAGCATTATCTTGCCTTAAAAGAAGTCTATATTCAGCTCTTGAGGTCATCATTCTGTATGGCTCATTAGTTCCTTTTGTTACAATATCATCAATTAATACTCCTATATAACTTTGAGTTCTATCTAAGATTATGGGGTCTTTTTCCTTAATTTGTCTAGTTGCATTTATTCCTGCCATTAAACCTTGGCACGCTGCCTCTTCATATCCAGATGTTCCATTTATTTGTCCTGCCATAAATAGTCCACGTATTCCTTTATATTCTAAAGAAAGCTTTAGGTCTGATGGATTTATACAGTCATATTCTATTGCATATGCTGGTCTTGTGAATTCTGCTTTTTCTAATCCTGGAATTGTGTGGTATAAAGCAATTTGAACATCTTCTGGTAAAGATGAACTCATTCCTTGTATATACATTTCTTCAGTATCTAGTCCTACTGGTTCTACAAATGCTTGATGTCTTGGTTTGTCACTAAATCTAACCACTTTATCTTCTATTGAAGGACAATATCTTGGTCCTGTTCCTTCTATTTTTCCTGCATATAGTGGTGAACGATGTAAATTTTGTCGGATTATGTCATGAGTTTTTTCATTAGTATATGTTAAATAGCAGTCAACTTGTTCAAATGGTTTAACGTTATCATCAAATGAAAATGCCTGAATATCTTTATCTCCTTTTTGAACTTCCATTTTAGAGAAATCGATACTTCTACGATTTATTCTTGCTGGTGTTCCTGTTTTAAAACGTACTAAATTTATTCCTAATTTTTTTAAACAGTCAGAAAGTTTATTAGCTGCTGCAACTCCATCTGGCCCGCTTTCTTGTGAAAATTCTCCTATAAATATTTTTCCTTTTAAATATGTCCCTGTTGCTAATATTATTGCTTTCACATTATAAATTGCTCCTACGCTAGTTTTAATTGCTTTTACTGCTCCGTCCTCAACAATTATATCTACAATTTCTCCTTGTTTAACTTCTAAGTTTTCTTGTAGCTCTAGCGTGTGTTTCATTTCCATTTGATATTTTTTTCTATCTGCTTGTGCTCTTAAAGAATGTACTGCTGGTCCTTTTGAAGTATTTAACATTTTTACTTGTATCATACTTTTATCTATATTTTTTCCCATTTCTCCACCAAGTGCATCAATTTCTCTTACTAGATGTCCTTTTGAACTTCCTCCTATATGTGGATTGCATGGCATATTTGCGATATTTTCTAAGCTAATTGAAAATATTAAAGTTTTCATTCCTAATCTTGCTGCTGCTAATGCTGCTTCACATCCAGCATGTCCAGCTCCAACGACTGCAACATCATAATCTCCTGCTTTATATTCCATTTTTTCTTCCTCTCTTTTTACTTTTTTTATTTTTTCATATGAAACAAGAATTTGAGTTTTGTTTCTTTTTAAGTTCTTTTTTACACATATGTTTATTTTGTGTTATGTTACCCGATTTGTTTTTTCTTTTATGTTTCTGTGTTTTGTCGATGCGTGTTTGTTTTCATTTTTACGAAACTATTCTTTCTTTATTTAATTTGTAATTATGTTCCTTGTTTCTATTTTTACTTTTTCTTCGTTTTTATTATATCCATTTTCAAAATCGTCATATTTCTATTTTTAATTTTATTTTATAAAATTATATGTTTCTTTCGTGTTTTTCTCTTATTTTAAATTCTCGTGCGTTATAGCTATTTTCCTAGACAAAATTTTGAAAATATTTCATCTAATATATCATCTGTTACACTTTCTCCTGTTATATTTCCTAAATTTTCTAATATTTCTCTTAAATAAATAGCAGTTATATCTAATGGCATTTTGCTTTCTAATGCTTCTTTAGCTTTTTCACAGCCTTCCAATGCTTTATGAATGAAATTTTTATGTCTTACATTTGTTATGGTTAAATTATTATCTACATTTATTTTTTCAAAAGAAAATAGGTCCTTTATTGTATTATATAATTCTTCTAAACCTTTTTCTTCTAATATAGACATATTTATTATATATTCTGAAGAATTAGATATTTCTTTTGTATTAGCTGTAATTTTTTGCTCTAAATCCGTTTTATTTAACACAATAATTGCTGTTTTTCCTTTTATTAATTCTAATATTTCTTTATCTTCATTATTTAATTCTTTACTACTGTCAAAAATAGCAATTATTAAATCTGCTTCTTGCGCCATTTTTTTTGATTTTTCAATTCCAATTTTTTCTACTTCATCTTTAGCTTCTCTAATTCCTGCTGTGTCTATTAATTGTAATGGTATTCCTTCCACTGTAACAAATTCTTCAATGGTATCTCTCGTTGTTCCTGCTATTTCCGTAACAATTGCTCTGTCTTCTTGTAATATGGTATTCAATAAAGAAGATTTTCCCGCATTTGGTCTACCTATAATTGCTGTTTTTATTCCTTCTTTCAATAGTTTTCCGTCATCGAAACTTTTTTCTAATCTATCTAAATCTGAATAAACTAATTTTAACATATTTTGTATTTCTTGATTTGTTACTTCTTCTAAATCATATTCTGGATAATCTATATCTACTTCTATATTTATCATTACATCCATAATTTTTTGTTTTATTTGATGTATTTTGTTTGAAAGCTTACCTTCTAGTGCTTGTATTCCTGTTTTTAATTCTTTATCAGTTTTTGCTTGAATAATGTCTATAACAGATTCTGCTTGCAATAAATCTATTCTTCCATTTAAAAATGCTCTTTTGGTAAATTCTCCTGGCTCAGCTAATTCTGCACCATTTTTTAAACATAATTCTAAGATTTTTTTTACAATAAATTGTCCACCATGTGTTTGAATTTCGCACATATCCTCTGTTGTATAGCTTTTAGGTGCTTTAAAGTTTGACACTAATACTTCATCTATAATTTGTTCATCTTCTACTATATGTCCATATTTTATTGTATATCCTTGTATTTCTTTGGTTTTATTTTTTGGCTTAAATATTTTTTCTAATACTTTAAATGTATCTTGTCCACTCATCCTGACTATTCCTATTCCTCCAATTCCGTGGTGCCGTAGATATTGATGCAATTGTATTCATTATTTTCCTCCTATTTTTTACTAAAAAAGAGGCAAAGATAGATATTACATATTGTAAAATCCGACCTTTGACCTCCGATTTTAATCTTATTTTCTTTTTAATGATATAACCACTCTACGATGTGGTTCTTCTCCAATGCTTACAGTTTCTACTTTTGGATGGTTTTGTAATTTACTATGAATTATTTTTCTTTCATATGGTTGCATCGGTTCTAATGTAACTGATTTTCTTGTTTTTATAACTGTTTTGGCAACTTTTTCTGCTAACTCTTCTAATGTTTTTTCTCTTTTTTGTTTATATCCTTCTATATCTAGAAAAACTCTTATTTTTTGTTCTATTCCTTTTGCAGCTATTGATGTTAAAAGCATTTGCAATGCGTATAATGTTTCTCCTCTATGCCCTATTAAATACCCTAATTTTTCGTTATCTATTTTTACTTTTAATCCACTTTCATCTGCTTCAACTTCATATTTTGTACCTTCTGGAAGATGTTTTATAAAATCTTCTAAAAACTGTTCTACATTTTTTTTAGCTTTTTGTTGATTTTCTGGTGAGATAATAACTTCTTTTTTTGGCATTTTTTCTTCTTTTTTTACTACATTTTCTTTTAATGTTAATTCTACTTTTACTACTCTTGGTGCTAAAATACTAAAAAAACTTCTTTTATCATCACTTTCTAATACTTTTATATCTACACTATCTCTAGATACTTTTAATTGTTTTAATCCATTTTCTATAGCTTCATTGGTAGTCTTTCCTTCTGCTACAACTGTCATCTTGTTTTCCTCCTATTCTTCTTTTTCTTTTAGCAATACATTTAATACTAGCCTTTCTGCAATCATTGCAAGATTATTTACTAGCCAATATAGTGCTAATCCTAATGGTGCAACTAATGATATAGAAACAGACATTATTGGCATCATCCAAGACATCATTTTGTTTGTTTGTGCCATCGGATCAATTTCTTCGTCTTCTTTTTTATCTTCTTCCTCTTTATTTTTATTTGTACTCTGCATCATTGTTACTAACTTCATAGATATAAATGTAGATAATATGTATAATACTGGTATAATGTAAACTGTCCAATCTCCTAAATTTTGTTGAGGAATTTTACTTAAATCTAATCCTAAGAAATTCATATTTATTTCATATTGTTTAATTTCTTGATTTTCTGGATTTTGTTCTTTTAAATAGTTAACTTCCCTTATTATATCTATTTCTGGGTATGCAGCCCCTGTTATTTTTTCTGCTTGTTTTAGCTGCTCTATACTATTATTTAATGTATTACTATCTACTTTTTTCATATATGTTAAAGGACATCTTACCATGTAAAAGATTGAAATCAATAAAATGAATTGTATAATTGAACTTAAACATCCACTAAAAGGATTTATTTTTTCTTCTTTGTATAAATTCATCATTTCTTGATTTAACTTTTCTTGGTCATTTTTATATTTGAATTGTAAAACTTTAATTTTTTCTTGAAGTTTCACATTTTTCTTCATTGTCTTTTGTTGTTTTATAGAAAATGGTAACATAGCAATTTTTATAACTAACGTAAATAGAATCATTGCTAATCCATAATTATTGACAAATTGATATATAAAATTTAAAAGATATCCAAATATATTTGCAAAAAATTGAAACATTTTGTTTCCTCCATATTATTTTAATGGATCATATCCACCCCTTGAAAAAGGATTGCAACGCAAAATTCTTTTTATCCCTAAAAAAGAACCTTTTACTGCTCCATATTTATCTATTGCCTGTTTTGTATATTCTGAACATGTTGGATAATATTTGCAGTGTATTTGCTTACTAGTAAGCCATATTGATATATGTTTTTGATACCAATTTATAACATATATAAGAAATTTTTTCATTTTCTCTCTTTTCTATGTATTTATAAATATCTTTGCTTGTTGAAAAATTTGTTTTATATCTTCTTTTATGAATTTATAAGATGCTTCCTTTGGATTTGACTTTTTATTCCATAAAAAAACTATGTTATTCCCTACTGAAATCTGTTCCTCATAATAGTAATAGCTTTCTTTGACTAATCTTTTTATATGATTTCTTCCTACGGCATTACAAGTTTTAGAACTTATTGCTATTCCCAAAAAATTATGAGCTGATTGTTTGTTTTTCTGGATAAAAGCTATTATATTTTTTCCAGAAAAACATTTTCCTTTTGTTAGAACGGCTCTAAATTCATAATTTTTTTTCAACATTTTTGTTTTTTTCATTCCATATTTTCCCCTTTTGGCAAATAGGTATGAAAAAATAAATTTTTTACGCTGTTAGTTTTTTTCTACCTTTTGCTCTTCTAGCTTTTAATACATTTCTTCCTGCTCTTGTTTTCATTCTTTTCATAAAACCATGTTCTGATTTTTCTTGTCTATTTTTTGGTTGATATGTTCTTTTCATTTTTCAGCACCTCCTACTGCTTTTTACAAGTATATCGATTATACCTTATTTCCGATAGTCTTGTCAAGTATATTTCAAAATTTTTTTGTAATATTTTTGAAATATTTTTGTCACTTTTTTTACTTTTTTTGTTTTTTTTCACTGTTTTTATTGACTTGTAAGTGAAAAATTTGATATGATACGAGCATATAAATGTTAGATTTTTCATATTTTTTTAGAATTTGTGTTTGCAGAAATGTTTCGTTTTTATTACAACTATAATAGTTTTATCAACATTTGTGGATAAAATTGTGGATAATTTTATGAAAGGATGTATATTTATGGATATTGATAAAGAAGAACTTCTAGCAAAAATTAAAGAAACATTGAAAGGTGAAGTTTCTGAAATCTCTTATGCAACATGGATTAGCTCTTTGGGAATTCAATCTGTTAGTAACAATCATATTGTTTTTACAGCTTTATCTGAATATCAAAGAGATTTTATAGAGAATCGTTTTAAAGATTTGATTTTCTTTACTTTAAAGCATATTACTAATAGAGAATTTTCTTTTTCCGTTATAGATTTATCTTCTAAAGATTCTTCTCAAAATGAATCTGAAATTATTAGGGAAAAAACTCCTAACGTTTCTGATTCAGAATTAGAATCTAATCATCAGACTCTTGATCCTGGAAAAACATTTGAAACCTTTGTTGTTGGAAATAATAATAGATTTGCACATGCAGCTGCATTAGCAATAGGAAATCAACCTGGTAATTCATATAATCCTCTATTTTTATATGGTGGCGTTGGATTAGGGAAAACTCATTTGATGCATGCTATTGGAAATAGAATTGTAGAGGAAAATAGAAAAGCTAATGTCTTATATGTTACATCAGAAAAATTTACAAATCAATTAATCAATGCTCTTAAAGATAATAAGACAGAAGTTTTTCGTAATAAATACCGTACAATAGATACTTTACTTATTGATGATATTCAATTTATTGCAGGAAAAGAACGAATTCAAGAAGAGTTTTTTCACACTTTTAATGCTTTAAGAGATGATGGAAAACAAATTGTTATTTCTAGTGATAAACCTCCTCGAGATATAGATTTTTTAGAGGATAGATTAAAATCTAGGTTTGAAGGTGGATTACTTGCTGATATATCTTGTCCTGATTATGAAACTCGTTTAGCTATTTTAAGGAAAAAGGCACAAGATGAAAAAATTATTGTAGATGATTCTATTTTATCAGATATAGCGTTAAAGATTGATTCTAATATTAGAGAATTAGAAGGTGTCTTTAATAAAATTGTTGCTAGAGCTCTTTTGACACATAGTCCTATTACTATTGAACAAGCAGAATTAACAATAAATGAGTTTAAACTAAAAAGTGAAAAGGTTATATCTGGAGATTTTATAAAAGAAACTGTTGCAAAATATTTTAGCATTGATAAAAATGATTTATCAGGAGAAAAAAGATCGAATGATATAGCTTTCCCTAGACAAATTGCAATGTTTCTTTGTAGAGAAATAGCTAATATGTCTTTCCCTCAAATAGGAAAAGAATTTGGAAATAGAGATCATTCAACTGTTATGCATGCTTATAATAAAATAAAAAAAGAAGCTAAAGAAAATATTAATACAAAAAGAATTGTGGAAAGTGTGAAAAACATAATTGTAAATGATACGGAATAGGTACTTCTAAGAAATTTTTATTTTTTTAAAAATTATGTTTGTAAAAATTCTTGTTTGTGAAAAATAACGGAAGTTTTTCTTACGGAACTAATACATTCGTTATCCACAAGTAGTTGTGAATTTCTTGTTTATAAACTGTTAATAATTCATTTTTCCACAAAAAGATTTTTAAGCTGTGTAAAAATAGAAAAGTTTTCCACTAAATTATGCACAAGCTATACATTAGAGTATGTAGTTTTCCATACGGTTTTCCACAGTTTCCACAATACCTACTACTACTACTACTAAATATATTATTTATTTTTATTATTATATTAAGGAGGAACAAAAAATGAAATTTGTATGTTATAAAGATAAATTATTAAAAGCTATCAATTCTGTTGTTAGGGGTGTAGCATCTAAAACTACTATGCCTATATTGGAAGGAATATTAATTCAAACAAATAATAACGAAATAAAATTAACTACATATGATTTAGAAATAGGAATCGAATATGTAATTGATTGTGATGTAAAAGAACAAGGGAATACAGTTGTAAATGCTATAATGTTTAGTGAAATTATAAGAAAATTACCAGATACAGAAATTGAAATAACAGTAAATGAAAATAATTTATTAGAAATAGAGTGTGAAGGTTCACATTACAAATTGGCAACTATGAATTCAGAAGAATTTCCAGAATTACCAAAAATAGAGGTACAAAATTCAATTGAAATTGAACAAAACACATTAAAAACAATGATTAGAAAAACAATTTTTGCAGTTAGCACAGAAGAAAGTAGACCAATATTCACAGGTTGTTTAATGGAAGTGGAAAACAATAAATTAAATTTAGTTGCAGTAGATGGTTTTAGATTAGCTTTAAGAAGTATATATTTAAATAAAAAAACAGAAGATTTTAGCGCAGTTATACCAGGAAAAACATTAAATGAAGTAAATAAGATTTTATTAGATTCTTTTGAAACAGTAAAAATAGGAATTTCTAAAAATCAGGCTTTATTTGAAATGGATAACTGTAAGGTTGTAACAAGAATTTTAGATGGAGAATTTTTAAATTATAAAAATGTTATTCCAAATAATTGGGAAACTAGAATAAAAGTAAATAAAGCAAATTTGCAAGATTGTTTTGAAAGAATTAGTTTGATATCTTCTTCAAGCATAGAAAAAGAGAAGAAGTATCCTGTAAAAGTTCAAGTAGATATTGGAAAAGTTACAATTTCTTGTACAAATCAAACAGGGGATGCTAAAGAAGAGTTGTTCTTGACAACAGAGGGGAAAAATTTAGAAGTAGGTTTTAATCCTAAATATTTTTTAGATAGTTTAAAGGTTATTGAAGATGAAGAAGTATATGTTGAATTTGGTTCGAATATTTCTCCTTGTTTGGTAAAATCAATTGAAAATAATGATTATGTATATATGATTTTACCTATTAGAATTAAAGAAGATTAAATATAGCAGAGGGACTATAAAAATAGTTCCTTTTTATATATTGAAAAAAATAGTAAAAAAATAAAAAAAATAGAATAAAATAGAAAAACGGAGATAATTAAATTTTTTTATACTAGATAAAAAAATTTAATTATGATATATTAGAAAAGGTGAATATAATGTGGATAAAAAATATTAAGTTAAGGAATTTTAGAAATTATGAAAAGTTAAATATTGATTTAGGAAAAAATGTAAATATTTTTTTTGGAGAGAATGCACAAGGAAAAACTAATATTATTGAATCTATTTTTTTATGTAGTATAGGTAAATCTTTTCGTACTAATAAAGATAAAGAAATGATAAAATTAGAAAAAGAAAATTTGGATGTTGAGATTGAATATGAAAAATCAGATAGAAGTGGGACTATAGAGATTGATGTATCAAATAAAAAAAATATTTTAATAAATGGAATAAAAATAAAAAAATTGAGTGAGTTATTAGGAAAAATAAATGTTGTTCTTTTTACACCAGATGATATAGAAATGATAAAGGGAAGTCCTGAAAAGCGTAGAAAATTTTTAGATATTATGATTAGTCAATTAAGGCCTAATTATATGCATACACTTTCAATTTACCAAAAAACATTAAAGGAAAGAAATTGTTATTTAAAGGAAATTAAAGAACAGGGAAAAGATGAAAATTTATTAGAAATATGGGATGAAAAACTAGCTGAAAGTGCGGAAAAAATTGTTTTTTATAGAAAAGAATTTATGGAAAAAATAAAAGGAAAAATTGAAAAAATTCATAAAGAAATTACAGGACAAAAAGAAGATATAAAAATAGAATATTTTTCTCAATGTGAAGATAGAGAAAATTATTTGAAAATATTAAAACAAAGAAGAAAATTGGATATTATAAAAGGGTTTACAACAAAAGGAATACATAGAGATGATTTTTTTATTTTTATAAATGGAAAACAAATTGATATATATGGTTCACAAGGACAGCAAAGGACAGCAATTCTTTCATTAAAATTATCAGAGTTACAAGTAATTTATGAAGAAATAGGAGAGTATCCAATTTTATTATTAGATGATTTTATGTCAGAATTAGATAAATCTAGGAGAGAAAGTTTAATTTCACATATAAAAGAAACACAAGTTATAATTACTTGCACTGATAAATTAGTACTTGAAAATTTAAATTTTTTAGAATATAATGTACAAGAAGGAAAAATTATAAGCGTAGGAGGAAAACAAAATGGAAAAATATGAGCATAAGTATGGAGCAGAACAAATCCAGGTATTAGAAGGGCTTGAAGCCGTAAGAAAAAGACCAGGTATGTATATTGGTAGTACATCAGTAAGAGGATTGCACCATATGGTATATGAAATAGTTGATAATGGTGTTGATGAGGCACTAGCAGGATATTGTACTGAAATTAATATTATTATAGAAAAAGGAAATGTTATTACTGTTATAGATAATGGTAGAGGAATTCCTGTAGAAATACATCCGAAAACCAAGATTTCTACTGCGGAAACTGTTTACACAGTATTACATGCAGGAGGAAAATTTGGAGGAGATAGTGGATATAAAGTTTCAGGAGGATTACATGGAGTTGGTGCATCAGTTGTAAATGCACTATCTAATTGGGTAGAAGTTACTATAGAGAGAGATGGTGGCATCTATGAAATGAAATTTGAAAAAGGAAAGACTGTAAAAAAATTAGAAAAAATAGGAAATTCAAATAAAACAGGAACAAAGGTTAGATTTTTAGCAGATGATACAATTTTTGAAAGTTTAGAATATGAGTACGAAGTTTTGGAAAAAAGACTTAGAGAAATTGCTTTTTTGACAAAAGGTTTAAAAATAACATTAGAAGATCAGAGAGAAGACCCACCTAAAAAGGCAGAATTCTGTTATGAAGGAGGATTAAATTCATTTGTTGAATTTTTAAATAAAACTAAAGAAAAAATATATCCAACTCCAATTTATATTGAAAAACAGGGAGAAGTTCCAGTAGAAATTGCAATTCAATATACAACTAGCTATACAGAAAATATTTATACATTTGTTAATAATATAAATACAGTAGAAGGAGGAACACATTTAGAAGGTTTTAAAAGAGCTTTAACAAAAGTATTTAATGATTATGCAAGAAATCATAACATTTTAAAAGAAAAGGATTCGAATTTACAAGGTGAAGATATTAGGGAAGGTATAACTGCAGTAATTTCAGTAAAGGTAAAGGAGCCTCAATTCGAAGGGCAGACAAAAACTAAATTAGGAAATAGTGAGGTAACAGCAGTTGTTGCAAGTGTAGTTAATGAAGCTTTATCAACATTTTTAGAAGAAAATCCTCAGGTAGCAAAAGCAGTTTTAGAAAAGTGTGTGAGTGCAGCAAGAGCAAGAGAAGCAGCAAGAAAAGCAAGAGAATTGGTTAGAAAGAAAAGCAGTTTAGAAACATCAACATTACCTGGAAAATTAGCAGATTGTAGTAGCAAAGTAGCTGATGAATGTGAAGTTTATATAGTAGAGGGAGACTCAGCAGGAGGAAGTGCAAAGCAGGGAAGAGATAGAAAATTTCAAGCTATTTTACCTTTATGGGGAAAAATGTTAAATGTAGAGAAAGCAAGAGCAGATAAAATATATGGAAATGATAAACTAAATCCAGTTATTGTTGCATTAGGTGCAGGAATAGGAAGCGATTTTGATATTACAAAAATTAGATATGGAAAAGTAATTATTATGGCAGATGCTGATGTAGATGGTGCACATATTAGAACATTATTATTGACATTTTTCTTTAGATATATGAGACCACTTATAGAAAATGGAAATGTATATTTAGCACAACCACCATTATATAAGTTATATAAAAAAGGAATGCAAGATATTTATTGTTATACAGATGAAGATTTGGATAAGACTCTAGAAAGACTTGAAAAAGAAGGTATTGATAGAACAACATTAGGAATGCAAAGATATAAAGGTTTAGGAGAAATGAATCCAGAACAATTATGGGAAACAACAATGAATCCAGATTCTAGAATTTTAATTAAAGTAACAATGGAAGATGCAATTAAAGCTGATGAAATATTCTCATTATTGATGGGAGACGAAGTAGAGCCAAGAAGAGAGTTTATTGAACAAAATGCAAAATATGTAAAAAATCTAGATATTTAAAATTTAAGAGAGTGTATTAAAAATTAAATGCACTCTCTTAATCTGTAAAGCCAAATATAATTTTCGCTAAGACTAATATATCTAATATTTAAACCTAATATATATTGCTATATAAATAAGCCCGATACCACATATATTAATCACTCGCTCGACTATTGATACACCGTAAATAACCATATTCATCCAAACAAGGGACTAGTAATGACCACTAAGCTAGATATAAAAATAATCTTAGCTCGAATTTATTACCTATATTATGACCATATATAAAATAAATAAAGATACAGCCTTCATACAAATAATAAATTCTTCTCGCCGACATATTATCATATAAAATATACAATAATATATCTTTGACCGAATGTTAATAAACAAAAAATTATCTATTAACACTCTTGACTCAACTATAATCAACCTTACAATTATATTATAAACAAAAATAAAAAAAATATACAAAAAAATAAAAGTTATGAAAATCCAAAATAAGGAAATTTTATTATTAATACATATAACTTATTAAGAAATAAAGATGATAAAAAATATTTAAATGTCGAATTTTGTCAAAATGTTTTTGTTGACAAAAGTAAAAAGATGTTGTAAAATAAAAAACCACAGGAGGTGAATGAATGAAGCAAAAGACCGTTCAAGAATGGATTCCAATTGATAATATATATGATGATGGAATAATAAAATTAAAAAATCAAAATTATATCAAAATAATAAAAATAGTCCCCATTAATTATAATTTAAAATCTGATTTAGAAAAAAATGCAATTTTAAATTCTTATAAAATATTTTTAAAAACTTGTAATTTTAATATCCAAATTTTAATTCAAAGTAAAAAAGAAGATTTACAATATCATATTTCAAACATAAATAAAAATATTCAAAAACCCCAAAATCAATATTTAAATAACATTGCAAAAAATTATCTGCAATATATTCAAAAATTAAATTTATCTAAAAAATCATCCACGAAAGAATTTTATATAATTATTGAAAATGAAAAAAGTAATGAAAAAAATTTTATTCAAACAGACGAAATTATAAAAAATGAGCTAAAGGAAAAATTTTTTAAAATCAAAGAATGCCTAGCAAGATGTGGAAATTCTGTCACAGAAATTTCGAATAAAAAAGAAACAATTCAAATTTTATATTCTTTTTTTAACACCCGAAAAAATTTATATTATGAATAAAAAATATATGAGGAGGTCAAATGAAAAAAATAGAAAAAAATAATATATTTTCTGGAATAGTTCAAGAAAAAGATAAAATAATTCCAGCTTATTTAAATTTACAAAATCCTAAATATTTAGAAATTGATAATTTATATTATTCTGGTTTAATTGCAGTTGATTATTATAGAGAACAAACAGATTTAATTTTAAAAAATTTAATTGAAACAAATATTGATATGAATATTTCTATTTTTTATGAAAAACAGGATACATATAAAATGATAAAAGAATTAACTTATAATATTGGAAATGTAGGAGTAGAAATAAAAGATACAAATGAAAATAGGCAAGATATAGATATTGCAGCATTTACATATAATGATGCTAAATATATTAGAAAAGAAATGCAAGTGAATAATGAAGATTTATATTTTTTATATATTTATATAGTTGTTTATGATAAAGATATAAAAAACTTAGAATATTTTTTAAATAAGATAGAAGGAATTGCACAGAGTAAGGGAATTCAAACTAGGAGATCGAATTTTAGGCAAGAGGAAATGTTTTTAGCTACAATTCCAATAATGGAAAATGGAAAAAATATAAAAGAAGCGGCAAGAAGGAATGTATTGACAACAGGATTATTAGCAACATATCCATTTATTTCATCCACAATATTTGACGTAGATGGAATTTTTATAGGTACTAATATTTATAATAATTCTCTAGTTTTTATAGATAGATACAATACAACTAAATACAAAAATGCAAATATTTGTATTTTTGGAACAAGTGGAGCAGGAAAATCATTTTATACAAAATTATTAATTTTAAGATATAAATTACTAGGCATCAAACAATATATTATAGATCCAGATAGAGAATATTCAAATATTTGTGAAAACATGAAAGGAACAATGATTAAATTAGGCCCAACATCAAAGACATACATTAATATTTTAGAAATAAGAAAAGAAAGTATTGAAGAAGGGGAAAATGGATATCTAGCAACAAAGATTTCAAAGTTAATAGGATTTTTTAATTTAATTTTTGGAGAAATGAATGAAGAGGAAAAAGCAATCTTAGAAGAAAAATTAATTGAGACCTATCGAGAGAAAGGAATTACATTTAATGATGATAGTTTATTTAAATTTAAAAAAGACAAAATTATAAAAGAATTTAAAAGTGCTAAAGATATGCCAATTTTAAGTGATTTATATAATATACTAGGGAAAGATGAGAGAACAAAAAAATTTAAAATAAAATTGATTCCATTTGTAGAAGGATCTATGAAATTTTTTAATAATTATTCTAACATTGAATTAAATAATGATTTAATTGTTGCAGATGTATATGATTTGGGAGAAGAAAATTTGCAATATGGAATGTACTTATTCACAGATGTTTTTTGGGACAAAATAAAAGAAAATCGAAAAGAAAAAAAAGCTATTTATTTAGATGAAATTTGGCGACTTATAGGTGTAACTTCTAATAAAAATGTTGCAAGTTTTATTTATAAAATATTTAAAACTATAAGAAAATATGGAGGTAGTAGTGTAGCAATAACTCAAGATATTTCAGATATTTTTAGTTTAGATGATGGAATTTATGGTAAAAGCATTTTAAATAATTCTAGTATAAAAACATTTTTTTCTCTTGAAGAAGAAAATATTAAGGTATTAAGTCAATATGCAAATTTATCAGAAAAAGAAAAAGTGGAAATAAAATCTTTAAAAAGAGGAGAGTGTCTTATGTTTGTTGGAGATGATCATATTTTAACAAAAATAGAAGCATCTGAAGAAGAAAAAAGTATAATAGAAAATAAGAAAGGAAAAGAATGAAAAAAATAATTACAGCATTAAATTATCCAGAATTAAATAAAGATTTACAAAAACAAAAAAATTTAAAAATAGAAAATAAAGATATAATTTATAAAGAAGGAATTTTAGAAATATTAGAAATAAAAAAAGAAATAGATATTATTATCATTAATTATGATTTGCCAGGAAAAATTTCAATAGAAAATTTAATTCAAAAAATAAAAAAAATAAATTCAAAAATAGAATTAATTTTTATTCTAGAAACCAAAGATTCCGAAAAAGAAGAAATTTTAAAGAAAAATGAAATAAAAAATATTTATTATAATGATGAAATAAATACAAAACAATTAATAGAAATTATCCAAGAAAAAAATCAAAAAAATAAAAAAGAGTTGGAAGAGGAAATTATAAAATTAAAAAAAATTATAGATGAAAATAAAAAACAAAAAGAAAAAATAAATCAAAAAAAGTGGAAAAAATATTTAAAGGAGAGAATCAAAAAGAAAAAAAGTTATATACAGAAATCAGGAACAATTACAAATTCAGTTTTAATAGAGAGAAGAAAGAACTTAGATAAAACTATTTTACCACTACAAGATATAAGATATTTAAAAAATGCAAAGAAAAGAATACTATTAGTCGATTTAAAATTAGGTTATGAAGATATGCATATAGCATTTCATAAAACTAAAATATATAACAAAATAGAAAATAAAAATTTTCTAATATATATTAATAAAAATGTAAAGCTTTTAACAGGATTATCTAAAATCATAAAAAATAATGATGAAAAAGAAGAAAAAAAAATAATTTCTATAATAGAAAAAAATGCAAAAAAATATGATAAAATTATTATTGAAATTTTGGAAAATAATTATATACAATTAAATCAAAAAATTATGCAAATGGTAGAAAAAAATATTTTTATATTAGAAAATGATTTTAAAGATATTAAAATCACAAAAAATAAATTAGAAAAATATAAAAAAATAAATAATAAAAATATATATTTATTTTTTTATTCAAAGGAAAAAAATAAAAAAATCGACATTGGAATTTTAAAAGAAATATTTAAGAAAAATAAAATAATAAAAAAAGAAATGCTCAAAATTTAAAATTTATATAGAAAACTAATGTTAGATTATTAAAAAAAGAGAGATATATATGCTAAAAAGAAAGAGAAAAAAGTAAACATAAATAGAAAAAATGGATCAAAAATTAGGAATAGAAAAACAGATGAAAACACATATACCCTAGCAATATGGAAAGTGCAAAACAAGAAAATATGACAAGAATAGATATAAAAATGAAATAATGGAGTAGAAAGAAGCCAAAGAAATTTACTTCAAAAATGTAAAAATAAAACACATAGAAAATCTGAAGATAAAAAAATATTATATAAAAAACTAAAACAATAAAATAAGATTTTTAAAATTATATAGAAATTTTTTAAAAGTAAAAAAGAAGAAATCAAAAAATATTATTCTTGAAAAAATAATAAGGAAGAAAATAAAATTAAAAAATATATTTTAAGCAAAAATAAATATAAATATAAAAAAAATAAAAATAGAAAAAAATTAATATAAAAAATAGAATAGATAATATAAAATAAAAATATAAAAAATAAATAAAAAAATTAAAAAAGGAATTACAAAAAATAGAATAAAAAATAAAACAAAAAATGAAGGAAAAAAATATAAAGTTAATAAAAATTAAAAATCAAAAAAAAGAAATAAATAAAAACAAGAAATAAAAATAATAAATTAAAATTTATAAAAAATATAAACATATAAAAAAAAGAAAAAATGGAATAAAAAATGTAAAAGTAAAAAAAGGATAAAAAGAGATATAAAAATAAATGAGATATGATTATAAAAAAAGATATAAATATGCTAAAAAGGAGGAGAAAAAACGTCGAAAAAAGTAAACATAAA